>CAWUKV010000045.1:0-28636 GCA_963923025.1 uncultured bacterium
CCTCCAAGACAACGACCCCCAGGAAGGCGACCCCTAGGACAACGACCCTCCAAGACAACGCCCCCCAGAACAGACTATGTGTATTTGCATCAACTGCCATTACGTTGACCGCTGCATGACCTACCACGAGGTCGAAACCAACCATCAGCAGGCACACCTGACGGATCATCCTGATTTTATGCCGGAGAATCCGACGATCAATGCCAATATTATGCTGCCTGAGGTCGGCGTCGAGGCCGACCGGATCGTGCAGTCCGGTGAATTTGGCTTTGAGTACGACGTGGTGGGCTGCGACAGCTTCAAAGAAGAGATGGGTAAATGGGTCAGGCTGAGGCCCGGTGAGGCGGTACCGACTTAAGGGAAGTCGCCCACGGCAAGATGAAAGGGTAGAGCGGGGTGAAGGGTAAAAGGGAAAGGGGGAAATCGTACGTGCTTTGAGACCTTAAGCAACCTGCTTTTGGGCCTTTCCCCGTTTACCTTTCTCCGTTTATCCCACATTTGGCCGATGACCTATTGCCTGAACCTATCGTGTCCGCAGCCGGTTAACGGCGAAGACGTACAGGTGTGTGACGGGTGCGATCGCAACCTCTGGCTGCTGGACAAGTACCGGGGCCTGTACGTTCTCGGCAAGGGGGGGTTTGGTCATACAGTGCTGGCAGAAACGCAGGACCAGCAGCGGGTAGTACTGAAGCAGTTACAAGACACCTCAGCGCCAGCACTGAAGCGATTTCATCAGGAAGCCGAACGGCTCAAACGCCTGGGTCGGCATCCGCAGCTCCCCTCGCTGGTCGAGTTTATCGACGATGCTGGAGGGGGTTCCGGACCGCTACTCGTTCAAACCTATGTACCAGGACCGACGCTAGCGCAAAGGCTAGAATCCGAAGGGCCATTTACAACAGAGCGAGTAGAGCAGCTGCTCCGGGATTTGCTGCCCGTACTGGAATACATCCACAGCTTCCGGGTCATCCACCGAGACATCAAGCCAGAGAACATCATCCTGCCAGAGGATGGATTGCCGGTACTGGTAGACTTTGGCGCTGCAACGGAAACCCAGCTCAGTCGGGAGACCGTAATTGGCAGTGCAGAATACGTGGCCCCCGAACAGGCAATGGGGAAGGCCAGCTTTGCCAGCGACCTGTACAGCCTGGGCGTAACTTGCCTGCACGCGCTAACGGGGCTACCACCGTTCGATCTGTACTCGGTGAGCGAAGACCGCTGGGTTTGGCGAAACTTTTTGACGCAGCCGGTAGGGGCAAGACTGGGGGCCGTGTTGGATCGGCTGGTAGCGCGATCTCACCGAGACCGCCTACCGTCAGCAGCGGCGACCCTTCAGGCTTTAAACCAGCCCGTCTTACCGCTACAAAAGTTGCAAGATATTCAAAGCAAGCTCAAGCTACCTGACCTCGCCCCACAGCTGACGAGCAAACCACAGCTCACACCGCTACCCAAAACCTCTGAGCGACCCTGGCAGCGGATCTGCCAGATGCCGACAAAGGGTGTTGTCCATGCACTGGCGGTCAGTGGGGAAGGTTTGATCGCCATGGGAAATCGTCGAGGTGCGATCGCGCTCCATCGCATCACCGACGGCTCTAACGTGTACACCTTCAAGGCAAAGCAAGGATGGCTGCCCTGGGGAGAGGGGCATCGAGATCAGGTCAGCGGGCTTTGCTTTGCATCCAACAGCCGCCACCTCTACAGCACCAGCTATGACGGCACCACAAAACTCTGGGATGTCAAAACTTGTACCTTAAAAAGGACGCTACCCCGGCAGAGCTGGATTCCTGCCGATGTGGTCCTGTCGCCTCAGCAGGTGGTGGTGGCTGGGGGCGAAGGGCGCATTAGCCTGTGGGATCGCCAATCTTTTAAGTGCACGGCACAGCTGACGCAGCATCAGGACCGAGTCAGCGCCCTGGACCTTACCGCCACAGGTCAACGTTTGGCTAGCGCAGGGTGGGACGGCACACTGCGGCTGTGGCAGTTGCCTAACGGAGAGTTGATAGAAACGGTCAAAGTGCAGTCCGGCAAGATTACGGCATTGGCCCTACATCCAGCAGGACAGCACGCCGTCACCGGCAGTGATGACGGGACAGTTCAGGTCTGGTCGCTGGATGTGCCTGTCGAAGCTGAGCTGATTTATCGAAGCGCAGACGCGGTGACGGCCCTAGCCCTGAGCCCCGACGCCCGACTGTTGGCAGTGGGAACTGAAGGCAACACGTCCAGTGTGTGGGATGGCAGTACAGGGCGTTGCGTGGCTCGACTGGAGCACGGTTGGGGCGTTGTCGATGTTGTCTTTTCGCCCGATGGCCGATATCTGATTACCAGCAGTCGAGATGAAACCGTATCGATTTGGACGAGCGCGTAGGCGCGGACTTAGAGAAAAGGAAATCGATTGTTTCCTTGACACCCACCGCCTGACAACCTGCTGCTCGAGGCGCTTGCAAATAGGTCAAGAGTTTATCAACCGGCAGCGCCAGCTCTGGAAAAACGCGGGACTCGGTAATATCGCCCTGACGTAGCAGCACCTTTTGATACTCACCATTCTCCAAGTAACAGACGGTTACTGTAGGGCGTTTGGGCAAACCGATATGGTACTTACCGCCGATACCTAAGTAGTCGACAATCCAGTACTCAGCAATGCCCAAGGTTTCGTAATCCTCTTACTTTCGAGCATAGTCGTTCTGCCAGTTTGTACTAACCACCTCAACAACCAGCTTGGCCGTCTCGCCCAGAGTAATGACAGGCCCTCGCGACCATAAAGGCTCTTGACCAAGCATACGCTCATCCAACACGATGCTATTAGTACACACAAGCTTTCATAGCGGGTGGTCAGACCTTGCTCCACTGCCTTAGACCAGATTTCCATAACCTCAAAATAGTTAAACTATAGTTAAACTATCGACAGCCGATTCAAAGGTACTCCCAAGTGGATCAAGCTCAGCTTTCGAAGGACGGTATCTCGCAGGCCTATGAGAAGATTAACCCCTTATTTCTGAATACGCCTCAATTTGAACTTGATACACTCAACAATGCGCTAGACAACCGCATTGTTCTCAAAGTAGAAACCCTTAACCCCATCCGTTCCTTCAAGGGGCGAGGCGCTGACTATTTTGTAAAACAGCGTGCTACCGAAGCGCCCTTTGTCTGCGCATCGGCGGGTAACTTTGGCCAGGGTATGGCCTACGCCTGCCGTCAGCAGCAGCTTCCGCTTACTGTCTTTGCCGCAGAGACGGCGAATCCACTGAAGCTAGAACGGATGCGGCAGCTCGGCGCTGAGGTCCAACTACACGGAGCCGACTTCGACACAGCGAAACAAGCCGCCAAGACCTTTGCAACTGACAACCAACAAACCTTTGTCGAAGACGGTCGAGATACTGAAATCAGCATGGGTGCAGGGACTATTGGACTGGAGCTGAGCCGCCATCCAACCCCTCTCGACGGACTGTTAATTCCCATTGGTAACGGCGCACTCGTTAACGGCATCGGCACCTGGTACAAGGCCGCCCGTCCGGCGACTCAAATTATCGGCATTGTGGCCGATGGGGCCCCGGCCATGGACGAATCATGGCGGCAGCAGCGCGTTGTCACCACCGACACGGTCAATACCATCGCCGACGGCATCGGCGTGCGCATTCCTGTACCCAAAGCGCTGGATGTCATGACAACAACCGTCGATGACATCCTCCAGGTCTCAGACACAGCAACTTTGGACGCGATGAGGCTGATCCATCAACTAGCGGGTATTGTTCTAGAGCCTGCTGGCGCAGTAGGGATAGCAGCTGCAATGGTTCACCGAGAAAAGTTTTCAGACAAGACGCTGGGGATCGTTTTGTGCGGCAGCAACCTCACCAAAGCTCAGATGAAAGCCTGGTTGTAGCGCATGCTTACCCTGTGCCCCATCGTTACGACCTAATGTGAAGACCCGTTGGGATCCACTCGATTGACCCAAACCGCAAACGGCACCATTGGCACCATTGGAAATAGGCAGATCAGCCACTGCTGCCAGTTAAGCGGTGCCGTTTCAAACAGTGTGTTCATCAGCGGCCACTGGCTAAAGAGAATTTGCAGTGCGATCGCACCTCCAATACCCCAAAGTAAAAATGGTGCATTGGTTACCCGAGCCGCCTTACCCCGTGCCCAGCTCAACACACTCTTGCCCAACTGACTAATACTCAGCAAGTAGATCATTCTGGCCGCTACCAATGCCTGAATCGCCATTGTTCGCGCCACCGCAATGTTACCGGTTGTTGAGCGGCCCCACTCAAACAAGCCGAAGATCAATACCCAGTTAAATAGAGACACTAGCAAGATCCGCTTGAGCAGCGGACGCGTAATCAGCGGTTCCTTAGGTGGACGGGGCAGCTGTTGCATGGTGCCTTCAGATTTGGGTTCAAAGGCTAGAGGCACCGTCATCGTTAGAGAGTTAATCATGTTTAGCCAAAGCACCTGAAGCGACAGGATGGGCAGGTCTCTAGCCAGCAGGGCACTGATCAAAATCGTCATCGATTCACCCCCATTGACCGGTAGCAGAAAGGCGATGGCCTTCCGCAGGTTTTGGTAAACCGTGCGCCCCTCTTCGACTGCCGCCTCAATCGAAGCAAAGTTGTCATCTGTCAGCAACATGTCCGACGCCTCTCGGGCGACTTCAGTACCGCCTCTGCCCATCGCAATGCCAATGTCAGCCTGCTTTAGCGCTGGGGCATCGTTCACCCCATCCCCGGTCATGGCAACGATTTCTCCCCTAGATTGGAGGGCCTCTACCAGTCGTAGCTTTTGGGCTGGCGCAACCCTTGCAAACACGTCTCCGGTTGCCACCGTATGCGCAAGCTCATTGTTGTCCATTGAGGTTAACGTTTGGCCCTCAAAGGCCACAACCTGATCCGCTAGCCGCATCCGACGGGCAATGGCCTGCGCAGTGGAAATGTGGTCGCCGGTAATCATTTTGATGCGAATGCCCGCGTTGCGGCAGGCTCGAACGGCGGCGATCGCTTCAGGACGGGGCGGGTCAATCATACCCTGCAGCCCTAAGAACACCAGACCTGTCTCGATATCGGCATGGTCGAGGGAATGACGGTGTTTATCGACCGGTCTATAGGCAAACGCAAGCACTCGCAGCGCTTGAGCGGTCATCGTCTCTACAGCCTGTTCAATTGCGGCCTGCTCAACTGACGGGGAGGCTAGCGGTAACAGCCTCCCCGTCTCACCCATCATCTGGGTACAGCGCCGCAAAACGGCCTCTACCGATCCTTTAACATAGATGGCTCGTATCTCGGCGTCGTGTAGCGTCGCCATGTATTGGTACTGCGACTCAAAGGGAATGGAATCAAGCCTTGGCCGAATCGCCGCTAACCTTGCCTGGCTTAGATCAGCCTTGGCCGCTGCCGTAAGCAGGGCACCTTCAGTCGGATCTCCAACCACTGACCAATGCTCTCCCGCTTGTTTAAGCTGAGCATCGTTGCACAGTGCCCCTGCGGTCAGGCACTCCATGAGCGCGCGGGTGCTGGCTGTTGGAATAGGGCTGATGTCTCCATGGGGACTGTAGCCGCCACCGCTAACGCTATAGTACTCACCGCCTGCATAAATCATCTGTACAGTCATTTGATTTTCGGTGAGCGTACCGGTCTTATCAGAACAGATCACCGTTGCACTTCCTAGCGCCTCTACCGCTGGCAGCTTTCTGACAATGGCGTGTCGTTGGGCCATGCGGTTGACTCCAATGGCCAGGGTAATGGTAACCACTGCTGGCAAGCTCTCGGGAATCGCGCTGACGGCCAAAGCCACCGCCGCCTCAAACATATATTCCCAGGATTCTCCTTGACCCAGACCAATCACAAAGGTGAAAGCAGCCACTGTTAAAATGGCATAGAGCAACAGTCGACTAAAGTGAGCAAACTTTGCCGTAAGCGGAGTGGTGAGGTTAACCCGTTGGCTCATCGACTGTGAGATCTGGCCCACTTCTGTAGCAGCAGCAATAGCCACCACCAGTCCTCGCCCTTGGCCAAAGGTGACAAAGCTTCCGGCATAGGCCATGTTGTGACGCTCAGCTAGTGGGACCTCAGTGGGTAAAGACAGAACTGACTTTGCAACGGGCAGTGATTCACCCGTCAGGGCCGATTCATCGACCTGTAGGCTGCGCGTTTTGAACAATCTCAGGTCTGCGGGAACTTTGTCCCCGGAAGCTAGCAGAACCACATCGCCAATGACCAAATCCCGTGAGGGAATGTGTAGCGTTTGCCCATCGCGTAACACTGTGGCTTCGGTGGTAACCGCCTCGGCCAACGCGGCAATGGCGTCTTCAGCCTTAGCCTCTTGTAGATAGCCGATGACAGCGTTAAGAACAGTAACACCCCAGATCACCGCAGCATTTGTCCAAGAGCCAAGGAAAGCTTTGACCGCACCGGCTACCAGCAAAATGTAGAGCAGTGGCTGATTAAACTGAAAAAGAAACCTGACGATTGTAGACTGCCTTGGCGGGGTAGGTAATTCATTCCACCCGTCCGTTTCGTAGCGCTGTGCAACTGACTCAGCAGTTTTACCCTGTTCAAGATTGCTGTCTAGATCTTTAACAAGATCGGCAACCTCAAGACTGTGAAAAGGCCGAGCCGCACAGCTTTTACCCATCAAACTGTTGACCATGATGAGACGCCTCCCGATGGTTTGTTTTGTTACAACGCTAACAAAACAAACGAGAGACCAGCATTGGGATTCTCCATTGTAGGGATAGCCAACGCAATGGTTGTTAAGTCAGGGATTGCTAAGTCAGGGGGTACTAAGTCAAGTTCAGTTTTGCTCGGCTTCTGTTCGCCATGCTGTCACAGGCTGACGATGGTATATTCCTTTGTCACGCTGCATCATTCGGTAGCCAATTAGCTCCCGACGTAGCGTAGCTGCATCGGGATAAAACTGCTTGAGAGTGGTATTAATCTCTTTTTCTGAATATGCCCTACCTTCTTCAAACTGGCTGGTCAGCCACTTGAGAATAACCCAGCGTTTTTTACGACTAGCAGGTAAAGACTTGAGCTGACCGTTTTCAAAATAATTGTTCAAAATCTTAGTCTCTGCCGCATCAACGTCCACATCCTCGGCAAAGCTAGCAATATTTTCTGGAGCCAAGATGCCCTTAGACAGGGTCTGTAGCGTGTCCTGGTTGAGTCGGTAGTAGCGGGTATTTTTATCTGGCCGCATCGTCACCAGATCCATCTGCCGCAGTCGGGCCAAGTGATGAGAGACAGTCGGCTCTTTCAGCGACAGCATCGCAGCCATTTCTTCGACACTGCGCTCCTGCTGAGCTAACAGGCCAATCAGCTTCAGACGGCTTTCATCGGCCAGCACCTTGAAGAAGCTAAGCAGGGTCTGAAACGAAGGATGGGTCTGAGTAGCCATAACGGAACATAAAATTTAGACAAGTATCTAATTAGATGCTTGTCTAAATTAAAGCCATTCAGCTGGCAGTGTCAAGGTGCGATCTGGCAGTGCCAGATCATGCCACCTGGTTGCAATTACCACATCGCGCTAGTCTAGCCTATGCCCCAACGGCTTCCTTGGCCGCATAAAGGACCTCGGCAGTGATTTCTGTGAAGCCGCGATCGCGAGCGAACTTCTCGGTATTGCGCTTCACCTTACCCCGAACAAAGCCCGGAATCCGATTCAGCTCCGTCAGGCCATCTTTGCTCCAGCTCAGATCAGAGTCGGCAGACATGGTTTGGGTAATGGCCTCTTTGGTGTCGTGCCCGCCAAAAATCTCCAGCAGATGGTCTTCCATACCCAGGGTGAAAGAATTGTAGATCAGGTCCACTACCTGGTTTGCGCCCTCGTAGCCGAGGAAAGGCCGATAGCCTACCGGGAAATTTTGCACATGAATGGGAGCTGCAATCACGCCGCAGGGAATCTCTAACCGCTTGCCCACGTGACGTTCCATTTGCGTGCCAAAAATGGCAGCAGGTTCGAGCTGGGCAATTTTGTCAGCAATAGCCCCGTTGTCTTCGCTAATCAGAATCTCATCACAGTACTCGCCCACCTCTTGGGTAAACCAGTCCTTGTCGTACTTACAGTAGGTGCCGGCCAACACCACGCGAATGCCCATTTCCCGTGCCAGAATCTTGGTAATCGCCGCCGCATGGGTGCTGTCGCCAAACACCACGCAACGCTTGCCCGTTAGGTTTTGGCAGTCAATGGAGCGAGAGAACCAAGCAGCCTGGGAGACAAACCGCGTCTGGTTATCGATATATTCCTCGTAGTTAGCATCAACGCCCTGCTGGTTGAGAATTTGTTGAATCGCACGGATGCAGCGGGCTGTATCCACCACACCCATCGGCGTAATGTCCACATAGGGCATGCCAAATTCAGCTTCCAGATATTGAGCCGTAGCAGGACCCACCTCCCGGTAGGGAATCAGGTTAAACCAGGCGCGAGACAGATTCTTTAGGTCATGAACCGATGCCCCCTCAGGAATCAGCGAATTGATTTCAATCCCTAACTCCAGCATGAGCTTTTTCAGCTCAGTGGCATCGTGATTGTTGTGAAAGCCCAGCGTCGTCATGCCAATAATATTCACTGACGGCTTCTCGGTTTTACCGTCTGGCAGCTGCCCTTGCTTCTTCGCTTTCTTCAGATAATACTCAACAATCTGCTGGAGCGTCCGGTCAGCAGCTTGAAGCTCGTTAACACGGTAGTGATTCACGTCCGCCAGCATCACATCGCCCTCAGCCTCCAGCTGAGCGCGGTCGACAAAATTGCCCAGGTCCTCTTGCAAAATACTGGAGGTGCAGGTTGGCGTCAGAACAATCAGGTCAGGATGTTCTTCTTTGTCTTTTCGGGTGATATTGTCTACCACCTTCTCTTGAGAACCACGAGCCAGCACCTTTCGATCGACAACGCTGGTGGTAACAGGAGTAAAATTGCGCTCGCGGGAGAGCATCGACCGCATGACATTGAAGTAATCATCCCCCAGGGGAGCGTGCATAATGGCATGGACATTCTTAAAGGAGCTGGCGATGCGCAGCGTGCCAATATGGGCCGGGCCAGCGTACATCCAGTAGGCCAGTTTCATGCAGGTCTCCGTGAGTCATGGTGAGTCAGCTTCAGAATAGAGGAGCGGGCTGAGCAGTCACCTTGAATACTGACTTTTTGAAACGGTTCTTAATGCTCAAATGGACTAGGGAAGTGGCTTATTTAAACTTGTCCAACTAAAGGTAAATGTTTGTTATGAGCCTTGGGTGTCCCCTTGACAACCTGTCCCAGGGCAGTAAGTCTAAACCCCTTTCAGATGGCACCATGGCGTAGAGCCTATGACCTTCTTTAGAAAAGAACATGAGCTCTAAACACGGCTAGAGTGGTTCGATCCGAGCCTTACTGTGATAAAGCTATGGAAACTGTTCGAAAGCAAGATTCATAATGAATGGGTTTATCGAGGGTATTCTCACCCGCCTTCGCGCTGAATTTGATCCAGAGATACTGGGGGAGTCTCTAGCGGCCTTTATCTCCAATCTAGTGGTGGGGCTGCTCACCTTTGCTGCATTTTATCTACTGTGGCAACTGCTGGATCGCGCACTTCGTACCGTTGTTCGCCGTTCGCGTATCGACAAAACTTCAGCTAGCTTTTTGGAGACAACCCTGAAATACACGGTGCTAGTTGTCGGTGCGGTGCAGGCGCTAGACGCGGCGGGCATCAATACGGCTGCGATTATCGCAAGCTTGGGGCTAGCCGGTTTAACCATTGGGTTTGCTGCCCGCGATGCTCTGTCAAACCTTATTTCTGGCCTGCTGATTTTTTGGGACCGGCCCTTTGTCATTGGTGACCTGGTAGAAGTGGAGGGAGACTATGGCCACGTTGAGCAGATTACCTTGCGCAGTACCCGCATTGTGACGGTAGACGGCAGGATGCTGGCAGTTCCCAATTCCACTATTATCAACACCGTTATAGCGTCCTATACCAACTTTCCTCACCTACGCCTTGACATCGACCTCACCATTGCCGTAACAGAGGACATCGACCGTGCCAAAGACATTTTGGTATCGCTGGTTCAAAACAATGCGGCGTTTCTGAGCAACCCTGCTCCTCGGGTTGTGGTCACCGAGCTCAACGACTACAACGTAGGGCTACAGCTCCAGGCATGGCTGGATAACGAGCGTGAACACATCTCCCAGCGGTTCATCTTGCGGGAACGGGCGTTTAAGACCTTGACAGCCGCGGGTGTAGATATGCCCTTCGAGACGATTCAGCTGGCTCCGGTGACGGTCAAGGATATGTCACGGACCTGATACAAACTGGCGATCTGGGTTACGGTTATCCAGATGTTTGCTACACCCAACCGCTGAAAATCACTGGCCGCTGACAACACGTTCATTCTTGATCTAACCACCGTCCTGGGCGCTTCGGCAGTGGGTGGGTTTGCCTCTAGCCGTCTGCGCCAGCCGGTACTGCTGGGCTACCTGGCCGCCGGTCTGGTGATTGGTCCGCTTGGGTTCAGACTGATTGAGGATGTCGAGGCCATCCGTGGGCTGGCAGAGCTGGGCGTAGCGTTCTTGCTGTTTTCACTGGGGATGCAGTTTTCACTGGCAGAACTGAACCGGGTGCGAAATGTGGCACTGCAGGGCAGTCTGATGCAGATTGGCCTGACAATGTCGGCGGTGGTATTCATAAGCGGATTGCTGGGGTGGGCCGCTTCGATTCCCCAGGGCATTTTCCTCGGTGCGGTCCTATCGCTGTCCTCAACGGCGGTGGTGCTTAAGACACTGACAGAGCGTAGTGAACTGAACACGCGCCACGGCCAAATTATGTTGGCCATTTTGATCGCCCAAGACCTGGCCTTGGGGGTGATGTTGGCGGTGGTGCCCTCACTGACGGCCCAAAGCGGTCTGTTGCTGGCGTTGGGCTGGGCATTAGTCAAGGTGGCGGCGTTTTTGGGGGTTGCGATCGCAACCGGCTATTTTCTTGTGCCCCGCCTCATCCGCACTGTGTCTCGTACCGGTAGCAACGAACTCTTCCTGCTCACCTTAATTTCGCTTTGCCTAAGTGTGGCACTAGTGACGGCTCAACTGGGACTATCGATTGAAATTGGGGCCTTTGTAGCAGGGCTGATGGTCTCTGAAATTGACTATGCCGATCAGGCTATTAGTCGTCTAATCCCCCTGCGCGATACCTTTACCTGCCTGTTTTTTACCTCTATTGGCATGCTGATCGATCCGCAAGTTCTGATTCAGAATGCCGCGATCATCCTAGAGCTAGTTGCCCTGGTCATGGTCGGCAAGGCACTGATTGTCCTACCGATTGTGCTGTCCTTTGGCTACTCTTTTAAGACGGCGCTACGGACGGCACTGGGCATCAACCAGATTGGAGAGTTTTCATTTGTGCTGGCGCTGGTAGGGCTAGAAACCAATCTAATTGAGGAGCAAACCTACCTGCTATTGCTTGGGACAACGGCAATTACCCTAGTGTTTACACCCTTTTTATTCAATGCCGCAACACCTCTGGCTGAATCCCTGTTGAAATTTCCACAAATAAAGCGATTCTTATCGCGGTGGGAATCTCCCCAGCAGATTCAGGTTGAGGAAGAGCTGTCTGGACATGTCGTCGTCGCCGGGTTTGGCCGGGTGGGACAGGTTGTCGTGAGTATCCTGGCTCAGCAGGGCTATCCGGTACTGGTAATTGAAAACAATGAGGCCGCAGTGCAGGCGCTGCGTCATCAAAAGCTGCCTTACATCTTGGGGGACGCAGACTCAGAGCAAATTATAGAAAAAGCTCACCTGGAGCGTGCCATTGCCCTAGCCATTACCCTGCCGGATCCCACAAGTACCCGGCTGCTGCTGAAGCGTGCGATCTCAATCTCCCCCGACCTAGACGTCATCGCCCGAGCCCACGTCACCAAAGAAATCGACGTACTGAGTCAGGCCGGAGCCCGAGAAGTGGTTCAACCCGAATTCGAAGCTGCTTTAGAACTTAGTGCGCATCTCCTCAATATTTTCGGTCGAGCCCCCCAAGAGATTCAGCAGATGATCAAGCGGATTCGGATCAATCGATACCTCAGCATTCGAGACGAGATCAACGAATCGCGCTAGGGGATGCCTGAGCCGAAGAACGCAACAACTTTTCTTGATGTCTACATCTTACCTTCAATCTCGTAGCCATTCTCTTCATAGAAGCCTCATAGGAACCTTGTTGAGAAGATTTGCATCAGTGAATATACAGAGAAGACTTTAAAGACTTCAAGGTTGGACAGGCTCCAACGCCAGAGGTTAGCTAAGGGCCATTTTGTTCTATGCCGAGCGGGATAGCCGACTCAGCATCGTGACGAGATGGCAACAACTGCCAATGCGTTGCCTAGCCGAAACTCCCCCGTTCGGCAACAGGCATGACTGCGCGTATCTCCAGAAATTAAATCGTCATGAGCAATACCGGATTTGAGGCAGGGCTTGCTGACTGGCAGCCCTATACAGGCAACGAAACGATCACAAACGACGCATTTGCTGGCACTAAGGCACTGGCACTAGCAGCAGACGGCGCAGGCGTTCGACAAGACTTTGATGTTGTTGCCGGAGAATCTTACAGTCTCAGCGCCTATGCTAAGGCCTCAGGCACGGGCTGGAGCGGCATCGGGCTACAATTTCTCGATGCTCAATTCAATATCATTGATGGGGCTTCAACACAGATCACAGGCGCAAACTGGAGCCAGTATACCCTCGACGCACTAGCTCCCGCAGGCGCTGTCAGCGGCGTACTATGGGCCTGGAAAGGTGGCAGCTCGGGCACAACCACCCTAGACGAGTTTGGCGTAAACGGTGCAGAACCACCAGAACCGCCAACATCGGGCGATCTGTTGCTCAACTCTAGCTTCGAGTCTGGCATTGCTAACTGGGGCATCTTTAACGGCACCGAAACGGTGACCACCAGCACCGCTAGCGATGGTACCCGATCGCTTCAGCTCAATACCAACGGCAGCGGCGCACAGCAAGTGGCTGCTGTTACAGCCGGTAAGACGTATCAGCTTACGGCCTTTGCCAGAACCAACAGCACCGGCTGGAGTGGTCTAGGGGTTAATTTCTTAGATAACAACGGTAATGCCATCGATGGAACGGCTCAGCAAATTATAGGCAACAGCTGGTCCGAGTATGAGCTGGAATATACTGCCCCGATCAATGCGACCCAGGCGTCCGTCTGGGTCTGGAAAGGCGCGAATAGCGGTATGACCTATTTGGATGATGTCTCTTTAGAAGAAGTCAGTGGTGGACCCAACAGCACCTTTGCACTGGCGAACAGCGATACGCTACTGGTCAATGAAGCCGCTGGTGTGGCTACCGTGTCGGTTGTTCGAACGGGCAACACTCAAAGCCGTGCCACCGTCGAGTACACCACCAACGAAATTAGCGGGGCCGGTAGCGCAACGGCAGACAGCGACTATACCACGCCTACCTTTGACGGTCGATCCAACACGGGTCAGCTAGTATTCGAGGCTGGAGAAACCGAAGCCTCGTTTACCATTCCCATCGTGGACGACACCACCTTTGAAGGGAATGAAACCTTTGCAGTAGGACTGCAAAACCCTAGCGAAGGCAGCTTGGGTGCACCCCGGACCCAGCTCATTACGATTGTTGATAACGACGCAGCGCCAGTTTTTACCGTCAGCGAACCGACACTGAGCGTATCCGAGGCCGAGTCCACCGTTTCCTTAACAGTCCAACGCAGTGGCGATGCCTCAAGTAGCGCGTCGGTTCAGTTTAGAACGGTCAACGGCACGGCCACCGCAGGAGAAGACTACACTGCCCAGTCTGGCACTCTCAATTTTGCCGCGAATCAGACCACCCGCACTATTACCGTTCCACTGCTGAGCGACATTGTTGTAGAAGGCAGTGAGACGTTTTCTGTCAGACTGAGTAACCCCACTGGTGCAACCTTGGGAAGCCCGAATCGTTCTACGGTCACTATTTTAGACAACGACCTAGAACTGGGCGACCTCAACCGCACCACAGCCGTTTCAGGTCTCACCCAACCCACCACCCTAGACTGGACGCCTGATGGAGAGTACCTGCTAGTGGCAGAAAAATCCGGCCGTGTCCGCGTTGTTGATAACCAAGGCAACCTCCGCTCAACCCCACTGGTAGACCTATCTGACCAGGTTAATGCGACGCGAGATCGCGGCCTCTTGGGTCTCGCCATTCATCCCGATTTCCCAAACACGCCCTACGTTTACTTGCTGTACACCTACGACCCACCGGAAACGGCAGGACGCAGCGGGCTCGGTGGACCAGACGGCAACGGCAACCGCCCCTCCCGCATGGTAAGGCTAACGGTGAACCCCAACACCATGGTGGCAAATCCAAATAGCCTTGTCGTGCTGGTGGGGACCAACAGCACCTGGCAATACACTAGCGAACCTACCCGCAACAGCACCGGCAACAACTCCATTCGGCCATCTGGCATCGTCAACGGCACCACCATCACCGCGCCCGCCAGCCAAATCGATGTTGGCTCCCAAGATAACGATCCGGGGCGATCGGGCGTGCAGAATCAGAATATTCGAGACTACCTGGCCACAGATAGCGAGTCTCACACAATCGGAGACCTAGAGTTTGGCCCAGATGGCTATCTGTATCTAAGTAACGGAGACGGCACTTCCTATAACTTCACTGACCCTCGCACCGTCAGAGTTCAGGACGTGCAAAATCTCTCCGGTAAGGTGCTACGGATCGACCCAATTACCGGGGAAGGGATAGCAACCAATCCGTTCTACGATGGGGACGCCGACAGCAACCAGTCTAAGGTGTTCTACTCAGGCTTGCGAAACCCCTTCCGGTTTGCCTTTGACCCCGTGTCTGACCAACCCGTAATTGGCGATGTGGGTTGGAACAGTTTTGAGGAAATCAACACGGGTCCAGCCGGAGCAAACTTTGGCTGGCCGTACTTCGAAGGTCCTAACCAAACCGGCGGTTACAAGTCACTATCTCAGGCGATCGCGTTCTACAACAACGGCAACCGCAATAATCCTGGTGACGACCCAGCTGTCTTCCCCATTCTGTTTCGCACCCACGGAGCCCCCGACAATGCTAATGCCATCATGGTTGGAGACTTTTACAACAGCGAAACGCTGATGTTTGGCGATATCAACGGCGGTACGCTGTATGCGGCAACGCTGAACAACAGTCGCCAGGTCACCGATGTTCAGGTATTTGACTCCGGCATTTCCTTTGTTGTTGATATGAAGATGGGACCGGACGGACGGCTGTACGGGGTTAACCTGGTCACCGGCAGTATCCTCCGGTGGGATCCGGTCTCTAGCGTCAGCGCCAATAGGTTTGCTGCCCTACAGGTTAGTGCTGAAGCCGTCAGTCCAGACGCACGAGAGCCTTGGCAGTAACCTGTCGCCTGCGGGATGATCCCACGTGCTAGAAACAAAACGCTGGGTTGGGCCTAACCCAGCGTTTGCTGCTGTAGCTGCATTAGGTCGCCAATGCCCTTTTCGGCATGGTCTAGCATCTGGTTGAGCTGGTGCCGGTTAAAGCTGCCGGACTCAGCCGTCCCCTGGATTTCGATCAGTTCACCGATGTCGTTCATCACGACATTAAAGTCAATGTCAGCAGCGACGTCCTCGGGATAGTTCAGGTCTAGAAAAGACTCCCCATCCAGCAATCCCACAGACACCGCCGCAATCTGATGCTTGATGGGGGACTCGGTCAAAGCGCCACTGTCGAGTAGCGATCGCACTGCATCTGCCAGGGCCACATAGGCCCCAGTAATCGACGTAGTCCGCGTTCCACCATCGGCCTGCAACACATCGGCATCAATCGTCAGCGTCCGTTCACCCAGCACCCCCATATCTAGCGCCGCCCGCAAACTTCGACCAATCAACCGCTGAATCTCCTGCGTTCGGCCAGACAGTCGCATGTCCTCACGCTTTTTGCGCTGGTGCGTCGCGCTGGGCAGCATGCGGTACTCAGCGGTCAGCCATCCTTGTCCCTTACCTTCCAGCCAAGGGGGCACCCCCTCATGAATGCAGGCCGTACATAAAACTTGAGTGTCCCCACAGTGAGCTAGCACCGAACCGGCGGCGTAGCGGGTGAACCGTCTCACAAACTTGACCGGACGGAGTTCATCAGACTGACGACCATCCGGGCGTTGCCAAACCATGCTTTCATCCTCATAATCGGCCCTTCAACAGTGAAGCGGCGCTGTCACTCAGGATAACGAGGCGGCGGCCCCTCTTTCAGAGGATGTTCGAGTTTTTTAAGAGATGCCGTCGTTAAGCGGCCGCTCGGGTTGCCGTTGCAGGAACCGCGCCGATGTATGTCATGACTACAGACAGTACAACGCAGAAATCCATCATCTTTTCATAAGATTTGATGCTAATCTTCTGTGGTGTAGTACGTCTGCATTGTTTTTAAGATAATTGGGTTTCTAGCGTTTTTCTTCGAGGAAATTGGATGCTAGTACGCTATATTTAGTGCGTCCTGATCCAGTGCGTCCTAAACCTAACCCACCATGGTCTCTCAGCTCAAGGCCGTTCAGACAAGTACTCTACCGGGGACGCCAGAGCCCCCGGCCCGTTCTGCCTCCGGTTCTGCAAAAATCTTGCGACACCCTTTCCTACAGGCCATTGAAGGCACGGTTCAGGTTTTTACCTCAGTGCATCGCAGCTTTTTTACCAACGTGATGGTGCAGGCCCTGCGGAGCGCCGAGCAGGGGTTGCCTGTGCTGGTAGTGCAGTTTCTCAAAGGGGGCATTCGTCAGGGCCCCAACCATCCCAATCAGATGGGCCAAAATCTGGACTGGGTGCGCTGTGACTATGAAGGCTGCATCACCGAAGCGACCACCGATCCCAAAGCTAAAGCTGCCCTTACAGAACTGTGGGACTACACGCTAGATGTGGTTAAACAGGGCAAGTACGGGTTAGTCGTATTAGACGAGCTGAGCCTGGCGCTGGAGTTTGGTCTACTCGCAGAAGCGGACGTTCTCAGCTTCTTGGAAAGCCGACCGCCCCAGCTTGATGTAGTGCTGACCGGTCCCCAGATGCCGTACTCTATCCTGTCCGTTGCCGATCAGGTCACTGAGTTTCGTCGAGGATTTTTGCCGTAGGTCAAGAAGGCAGAATTCAGAAGACAGAAGACAGAAGACAGAATATTAGAAGTTAGACGACAGAGCTGGCAGATCGGAGATCGTCTAGCGTCTGTCTTACATCCAGTTATCGTACCGACAGCACAGCGCTTTCTAACCGCCCCATTCAAGGAGTCCCATGATTAAAAACGACGCCTGGATTAAACAAATGGCCGATCAGGGGATGATTGCCCCCTTCGAACCAGCCCTGATCCGCCGCGCCAGCCTGCCCTCTAAGCCCTCGGAGACGCCGGTAATCAGCTACGGGCTGTCGTCCTACGGGTACGATATTCGTCTTTCGCCCAACGAATTTCGAATTTTCCGCCACGTCCCCGGCACCGTCATTGATCCCAAGAACTTCAATCCCGAAAATTTAGAGCCCACCAGCCTACGCCAGGATGATAACGGCAGCTACTTCATTCTGCCCGCCCACTCCTATGGCCTGGGTGTCGCGCTAGAGCGCTTGGCAATTCCAGACAACATCACAACAATCTGCATTGGCAAAAGTACCTATGCCCGCTGCGGCATCATCGCCAATCTGACGCCAGCAGAAGCGGGCTGGCGTGGGTACCTGACGCTAGAATTCTCCAACTCTTCGAGCGCAGACTGCCGTATTTACGCTAATGAAGGTGTGGTACAGCTTCTGTTTCTGGAAGGCGAACCCTGCGAAGTCAGCTACGAGACTCGCAAAGGGAAGTATCAAGACCAGCCAGAGATGGTCACTATCGCACGAATCTGACCTTAAGCAGTTTTATTGTGCTCGTCAGTGGTAGTTACCCAGGCTATGGCTGGTGACGCAAATATCCAGCAAGATGGATATGTATAGGAACCGGTTGCACACATTGAGCGGCCGGTTCTTTTTGTGGCTTATCCCCGCTGCTCAAGATGGCAAGTCTTGATTTTACTAAGATGCAGCCCGCTGTGAACCTATGCTCACATTTAGAGTGAGCGCCATCTTTTTCCAATAACGGAAACCTCTCGGAATACGGCTACAAGCGGCTGTAGCTGTTCTCTGCGGTGTTAGCTGTCCATCAGCCCTGTCGCAGTCCATCACATCTACAAGGTTGGAATTCTAAGAGGTTAGAACCATGATCAGTCATAACCCGGTGAAAAGTGACCCGCTGAAAACGCAGATTGACCTCAGTTTGCAAAAGGCCGAAATCCACCGCAATCGCATCAAGGCCGCAGACCGACGCTATAGCGTTTTGAATATCGTACTGGGCGCGATCGCAACCTTCATTGCCGGAGAAGCCGCCATTTCGGGCACCCCAATGGGCGGTTGGCGCTTCACCACCACGGTTGCCTCAGTCTGCACGCTGGGGGCAACTCTCTCTGCCGGTATCCATAAGCAGGTTGCCCCACCAGAACTGCTCGTCGAAACCAGCATCTGCGCGGCCAAGCTCAAATCGCTCAAGGTTGAAACCCTTACACCGTCTTACTCTACAGCAGCAGTCCGCGACACTTACCAAAACATTCTGGCCGAGTTTGATCGGGTGGAGACCTAAGGCGCTATCACTGCGCGCCTTTTGCCAACGCCCACTGCGTCAGTTGAGGAAACAGCCGATTCAGTTCTGTTGCCACAACCGCTGGACCCACAACGACCTCATTTTGCCTGTGCTGCACCGCCTTCCATACGGCTTTGGCAATGTCTTCGGGCTGGCTCACCCAGCTAGAGTCCAGCATTTGGGCCATTTGCTGCTGGCGATCGCTAGCCTCAGCATCACTCTGCCCGCGAAACATCGCCCGCTCCATAAAGTCGCTGTTGATGACGCCAGGATGGACAATGCCAACATGAATGTTTTTGGGGGCTAGCTCTAGGCGTAACGTCTCGGTCAAGCCCGTCACAGCATACTTACTGGTGCAGTAGGCCGTCATCTGCGGTAGCGGCATTTTGCCACCAAAAGAACCGACGTTGATAATGCAGCCACTACCCTGAGCCAACATCGAGGGCAGGGCAGCGTGAATCGTGTGAATACAGCCCCACAGATTGGTACGAAGAATCTGTTGCCAGTCTTCTAGGGTCGTACTGTCGGCTGGCCCCGTGAGACAGATGCCCGCATTGTTGATCAGCGCATCGATCTTCCCGAAGGTACTCAAAGATTTGTCTATTAGCCCTGCAACCTGATCCGCATCACCAACATCAGCCGGAACGGCCAGCGCCTGGCAGCCCATCTGGGCAATGTGGTCGGCAACGGTCATCAGCCGCTCTGGGCTCCGGGCCGTTAACGTCACATCCCAGCCTCGTTTGGCAAAATGTAGCGCCGTAGCTTTGCCTGCGCCCTGGGAGGCTCCAGTAATCAAAACATGTTGAGACATAGCAGAAATTGTTGGTTCAGTACGACTTCTGTTCTAACAATCATAACAACCTGTGACCTCTATCACCAGGCTTACTCAGCGTATTTAAGAAAACGCTAATCCACTACTGAACCAACCATCAGGACCGCTTCAGCCTGTCACTGCATTCTAAAGACAGTCAACAAGCTGATTGTTTCGCCAAGGAGTTTTCACCATGAAACGCTACATTCTCTCCGCACTAACAGCACTAACAGTTATCGGCATGCTCACAACCGCGGCTAGCGCTCGTCAAGTCAGCCTGGGCAACCCAGTTGCCGACTTAAACGGTGATGGCACCGTAACCTTACACGAGCTGGTTCTGTTTAACCGAGACCAGCGGGATAAGGCATAGCTTCGGAGGGGCTCAAACAACTAGCGCGGTCTTATCGCCAGTTTGAACCTTCCACAGGGCAGCGTATAGGCTATCACGGTCGATTAGCTCTTCGTGGGTGCCCCACTCCACAAGCTGCCCTTGATCCATCACGTAGATGCGATCGCAGTTCCGCACCGTACTCAGCCGGTGGGCGATGGCAATCGTCGTCCGGTTCTGGGTAATCTTCTCTAGAGATTTCTGAATCGCGGCCTCCGTTTCGTTGTCCACCGCTGAGGTTGCCTCATCCAGAATTAGAATTGGCGGATTCTTAAGAATTGCACGGGCGATTGCCAATCGCTGACGCTGCCCGCCGGATAGCTTCTGTCCCCGCTCACCCACAATCGTGTCGTAGCCCTGGGGTAGCTGGTCAATAAACTCGTCCGCCTCCGCCATCTGCGCCGCCATGCGGATCTCTCTTTCTGTGGCGTTAAAGGTGCCGTAGGCGATGTTCTCGGCCACCGTCCCATGAAAGAGAAACACGTCCTGGCTGACTAGACCAATCGCCCCGCGCAGATCCATCAAGTTCAGATCCTTCAAATCAATACCATCTAGCGTAATGCGTCCAGATTCCACCTCATAAAACCGTAGCAGCAGCTTTACCAGCGTGCTCTTGCCAGAGCCCGTCGCGCCCACAATGGCAATGTTCTGCCGAGCTGGAATCTTGAGGGTCAGATGCTTCACGACCGGCTCTCGCTCGGCATAGGCAAAGGTAATATCTTCAAACAGAATCTCGCCCTGCACGTTACTCACCGGCAGACGATGCGTGCCAGGACGAATCACAATCGGCGTATCCAGCAGGCCCATCACCCGGTTTGTAGAAGCCATCGCCCGCTGATACTCATCCAGCGTTTGCCCCAGTCGCGTCAGTGGCCATAGCAGCCGCTGGGTCAAAAACACTAGCACGCTATAGGTGCCCACCGCCAGCGTGCCTGCTACTGCGGCTAGTCCGCCAAACAGCAACACCGCTGTAAATGCCACCAAAATCAAAATGCGAATCAGCGGAATAAACGCGGCACTATAGCGAATCGCCTGCCGGTTGCTTTCTCGGTAGGCATTGCTATCGTGGCGAATGCGCTCAATCTCGTAGGCTTCTGACGTGTAGCTTTTGATGGTGGCAATGCCGCTGAGGTTGTTGGAGAGGTGCCCATTCAGCAGGCTGACCTTATCGCGCACTTCGGCATAGCGAGGGGCCAGGAATTTTTGGAATGCGATCGCGCCCCACACAATAAACGGCATCGGCAGTATGGTCATCCAGGCCATGCCGGGTGCCATCACCACAAACGCCCCGCCCACCAAAATGATGGTCGTCGTCACCTGCAGCACTTCATTGGCCCCATGATCGAGAAATCGCTCTAGCTGGTTAATGTCATCGTTGAGAATGGACATCAGCCCGCCCGTGCTGCGGTTCTCAAAATACGCCATCTCCAGCGACTGGATGTGGGCGTAGGCATCTAGCCGCAGGTCATGCTCTATTGTCTGCGCCAAGTTCCGCCACAGGCAGGCGTAGGCGTACTGAAACACCGACTCCCCCATCCACAGCAAAAACGTCAGCACCGACAGCACAATGTACTGCGCCCGAATGCCCTCAATCCCCCAGGCTGCAATCAGCGAATCCTGCTGCTTCACTGCAATGTCGACCGCCAAACCAATCAGTACCGGCGGAGCCAGGTCAAACACTTTGTTCAGCACAGAGCATAGGCTAGCCAGCCAAAGCTGCCTCCGATACTTGCGCGAGTAAGACAGCAGACGTTTAAAGGGGTGAGTCATGGCAGGTGCGAAAGGATGCAGGCTTTCTATTGTGCCGTATCGTCCGCTACCTGAATACAGAATTTGTGCTGGTCCAACTTACAGAGTTCTGTTCACCAACTGAAAAGAGTTTGAGAACGCGTTCAAACAGATAGGATCTCTTCTACTGCAAGCGACAGGGGAAGGCATGAGGAGGTAATAGTCTGCTGCTCTCGTAGAACAGTGTCTCGGTAGCGACCGTCTTCCAAAACGCACAGCGTTATTGTTTTGTTTAGTGGATCAACAATCCAATACTCAGAGATATCAAGCGCAGCATACTCCACCCACTTTGCCCAATAGTCTGTGCTTTGAGTCGATTCGCTGACAACCTCTAACACGAGCAGCGGGGGTGGCTCGTTCAGTTCAATAACGCACTCTTGGTTTTCTAGTTTTTTAAGCTGCGCTGCTGGCAAAACCGTAATATCGGGAATGCGAACGGTGTCCCAACGTGTCCCTCTTGAAGACTGAATACCCACCATGGCCGGGACAGCACACAGTTTTGTTCTTTGGCAGCCTTGTCCAACTGCTTGACCAAAAAGCGAATGACGCTAGTATGTTTTCCCGTACCCAAGCTGATGGACATCAGCTCCCCATCGAGCAACTCATATCGAGCGTTTGTGCCGTTGTCGTAGGCCAAGTACGCTTCAATCGATAGCCTTTGGGCACTCGCAACCATTACCAATCAGGCCTTAAAGAATTAGTACGGCGTTGGGGTCGATCCTAACATGGCTAATTTGGGCTCCTGTTTTTAAGGTCTACGCTTCACTCAACACCGCCCTGCTCTCTCACACTGCGGGCAATCGCCGATACATCCTCATCTCCATACCCTTTGCCAATCAGGCTACTCTCGACTTGCTCAACATAGGCAGCCATTGGCAGCGGCAGGTTCAGCTCACGGGCTGCTTCTAAGGCAATTAGCAGGTCTTTTCGGTGCAGACGGACGCGAAACCCGAGCGGATACTCATTGTTGATCATATTTCCGGCTCGGTTGGTTAGCCCCCATGAGCCAGCGGCCCCACCACCCACAGCTTGGGTCACTTTCTCCATGTCTAACCCGGCTTTGAGCCCTAGCGCCATGCCCTCAGCAATTGACCAGTAGGTCCCTGCGACGATGATCTGGTTGATGGCCTTGGTCAGCTGGCCCGCGCCAATGTTGCCCACATGGGTAATGGTTTTACCCATCGCCTCTAAAACAGGCATAGCCCGTGCCACGTCTGCCGCATCGCCGCCCACCATAATCGACAGCGTGCCCTGCTGTGCCCCTTCAGAACCACCAGAAACCGGGGCATCTAGCATGGCAACACCCTTTTCAGCCAGACTAGCGGCAATGTCGCGGGTGGTCGTTGGGCTGATGGTGGACATGTCGATGACTAACGAACCGGGCTTGGCACCCGCAATGACGCCATTACCATCCAGAATGATGGTCTGTACGTCTGGAGTGTCGCTGACGCAGGTGACGATGATGTCGGCATTGGCTGCAGCTACAGCTGGGGTGTCGGCGCGTTGGGCACCGGCTTCGACTAAGGGGAGTTCGCGATCGCGCGTACGATTATGCACAACCACTCGGTGACCTGCCTTCATCAGATTGAGCGCCATCGGTGCGCCCATGGTGCCAAGCCCGATTACCGCAACGTCCATGCCTGCCCTCATCTCATTTGTCGTTGACATCTACCACTTCCCTACCATCATCTACCACTTCCCTACCATCAATTCATACACCCACTAAAAAGCCTCTGGCCCTAGGGCCAGAGGCTTTTGATACAAAACGTAGACGGCCCTTTTAGGTGCTAGCTACCAGCACAGGGGTCAGCCGCGCAGGGATCGGCAGCACAGGGGTCAGCCGCACAGGGGTCAGCCGCACAAGGATCGGCAGCGCAAGGGTCAGCAGCAGCACAGGGATCAGCAACTTCTTCTGCGGGGGCAGCACAGGGATCAGCAACCTCAGCATCAGTACCACAAGCAGTTAGGGTACCGAGACTCAGCGCGGAAGCAACCGCTACAGCGGCAAAATACTTAACTTTCATGATGTTCTCCTTCAACGGTGGTTAGATAGCCCTCAGCTATCTTGGTGACTATCATGAACCATAATCCTTAGAAAAAGCTGAAAACGGCCTTGAGCTATCAGAAGTTCTAATATTTTTTGATGAAAGTGATAGGTTTATTTCGCTCAGTCTAACGACGGTTTAATTTTGCGGTGCTGCGGGTTTGACAAGGCGAAAGCCAAAGAGAATATGCTTGTAGTTCACCGGGCGAGAATGCTGGTAGGCCGCTCGGCAAAAGCCCGGTAAATCGTCCCAGGCACAGCCTTTCATAATGGTCCGAACCTGCTGATCGCGGGTAAAGGTATCCGACGTAAACTCAAAAACGTTTCCGGCCATGTCAGTCGCACCGTACACGCTGGTATCTGGGTAGTCGCCCACTGGGCTAGTGCCCTCTTCGCCACTGCGCTGCCAGTTTGTGCGGTCGTCTGACCAGTCGTTGCCCCAGGCAAAGTAGCGGCCATCGGTGCCCCGCGCCGCCTTTTCCCACTCCAGAGCAGAGGGCAATCGATACTCGAAATCGTCTTCGCGGCTTCTCCAGAGGGCATAGGCAACCGCATCTTCCTGAGAAACCAGCACTACGGGGTGGTCAGCCTTTCCCTCTGGATAAAGGTAGCTCCGCCACGCGTAGGGCTTGGTGTCGTCGTAACTATGGACACGCAGATTTTGCTCCTGGTAGTTTTCTGGCGTAATGCCTGGGGCGTGGTAGCCAATGGCTAGCACGAACTCCTGATATTGGGCGTTGGTGATGGGCGTTTTGCTGATGCAAAAATCTGGCAGGTTGACGCGGCGCTGCTCTGGCTCTCGGTCAAACCAGCCATTCTCTCGCAGGCTCGCTTCAGCAGTATCAGTGCCCACAGCTGCGGCAGAAACTTGGTAAGCATAATCCACCTCTTCAGCCGTACTGCCCGCCAGAAAGCGACCGCGCGGTACCAAGACAAATTCTGGACCACATCGGGCATCGCTGAGGGCTTGAGCTTCGTTGCTACCCAGAGAAGGAGAGGCGGCGGTACGGCAGCTAGCTGCGATCGCACCGAGAAGAATGATTCCCCCAATCCGGCTTATCCTTCTGTGCGACTGTGACTGTACTTTGAAACAGACTGATCCTTTGGACCCGTGAAACATAGAAATTGACTGGCGTGTGACGTTCAGGTGCGCTGTGCGTGACTATATGTATAGTACAGGAGATAAATCTGCTACCTGTAACAGTGATTGCCTTATATCGGTAGCTACCATAGCCGTCAGCTCCACCAGGACAAAACCCCATCAGGACAAAGTAACTCAAAGGTAGAAGCCTGCTGTATTGTGACTTCTACCTCCTGATCGCAGGTATTTGTGAGGTTGCCTCTTAACTAGATCGACCTACTGAGTCCCAACTATCTGTAGAATCGGCTGTGTCATTATGATTTAGGAAATTAGAATCTAGGAAACAGAGGCCAGAATCCTTCTGTCTTTCCGATTTTGTTTCCCAAAACCTAACTGGGATAGTGACTCAAATGCTGGTCTAGCCAACGTAGAGATGACTGAAAACAACTGGATTGTTGAGAACGACGGACAGTTTCAACGGTTCGACGCGCACCCTTCAGATGACACGACGTCTTACCGACTCTATCGGTTTCTCACCGATCTAGAAGACATCTTGGCAGAAGAGCCCGACGACTACCGGCGTCTGCAGCGCATCATGCCTCAAGTACGACAACTCTTAACCAGTTCCTACTGGCTGCAAATGGAGTTTGATCCACCAGGGGAAAAGGGATGGTCAGTCCGGTTTTTATACCGTGAATACGGGTTTCCCCTAACGGTGCAGATGGTGACCTGGGCACCGGGGCAGCGTTCTACAATTCACAACCACGCCACTTGGGGTGTGGTCGCCCTAGTTGGCGGCGCAGAAAAAAATCGTCTGTGGCAACGACAGCCTACAGCAGACTACCCCCATCAACTGACGACCATAGGAGAGCTAACCCTATCTCCCGGAGACATGATTGGCTTCTTGCCCGGCGCAATTCATCAGGTCGAACCCATTGGAGATGAACCCACGGTCTCGTTCAACCTTTACGGCGTCACCGACAAAGCCAGTCGCTACCAGTTCGATTTAGCAAAGAAAACAGCCAGACTGTTTTGAGTTATGACTGACTCACCCACCCGTCAGTCAAGCCATCACTGAAGCTGTTCGCACATCCAGCTCAAATACGAGTCTGCACCTTGAGCAATGGGTACCGCAACAATTTCAGGCACGTCGTAAGAATGCAGCATCTGCACGCGCTCGGCCAGCTGGGTAAACAACGACAGATCTGTTTTAATCAGGAGCTGACACTCTGAGTCGTTGCACAGTGACCCTCGCCAGATATAAATTGAACGAATTGGCAAAATGTTGACACAAGCGGCTAGCTTTTCGGTCACAAGCGCTTCGGCTATCTGCTGGGCCTCATCGGTGGTGCCAGCCGTTACCATAACAAGTCCGTACTGGGTAGGGCCATCGTCTGGCGGCTGTAGTGTTGTCATTAGCCCATCCCGTCTAGCCGATTGGACGAAGCTGAGGCAGGCCTAACCGCTTAGAAACAGCTGCCCCTGCCGACCGGCTAGAATGAATCTGCTGAGCTGCCAAGAGTTCTGCCCCAGTTAAGTCTGCTCCAGTCAAGTCGGCACCTGACAAATTCGTCTCGCGCAAGTCAACGCTGGATAGATCGCTGCGACTCAGGTTAGCTTGGGCAAAGTTTGCCAGTCTCACATGGGCGGCACTCAGGTTTGCGCCCGACAAATTTGACCCAACAAACCGAGTGCGCTGCAGGTTGGCCGCTGCCAGATTGGCTGCTACTAGATTTGTCTCACTCAGGTCTGCCCCTTTCAGGCGCGCTTGGGTGAACCGCACCCCGGTCAAGTCTTGACCTCGAAAATCTAACCCGTTTAAGAATGCATTCGAGAAGTCTACGCCGTTGAGCTGCGCCCCAACCAACGCTGCGCCGTAGAGCCGCACACCGCTGAGATTTGCCCAGGCCAGGTTAGCACCCGTTAGCGAGGCTTCCCGTAGGTTGGCCCCCAACAACGTGGTCCCGCAAAGGTTACTGCGATCCAAACGCGCCTTTCGCAGATTGGTATGGGACAGGTTAGCACCACTCAGAGACGCCCCAACTAAACTGGCATGAACACAAAAGGCTCCTTGCAACATCGCCTTGGTCAGGTCTGCATCTTCCAGATGAGCCTCGCACAGCTTTGTGTAGGAGAAGTTTATACGAGCCAAGCAAGCTCCTGACAGGTCGGCCTTGGTCAGAAAGGCCCGGCTCAGATTCGCCCCGGTCAAGTTAGCGGCTGATAAATCAATATCAACCAGAATCTGATTGGATAGGTCAGCACCGCTGAGGTTAATGCCTTTGAAGTTACGGTAGCCCGCTTCGTAGAGTTCTAGAAAGTCTGCCGCTTGCATGCTAATCAGAGGGTGCGCCACTTCCCAACTTAGGAGCTTCAACCGCTATTAACGGGTTTCGTTAACTTGTTTGATATATGGACGCAAAACTTAAGAAAATCTAAAGCCCTCCAAACTATTGCGTTGGACACTTGCCTGAGCTTCCGAGCACAGCCATCCCCTTTATTGAGCACGCTCCGTGCCTAGCAATCCAACTCAACCTTTTCGCGGATTGCTATATGCCCCGGACTTACCCCTCCCTATGGATCTGACGAGTCAGCCTAAATGTTTTAATCAAGTCAGTACAAGCAATTGGGATAGCAGATTCAGGTATTGGCGACATGGGGTCAGAACAGTCAGCTCAAAGCACTACAGTTCGAAGAATCATCTTAGCTGCTCTATGGCTTGGGTTTGTCGGATATGCCTTTGGGCTGGCACCGCCAGCGCAGCCTGACACCACCAGCCTTATTCTCAACCTGTCGACCGGGCAGTGGCAGGGGTTGAATCCTCTGGTGGTAGCACTGTTTAACGTTATGGGCGTTTGGCCCGTAATCTACGCCTCAGTTCTCCTGCTCGATGGCCAGTCCCAATCCTTTCCAGCCTGGCCGTTTGTGGCACTGTCCTTTGGGCTAGGGGCGTTTGCTCTATTGCCATACCTTATTCTTCGCAAGGCTGCGCCCACTTTTGTAGGCGAAAAAACGTCCTTTCTCCAAATCGTGACGTCGCGATGGGTGGGGTTAGGCTGCGCGATCGCGGCTGCCATCTTACTCACCTATGGCCTAACTCAGGGACATTGGGCAGATTTTGCGGCTCAGTGGCACAGTAGTCGATTCATCCATGTGATGAGCTTAGATTTTTGCCTGCTGTGTCTCCTCTTTCCTCTGGTTTTAGGCGATGACATGGCACGACGTCAGCTCCAGAATCCGCCGCTGTTCTGGGCAGTCAGCTTGATTCCTGTACTAGGGCCAGCGCTGTACCTTGTACTAAGGCCCCCTATAACCGCTGAAACCCAAACTGCATGAGTACTCGTATCAGCCCCACTGCCGCCCCCTCGCAATGGGACTGCATTCGCCCAAACATCGGTGAGTGGCACGGCTCATTTACCCAGTTTTCCTCGACTGGCGACTGGGAGAATGACACGCCCAGCGTACTGACGCTGGTGGAAGATCGCCCCGACGAACACATGCAGCTGACGCTAGCACGGACACCAACAGGCAAGGCTACCCAGACCACCGTACGAGAATTTGGACCACCTGGCCCCGCCCCCTACGTCGTTTTCTTCCCCTCGGGCGCATTCTCCCAAGGGCCACTCCAGCGTCACAGCTGGTCTGGCTTTGGCGCAGAACTGGCGCTTAATGTAGGCGATCGCCGCCTGCGTAGCGTGCAAATGTATGACAGCGACCTCTCCGGCAACAGTACCCTGCGCTATCTCACACTGATTCGAGAGCAGCGCGACTCGTCTGCGCCCCAACCGCAGACAGTGGCCCAGTTGGGAGACCTAATTGGAGAATGGACTGGGGAAGTCCTTTTTCAATCCTCAGATATGAGCGCTGGTCATCAGTGCTTCAGCCATGCTCGCCTACAGTCACAGGAAGGGGGCTTTTGCAGCCAGACTCAGATTGTTA
>CAWUKV010000046.1:0-27964 GCA_963923025.1 uncultured bacterium
TCGAAGGGTTGGTTAAAGCATTCGACTGCGTCGAGGGGCTCCAGCGTCAAGAACTGCAATGCTAGGAACTAACTGTCCCCAGCAACTCGACGAATGCAACTCGACGAATGCAACTCGACGAATGCAATAGGACTCCCTTGGTTGAAACGCTGCCAGATATTGTCATCTTTCAGGCGACCGTGCTGGGCAGCATCCTCGCTGTTTTGTGGGGTTTAGAGCTGATCGACACCGTTATGCTACGTGGTGCGCTCAATCAGCTGGGCATTCGTCCACGAACCTTGAGTGGTTTCATCGGCATTCTGTTTGCGCCGCTCCTGCATGGCAGTCTCAGACATTTAGCAGCTAATACGGGGCCGCTAATGGTGTTGGGCTGGCTATTGCTGCTGCGAGGGCTGGACGATTTCATTCTGGTCACAGTCGTCACCTGGCTGGTTAGCGGGCTGGGGGCATGGCTGTTTGGCGGACCCCGAACGAATCACCTAGGCGCTAGCGGCATCGTATTTGGCTACTTCGGTTTTTTACTTTGCGTCGGCTATTTCGAGCGCAGTCCCCTATCGATAGGTCTGGCGGCGCTAACGGGCATTCTCTATAGCGGCATGATCTGGGGCGTACTGCCGATTCGCCGGGGCAAGTCTTGGCAGAGTCACCTGTTCGGCATGGTAGGCGGTGGCTTAGCTGCCTGGCGCTTGGCAGAGCTACAACAGCTATTCGATGCGGGATTATCGCCGTAGCAGCTGTAGCTGTCTGTGTGGGGACTGGAGAGGAACGGGCTGTGCGCTATTGGTGCCGGGGTATCGTGGCGGCAACGCTGCTGAGTTGGGGATGGATGCTGCCGTATTTGGGCTTGACAACCCAGCTCTGGCTATTTATCAGTACAGGATGCTTGCTTATTCTCAATATCGTACTCGGTCAACCCTGGCGCGGTTGGCTATTTGCGATCGCGCTGCCGCTGCTGGTCATACCGGCTAGCATCACAATAGGCTGGCAAATCACGATAAACGTGTTTCCACCAATAACTGCAGACGGACATCCGATCATGCCCATTGGTCAAGCAATGGTCGGGATGCCCGCTGGCGCGCTCACGGGAGTGGGGCTCAGTCTGGTTTATCTGCGATCGCGGTCTAGAAATACCCTGGACAGGGTATTTCTCATTTCCTTTTTAACCCTGCTGGGCGTTGTCCTGCTTACAGGCTTGGCTGCTGAATAGCAGTCGTCCTAGCTCACCGGGGTTAAACTTAGTTCCGCGTCAGCCACTTCTGTCCGTTCAGACGCTGAACCGTATACAGCACCATTAGCTCCAAGGTAATGCGCCGTTCGTCGCCCATAAATTGCTCAATCGTACTGGGTTTAGCACCACCGTCTGAGTAACTGAAGACCTTCTGTGCTTTGATGTCTTCGTCAAGAAACCCAATGTTGAACTGACGCTGTCCGCTATCCCAGTAACCAATCACCTGCCAGCAGGGGTCGCCACCTGGTGCACCAACCACCTCAAGGGGTTTCTGCTCAAAACTCAGGCTGATGTCTGCGAGACCTTCTTCTTTGAGGGCAGATTCTGCCTGGGGCATGAAGTGCTGCTGAATGAACTCGTCAAAGGGCTTATCTTCAACCTTGGGCGGCTTTTCTTTCTTGGCCTTGGCCGCGGGCTTAGCAGCAGCTTTAGGCTTAGCGCTAGCGGCTTGGTCTGCGACCTTGTTCTCTGCCGCCTTACTCTCAGTGGCCTTGCTTTTGGCAGCTTTATCACTCGCCGCATTGTCGGAGTCTTTTTCCGGGTTCTGTTCAGGCTTAGAGGGGTTCGCGTCTGCCATGCTACTGAATTTAACGATGGATCAAACACAACTATGCCATCGGCCGCTGTGCTGTTCATATCTTAAAGGCAAATGTGGCGATGGGGGGTCAGGCAGGCTGTAGAACTTCTGCGGCGTTCTGGCGGTACCACGCAATTGTGTTTTTAAGCCCTTCCTCAAAGGAGACCTGCGCCTCGAACCCGAAGGCGGCTTTTGCCCGGGCCGTATCAAGACACCGCCGAGGCTGACCATTGGGCTGGTCCGTTTGCCAAATTACTTCGCCGTCGTAACCCATCAGATCGCAGATCAGGTTAACTAAGTCGCGAATGGAAATTTCGGAGCCGGTACCCAGGTTGACCGGGGCAGCGTTACTGTAGCGCTGGGTCGCCATAACGATACCTCGAGCCGCGTCTTCAGAGTAGAGAAACTCCCGGGTAGGGCTACCGTCACCCCAAGCAGGCAGCGTCTTATCCCCCCGCATCTGGGCCTCGTAGACCTTGCGAATCAGCGCTGGAATGACATGGGAGCTGCGGGGGTCAAAGTTATCTTCCGGCCCGTAAAGGTTAACGGGCAGCAGGTAGACACCGTCAAAGCCGTACTGCTGGCGATAGGCATCGAGCTGGACCAACAGTGCCTTCTTGGCGATACCGTAGGGAGCATTGGTCTCCTCAGGGTAGCCGTTCCACAAATCATCTTCCTTGAAGGGGACAGGGGTAAATTTGGGATAGGCGCAGATTGTCCCCACACAGACAAACTTCTGCACCCCTTGCTCGTAGGCCGCATGGATGAGCTGTGTCCCCATCATTAGGTTGTCGTAGAACAGCTCTGCGGGCTTTTCACGATTAAGGCCAATGCCGCCGACGTGGGCCGCCAAATGGATGACGATGTCTTGGCCGGTGGCAGCCCGCTGACAGGCGCTCATCTGGGTGAGATCAAGGTCGCGCGATCGCGGTACGGTAATTTTGTCTAACGAAGCGCCAGCTTGCAAAAGTTGGCGAATAACTTGCTTGCCGAGAAATCCTGCCCCGCCAGTCACAAGAATACGCTTATCCTTAAGATTCAAAATATCCATTGGAATGAGTGGTTGACGAACAATTCACTTTGTCAGCTTGGGCATAGCGGCATTAGATACACCTGTCGGGGCTAATCAGGCGTTAGTAGAGATGGCGTTGAAAATGCAGTCGGCATCAAACCGTCAGGACATTGAGTCGGGTAGGGCTACCGGGTGCGGTAGCCCTACCCTAATAGACTTCAGATTGATGTTTTTCTAACCGGGGTTCTGTCAGGCCAATTTCCTTAAGGCATAGGAGAGGCGTCTACCTCTCCTATACAGACGTTGTTTAGGAAAGTGAGCCAGCCATTGCCTTACGAACAGTCGCAATATCAAGGCCGTTACCGTTGGCATTGATAGGCGCGTGGCCGATAGCCTCTAGGTCAGCATCAACCATCAGCTTAACGAGTCCTTCAAAGGTCACTGAAGGCTCCCAGCCTAGTTTGGCTTTGGCTTTGGTGGGATCACCAATCAGGAGGTCCACCTCAGCTGGACGCAGGTAGCGAGCATCAAATTTGACGTAGTCGTTCCAGTCCAGGTTGACATAGCCAAAAGCAATATCCAAAAACTCACGAATGGAGTGAGTTTCGCCGGTTGCAATGACGAAGTCTCCGGGCTCTTCTTGCTGCAGCATCAGCCACATTGCCCGCACGTAGTCCTTGGCGTAGCCCCAATCGCGCTTCGCATCCAAATTGCCCATGTAGAGCGCCTTTTGCTGACCTGCCACGATACGGGCAACGGCACGAGTAATCTTGCGAGTTACAAAGGTTTCACCCCGGCGCGGCGACTCGTGGTTAAACAGAATGCCATTGGTGGCAAACATGTCGTAGGACTCACGGTAGTTGATGGTTTGCCAGTGGGCGTAGACCTTAGCACACGAGTAAGGGCTGCGAGGGTAAAACGGAGTTTCTTCGCTTTGGGGGACATGCTGCACCTTGCCGTACATTTCCGAGGAGCCAGCCTGGTAGAAGCGGACCTGCTTACCCGTGCGCTGTTGGTAGTCGCGAATCGCTTCGAGCAGACGTAGCGCGCCCATGGCAACGGTATCGACGGTGTACTCCGGAGAGTCAAAGCTGACCCGCACGTGGGACTGAGCACCCAGGTTATAGACTTCGTTGGGCTCTACCTGCTCTACAATGCGGCGCAGCATCGTGCCGTCGTTGAGGTCACCGTAGTGCAGAAACAGACGTGCATCTTCGCTATGGGGGTCAACGTAAATGTGATCGATGCGATCCGTGTTGAAGGTTGAGGTGCGGCGAATGATGCCGTGGACTTCGTACCCCTTCTCGAGCAGTAGCTCGGCTAGGTAAGAACCGTCCTGTCCAGTAATACCCGTAATCAGGGCGCGTTTAGTTTGGGTCATCTTCTGAGCTTCCTTACAAATACGTAGCAGAGTAGGCTAACGGGCTGGCGATGTGCTACCTCCTATAACGTGCCCAAAATCGGATGTCGCTATGGGGTAGCGTTGATAAGTTCGGCAAACCAGCCAAATCTATAATGTCTAGCTTATTAATTAAGGCTGAGACGCCGTAGTTTGAGCATGCCGTAGTGACACACTACGACACAGACGCTCCTGCCAACGGTAACCCGACCTTTGGTGCGAACGTATCAAGAAACTGTGATTTGTTAGCAAAAACTCGGTGAGGCTTGAACTGGGTTAGTGAGGGGAGCGCAAACTTGCTCCTGCTGGAATGCGGTCAGGCCCGACGGTCTCGTTCGATATCGTAAATGGCCTTTTCCCACCACCATTGTTCAGAACGCTCGGGGTGCTGCGATCGCACTCGTCCGACCAACCGTTCTGCCACAGGCAGGCTGCCCCCGGTCAGCCGCAGGAGCTGCTGCCGTGTCGCTCGATTGACGCGGCCTGATGAGCTGACGCTACGACGCTTGCTGGGGAGGCTAGGTAAGCGGTAACCGGTTAACCAACAGAAGGCAGCGACCACCAAAACAATCGCTAAGATAACGGAAAAGCCCATGGCGTCTTTATTAATTATTTCCTGGCAATGGATCGGAGTGAGTCTATTCTAAAGTTTTGGTTTGGCGATCCGTCACAGCCCGATAGCGAGTACGGCAGCTTTCGGAAAGTTTGGTTCAAGAAGGATGCCACCTTTGACCAGCAGATTCGACAGCGGTTTCTGACGGACTACCAACAGGCCAGTCAGGGAGACTACGACACCTGGATCAATATGCCCAGGCGTGCATTGGCCCTAGTTGTGGTGCTAGATCAGTTTGCCCGCAACCTGTTTCGTGGATCGGCGCAGAGCTTTGCGGCTGACCCCCAGGCCCGTGCCGTTGCCGATCTTGCGATCGCACGGGGCGATGAAGCCGCGCTACTGCCAGTGGAGCGATTTTTTCTGTATTTGCCCTTTGAACACAGCGAAGAACTAGCGGATCAGCACCGTAGCGTCCAACTATTTGAGGCGCTAGCGGCGATCGCCCCCGACCTGCGCCATGGACTGGACTATGCCTACCGCCACCGCGCAGTAATCGAACAATTTGGTCGGTTTCCCCATCGTAATGCTGCACTAGGGCGGACCAGCACCCCGGCTGAGCTGGCATTTTTACAGCAGCCAGGATCGCAGTTTTAAGTCTGTTTTCGGAGAAGCATCGCCTCAACCGATACCCAGATCGTCCTAACAGACGGTCAGCTGAGAATTTATCTGTAATTTTTTTGATGAAAATTGGCAAAACGGGGTACAACTATTCTGACCTTGGGTCTAGGGGTTTGCTCACTCGCATGCCCTACCGGAGATGCTCACTCATGCCCGGCGATACTGATGGAGTTGCAGGTAAGTCGGCTGAATGAGGGTGTCCTGCCTACACAAGGACTAAGCCCTTGAATCTCGGTTCGTTTAAGATTTTGAACCGTTGTATCTCTATTGACTTGGCCCCTTAGACGCTGACAGATTGCTAAGACCTTACAGAACTTCTGGATTTATGAACCCCTCCTATCCCGCTGACTCGGCTAACACTTCACTTAATGCCGACACAAGAACCAGTTACGCGCCTTCTGTACCCCTGTCGGTCTATCGAGAGCTGGCAACCGAGTTGCAGGCAACCAAGGCCATGGTTGACTCACTAGGCAGCCAAAATCAGCACTTGGCCAAGCAAAATCAGCTACTGCGTCAGGAAATCCATCGCGTTGTCCAGTCCACCCTCCAGTTGGGCCAATATGCAGGTGTGGCACATCCCACCGACGGGCTAACCCCGCCTGAGCCGACACCACCGGCAAACCCCTCTCAGTCGATGCCCCATCAATCAACACCGCCCCAGTCAATGCCAGCCACGTTAGGCCATCAAGCTGTATCACCGCGTCAAACGGGCCCAACTCAGTCAGGCGTTAATCCGTTGGCGCTGGTGCCCAAATTTTTCACAGAGCAGGCTGGTGAGCGTAAACGGTTTGACGCAGAGCCTGGGCGCACGCGCGAAATGAGTGGGCTTTGGTTGGTGCTGTCGATTACGGTGATCATCCTGACCGCATTTGGGGCAGGGTTCCTAATCATGCGACCGCTGCTGAGCGATCGCTAAACCACGTCCAGCCTGAAACCTGTAGTTCCGAACCGCGTATAGCCTGAAAATCTATGGCTTTTCCCCTGGGAAAACGCCAAGTCTGGACCTGGCAGAGGTTTGAGTGTATGGCTAGCGTCATAGAAGCTAGGGTACCAAGTGCGATTATTCTGCTTAGCACAGTCCCCCTATGGGGTCGCAGCCTTGTCCTAACGGATCCGGTGGCTGCTGTACAACTTGAGTCGCCCCCTTAAACGGTAGCGAACAATACGGTATTCTCTGCCTGTAGACAGGTACACAAAAGATGACCTGAGCGATTTACTTAGGCGTACTGTCTAGTTGAGCAAAGGTCGTTGGAGTGTAGCAGTGACGTGTCCGAGTCGTACGAGCATAGGGCAACCCCGCCTGCGTCAAACGTCTCTAAGGCATGACCTGCCGTCCTACAACGTGAGTCGCCTCGACCGACTAACGTTGCTGCAAAAGGGACACATGCAATACTAAGGAGTCTCAGCCCCGTATGAAGAAGATAGAAGCCATCATTCGCCCCTTCAAGCTAGATGAAGTCAAAATCGCGCTGGTCAATGCCGGGATTGTCGGCATGACCGTCTCCGAAGTTCGCGGTTTTGGACGTCAGAAGGGGCAAACCGAACGCTATCGCGGTTCTGAGTACACGGTCGAGTTCCTGCAAAAGCTCAAAGTCGAAATTGTGGTGGAAGATACCCAAGTCGATATGGTGGTGGACAAGGTCTTGGAAGCGGCCCGCACCGGAGAAATTGGCGATGGCAAAATCTTTGTCAGCCCAGTGGATGAAATTGTTCGGATTCGGACCGGAGAGAAAAATCTAGAGGCCGTTTAATCAAGCGGGACAGATTGACACTTGAGCAGCCATATCAGGAACTAGTCGCCCTTTTGGACGGCTATGCCCGGTTTGGTGTGGACCTGGGCCTGGAACGCATGGTGTCGCTACTGGCTGACTTGGGCAATCCCCATCAGCAGGTCCCCATTCTTCACATTGCTGGCACAAATGGAAAGGGGTCCGTTTGTGCCTATCTATCTGCCATCTTGACAGCAGCAGGCTACCGAGTTGGACGCTACACGTCCCCCCATCTGGTGCACTGGACTGAGCGGATTTGCCTGAACGAGCAACCCATTGAGACGGCGGAGCTGCGATCGCACCTCCAACAGGTACATACCGTCGCCCAGTCCCTCGACCCAATTCCCACACAGTTTGAGGTACTGACAGCGGCAGCCTTTAGCTACTTTGCCGCACAGACCGCTGACCTATGTGTCCTAGAGGTGGGGCTAGGGGGACGGCTCGATGCCACCAACGTCTGTTCGGACCCACTGGTCAGCGTCATCGTCTCCATCGGGCGAGATCACTGGCAGCGACTGGGGCCAACCCTGACAGATATTGCCGGGGAAAAAGCTGGCATTCTTAAACCCGGACGACCGGCAGTGGTGGGACCATTACTGCCCGAAGCAGACGCAGTGGTTCGGGCCAGAGCGCAGACCCTCGGCTGTCCTACCACGTGGGTGACGCCCGCTATCTCGGTTGGGCAGGAGCTAGCGTACGATGCGGTCCGCTATCCTCAGATTCTCTTGGGACCACACCAGCGGGTGAATTCGGCAGTGGCGATTGCCACCGTGCGATCGCTCCAGTCTCAAGGTTGGTCCATCTCAGACGCGGCCATCCGACAGGGCATGGCCCAAGTTTGCTGGCCCGGTCGGCTCCAGTGGACCACCTGGCAGGGCCAACAGCTATTGATTGACGGTGCCCACAACGCGGCGTCAGCAGCGGCATTGCGGACCTTCGTTGACCAGGAGCTGAAGCCCCCATCGCCCGTATCCTGGCTGATGGGCATGCTATCGACCAAGGACCACGAAGCCATTTTTGCGGCCCTGCTAAGGCCCGGTGACACCCTCACCTTGGTACCCGTACCCGGTCACGCCACAGCAGACCCCCAAGCACTAGCAGAACTCGCTCAACAGGTTTGCCCCGAACTAGCGGCAGTCAGCGCGCATGATTCCCTCAACACCGGGCTAGCCCAAGTTTTTTCAGACCCAGGCTGTCCTATCCTCTGCGGTTCACTGTATCTACTTGGGCAGTTTCTAGAAACGACCCAGCAAAGATAGGCCTACCGGAGACTTGTCTGTCTAGGGACATGCAGTAATCCCGCTTGGTGTAGAACACAATGGCCTCAAAAAAATCGGGGTAGCCCTGCCCTAACGGGTCTGATGGCTACGATAACTTCCCAGCAGCCTTTTTCTGCCTTTTGCCTTTATCATTCTGCTTGGCTTGCTAGCGGTTATTCCACTCATCCGCCGCATCCGTAACCGCCTCATCTACCGTCTTTTCCCCCAGCATGGCCGCCTGCAAGTTGTCGTACAGAACCTTTTGCAGCGTCTTCACATCTTCCATTGCTGGAATCAGTACCTGGGCATCGGTCAGCTGGGTAGCGCTAATGGCACGGGCTTGCTCAACGGCAGACGCACCTTCGGGGGCCGCTAGCTCGCTACCGTCAGCCGCACCAGCTGTGGAGGGCAGCACGTTGGCTTCCTTAGCGAAAGCAATCTGGTTGTCGTTGTTGGTGACATACAGGGCAAAGGCCAGCGCCGCCTCAGGCACATCCGTAGATTTGGGAATCACCAGATTCATAGCAGCAACGTTTTTCAACCCCGTCTCGCCAGTAATTTGTGGCGCGGTAGCCGTGACCGCTGCAATCGTGGGTGCGTTAGTTGTGATCGTGTCTAAAAACTCCGGGCTAGAGGCCAGAATCGCCACTTCCCCAGCCTGGTACAGCTCAATTGCCCGGCGGTGCCCTTGGGTCAGCACTTCGCGCGGCAGCAGCTCATCCTGGTACAGGTCCGTCCAGTATTGGAAGACGGCTTTGCCCTCCGGCGTGTTGAAAGCCGCGTTGCCGTCGTCGTCTACCAAGTCCACACCCATCTGCACAAAGGACTGCATAACGTCAGCCGCATCTTCAGGTACAAAGCTAATGAAAAAGGCGTATTTGCCGGTTTCCTCTTTTACCGTTCGGGCAGCCTCGGCCAGCTCTGCATAGGTCGTAGGCGGCTCAGTAATGCCAGCTTGCTCAAACAGATCGGTGTTGTAGAGCGTCACCCGCGTGGTCAGGTACCAAGGAAAGCCAAAGCTCTCGCCGTTGAGCGTGGTGGCATCCCAAATCTTGGGTAGGTAAGCAGCCCGGTCATCCGCAGATACCTGATCGTCCAACGTCATCCAGGCATTGCGACTGGCGAGCTGAGAGGCAAAGTCAGGGTTGAGGTTGACCACATCGGGCGCTGTTCCAGCCGATACCGCCGTCAAGATCTTGCTTTGCATGTCAGCCCAGGGCACATCAACCCAGCGCACCGTAATGTCTGGATTCTCAGCTTCGAAGTCGGCAATCAGACCGTTGAAGTAGTCGGTGAACTTGGGCTGAAGCTGCATCGTCCAGAACTCAACCTCCTGCGCACCGCCCGCATCACCGCTAGTGTCTGTGGCTGGCTGAGTGCAGCTGACGGCCCAGCTCAGCAACAGACCAACCAAAGCCAGTCCTAGAAAACGACGCCAGCTCTTGAAACCCTTCATACGCGTTCTGAATCCTTTCTGTTTCCGTCATGACTTTTTCCGTCATGACTTTTCTACAGGATAAACCCCCAAAGCAGGTTTTATAGTCCTCGCCATTGATGTCAGGACACTCGGTAGGGATAGTCTGATGGGTCCAATTGGCCCAAAACACACTGGTATCTATAGCTAAACCATACGAACCTGCGCCGCGCAGGCTCGGGCCCTATTGCGGGCCTCCTCAACCGACTGACCCAGTGCCAAAGCCACGCCCATCCGTCGGTTGGGGTAGGCCCGCGGTTTGCCAAACAGCCGCACCTGACTGGTCGGCACCTGCAACGCGGCGGCAATGCCCGTAAACTGGGGCGACTCGGTAGCATAAGGGGCCAAAATGACCGCTGATGCCCCTGGTCCAATCAGGTCGATCTGACCAATAGGCAACCCCAGAATGGCCCGCACATGCAGCGCAAACTCGGACTGATGCTGGCTCACCATCGTCACCATGCCCGTGTCGTGGGGGCGCGGACTAACCTCGCTGAAATACACAGTTTGCGGCGCGTCCGGCGGTCCCGAAATAAACAGTTCAACGCCAAATAGCCCCTGCCCACCCAAGGCAGCGGTGACAGCAGCGGCCATCTGCTGACAGTCGACCAGGGTCTGCGGATATAGCAGGCAGGGCTGCCAGGACTCGCGATAGTCACCGTCAACTTGAACATGGCCCACGGGCGGGCAAAAGTGAACCCCATCTACGGCCTGTACCGTCAGCAGCGTAATTTCAGTCTCAAACTGCACAAAGCCTTCGACAATAACGCGAGGGTCTTTGCCCCGCCCGGCCTCCAACGCATAGGCCCAGGCGGTCGAGATGTCGGCGTCAGCCCGCACCAGGCTCTGCCCCTTCCCAGAAGAACTCATCACCGGCTTGACGACACAGGGTAGGCCGATTTCTGTAACCGCTTGACGGTATTCGGCTTCGCTGGCGGCAAATCGGTAGGGCGAGGTGCGTAGACCTAGCTCCTCGGCAGCTAAACGGCGAATGCCTTCTCGGTCCATTGTCAGGCGCGTGGCGCGGGCAGTGGGAATGACACGAGCACCCTCTGCTTCGAGGTCAAGGAGGGTTTGGGTCGCGATCGCTTCCACCTCTGGCACAATCAGATCGGGCTTAACCCGGTCCACGACCTGTCGCAGGGCCGTCCCATCCAACATGTCAAACACTTCAGCTCGGTGAGCAACCTGCATCGCCGGGGCCGAAGCATAGGCGTCTGCAGCAATCACCTCAATTCCCAACCGCATCGCCTCAATCGCGACCTCTCGCCCAAGCTCTCCAGAACCCAGTAACAACACCCGTTTTGCGACATCACTACCGGGTGTTCCCCAAATCGTTGGAGAAGCTTTTTCTTTGCTATTGGAAACCGCTATAGTCATAGGTATCGGTAAGGGATCGACTTTTTTTGGGTGCAACTGTGCTCAATTTAGTAAATTGTGTGTACACTCGCTCTTAAAAATAGTGAACTTAGCCCAAAATGCCTTCAACTAGCGGTTTTGAGTCCTGCATTTAGTAGGACATACAACAGTTAAAAATGGGTCATATTTTTAGTATGAGTCTCGTTTTTAGACGCTAGTTGAGTTCTTGTTGACGCCACTTTTTAAGACGTCTAACACAGTGGTTCAAACCTGGACCCAGCTATCTTTTGGTAAGAACTTAAGGCATTTAATCAAAACTGTATGTTTTGAGCTTTATTTTGGGCAATCTGAATTCCAAAATTAACGGACAAAATAGGCTGGTAGATGCCTTGCCTAGGTCTTACGGTTTTGAGTCAGACTATTAGTTTGGATTAACAGACAATGGTCGGGCAGTTGCCCGATACGGTAGTGATAACGCCTTGACGGCCGGTTGAATGCTTAAGCTGATGAAGCCAAAGGTATTTGACACAATCTTGATCGCAATACGCGGACGAAGCTGTGGATAGTTTGAAGTCACTCTTTTCGAGAACGCCCCCTGGTGCCGGTGTCGAACTCACGCCAGAGCGGATAAACGTTGCCCGTCTGCGTAAGCAGGGGCAAAAGTTAAAGTTAGAAACGCTGGCCTCTGCAGAAATCCCAGAAGGGATTTTTGAGGAGGGGCAAATCGTGGACTCCAGCGCCATGGCTGAAGCCCTGCGGTCTACCTTGGCCGAAAGCAAGCTCAAAATTAAGCGTGCGACCACAGCCATTCCCGGACGGGCCATTACTCGGGTCATTCCGGTGCCCGCAGAGTTGGATGACAACGAGCTGCGGGAAATGGTTCTCAACCAGGAGGCCAGTCTCTATCTGCCGTTTCCTCGGGAAGAGGCCGATGTGGACTACCAAAAGCTGGGCTTCTTTGTCGATGAAGACGGCATTGAGAAGGTGCAGGTTTTGTTAGTCGCCGTCAAAAAAGACGTTGCCGATACCTACATCGACACGTTCCAGCAGGCAGGGCTAAACCTAAATGTCCTGGAGACCAGCAGCTTTGCACTGATTCGCACCATTCGCGAGCAGCTGCGGCAGTTTACGCCGCAAGAGGCCGCTGCCATTGTTGATATTGAATTTGAGAGTACAGAGATTTCCATTGTGGTCGATGGTATTCCGCACTTCTCACGCACCGTTCCCATTGGCACCTATCAGATTCAGAGTGCGTTGAGTCGGGCAATGAATCTCCCCCCCACACGTAACACTGAACTGCTCCAGGGCATGACCGTTCCCTCCACGCAAATGGACAGCGTTGGTACCCCTCAAGTGGGGGGAACAAACCCTGGCACCGCCGCCATGCTGCGCGTGCTGGGTGAACTGTCCGATGAGATGCGACGGTCAATTGATTTCTATCTGAACCAGGGTGAAGACATGGAGGTGGCACAGCTGTTGCTGGCTGGGCCCGGCAGCTCCATCGGTCAGCTAGACGAATTTTTTGCCCAGCGATTGAGCTTACCGGCAAGTCCTATCGACCCCATCTCAGCGCTATCGCTAGATGTGAGCGAGGACATTGCCGCGGCACAGCGTCCGGGCTTGGCTACGGTACTGGGTCTAGGGCTACGGGAGGTGTGAGGCATGTATGGCGTCGATATTAATTTCTTAAATGACCGCGAAGAGCGGCAAATCGAGGTGTCCCAAGCACCAAGGCGGTCGGCCCCCCAGGGTAGTCGGACGCCGCTGTTTGTGGGGCTGGGGATTGCGATCGCGGCCTTAGCAGGGGTCGGCGGCTTCTACGGTTTCCTAAGATACCGTCAGGCCCAGTTGTTAGAGCGTCAGGCCGAGCTGGACGCCCAACTCTTTGAGCTACAGCAGCGGCTTGCCCAGGTCGAGACGATTAAGCAGCAGACAGCAGCAGTTCGAGCAGAAAGCCAGGCGCTGGCAGGCGTATTTGCCCGTATTCGGCCCTGGTCGGCTATCGTGCAGGATGTACAAAACCGCATCCCCACGCGCACACAGTTAGAAGAGATCAGTCAGACGGCAGGCGAAGCCGTACCACCACCGGAAGGGGGTGCCCCCGTGGCACCGCTAGCGGGCGGAATTTCGGTACAGGGGACTGCCTGCTCTTTCGATGATGTCAATGACTTTATGCTGACGCTTAAGAATTCTCCATTCCTGATCGGTGACACCGTCAAGATTGAGACATCCAGTCTTGGCAGCGAGGTGCTAGGCACCTGTCCCGGTGATGCTGAGCGTGATGAACCCCTCAGATTGGTGGACTACACCATCAATGGCAACGTGGAGAGCGTGCCCGTCGATCAGCTTGATCGACTGCTGGCCGAGCTAGAAAGTCAGCAGGCCTCGGTTGGCTTGGCCTCTCGCTTACAAGCCCTTTTAGAGACAGGAGCCCTTGAGTAATGACTGTTAGCGGAGATTTCATTCCAGCCGACGGTGACGATTTTGATGCTGAACCGTCATACCCAGTTGTCTTTGGTATTGAGCTAACACCCAGGGTGTTGGGTGTCCTAGCCGCGATCGCGGGCGTTGGCCTAGCGTTTTATCTCTTTACCCGATTTGTTCAACCCGAGCGCGAAGAGAATCAGGCACTGGTGGCAGACATTGCCACGAAAGAACAGCAGCTTGCCACTCAAGAGCAACAGCTTGAGGAGATTGAACGAATCGAAGAAGAGCTTGAGTTGGCACTGCAGCAGCGGCGTAACATCTATGCCCTCTTTGCCAATGAAGAATCGATGGACACCCTGCTACTAGATATCAACCAACGGGTTGAAAACACCAACGCGGCTTTGGGGGCAGCCCGCAACCAAATTCGCGCCAGGGGTATTCCACCCATTCTGGTAGAAGCCCAGCTCCAGCGGTACGACCCCGAGGGTGAAGTTGTTATTGAGGATGGCTCCCTAGGAGAAGGGGTCAACGGCGTGCTCAAGCGGCAAACCTACGACGTTGAGTTCTCGGGTGACTTTGCCCAGACTCAGGCCATTTTGAGCAACATCGAACGGTTGGAGCCGTTACTGCTACTGCGTGATTTTCGGATCAACGCGAGTGAGCCAGTGGTGGAAACAGTGATCGGCGCTGGTGGACAGGTTGTGGGACAGCCCAAAGCCAGACTCAACACCACCTTCCAGGTTGATGCGCTGATCCCGACTAGCGATCCTAACGTGCCGCCAGCTATTGCACCACCACCAGCAGAAGGTGAAGAAGCAGCCGAGTAGGCAGTCCAGCTGATCCTCACAGCGAATACTTTTTCTCATTCCCAGAAACCTTAACCCATTTCTCAAGCCCACAGAATTACAGCAAGGAGTGAATTGTGGAACGCCGTTTTAAGTTTGCAAGTTTGATGGCCGGGGGCGCGTTGGCTGCCTTTGCCGCGCAGCCCGCTCATGCCGCTGCTACTGTGATTCAGGGCGTAGAACTGAACCCAACCCAGGCAGGTCTGGCCGTAGAGCTGTCAACCAAGTCAGGAGACACGCCACAAATTTTTGCGGCGAGCAAGGGCAATACCCTGGAGGCCGAAATCACCAACGCCCAGCTAGCTCTGCCTCGCGGTGAAAGCTTCCGTCAAAGCAACCCAGCCCCCGGCATAGACTCGATTCTGCTGGAGTCAGTCGGGGAAGACACCGTCAGACTGACCATCAACGGTACGGATGCAGCACCGGTTAGCACTGTCGAAAAGAAGAACGGTAGCGAGTTGCTGATTAGCCTCAACACCAGCGATGCCGCAACCAATCACGAACTCACCGTACTGCCCGACAGCATCGAGACGGTCACCGATCCGGAACTGGTCGAGGAATTAGTTGAGCAACCGATCGAACTTGCTCAAGATGCGGCTGATGACGTACCCGACGTGCTGGTCCCTGAGCCAGAAGTTCTGATCGACGGCAACCCAGTTCCTAGTCCGGCCTTGACGGGTGCGCCCCCTTTCCTTCCCAGAGCAGTTGCACCACCGGTTGGCGACATCGCCGTTTCAGAAATTGATGCGGGTTTGGACGTCATTGATCTGGGTACCGCAGAGCGTGTGCCTCGCCTGGTATTACGCGATGCCCCAGCTCGCGAAGTTCTCTCACTGCTTGCCCGGGCTGCGGGATTGAACCTGGCCTTCACCGATGCCAGTGCAGAAGAAGCGAGCAACGACGTCCGGGTAACGCTAGATATTGAGAACGAGCCCGTTCAAAACGTCTTCAACTACGTTCTCCAGATTTCAGGGCTGGAGGCAAATCGCGTCGGTCGCACTATCTTTGTGGGACAACGCCTGCCGCAGTCTGCGCGAAACGTCGTTGTCCGTAGCGTCCGAGTAAACCAGGTAGATGTCGCCAACGCCGTTAACTTTTTGGTCTTTATGGGCGCGGAGAGTGCCTTCTTAGATGAACAGGAGGTTACCACTGTAACGGCAACGGCAGAGATTGGCACCGAGGTTGAAGAGGTCGCAACGACCGAGTTAGAGACTAATGTTGAAATTTTGCGGGCAGAATATCAAGATGCCGATCCGTTGTTAGAGGGTCTACAGGTTATCGGCGATCCGCGAACCAGCTCGGTCACGCTGATTGGTACACCGCGACAAGTTGAAATTGCGACGGCTCAGCTGGTACAGCTCGATCTGAGACGACGCCAGGTTGCGGTTAATCTACGCGTCATTGACGTAGACCTGAGTGCTATTCAAGATATTGGCACCAGCTTCTCTTTCGGTACCGGTGATACGGGCGTCGATCAGAGCAACGGCGTATTTGGAATAGCCTTCGATCCAAGTAACCCACTGGGCGTCACCGATCAGTTTATCTTGCAGCTGAGTGCAACGGTGACCAACGGCCAGTCCAAAATCATCACTGATCCAACGCTGATTATTCAAGAGGGGCAAGACGCATCAGTTCTGCTGGTGGAGGAAGTTGTTAACGAGAACACACAAACCACGACCGTCGATGAAGGAACCGTAATTGTTACCCAGGAGGTCGAACTGGTCGATGTGGGTCTAAACCTACAAATCAACATCGATAGAATCGACGATAACGGCTTTGTGTCTCTGTCCGTTGCACCTAGCATCTCTGCACCAACCGCTCAAATTAACTTAGGTGGGAACAGCTTTGTTGTTCCCATTGCAACACGAGCGCTATCTTCTGGACAAGTTCGGGTAAGAGATGGTCAGACGCTGGTACTGTCAGGCATTATCGAGGAGCAGGATAGGATTGCCGTTAGCAAAGTGCCTATCTTAGGAGATTTGCCAATCATCGGCGCGCTATTCAGGAGTACGAATGCAGTCAACGAGCGCCGTGAGCTAATTGTGCTACTGACACCTCAGATTTTGGACGATTCTGACCAAAGCGTGTTTGGCTATAGCTACACGCCCGGTGAAGACGTTCAGGAACTTCTGGAGTCGCGCTAAAGATACGCTGTAATACTGTTCTCTGTGGAGGGCGTGGTGGCAATAAGGCTCACCACGCCCTCCTTTTTTCCAAGGTGAGTAGAGGCAAGCTGCGCCAAAACAGTAGAAACACTCAGAAATACGGGATTTCAGCCAAAAGGATTGATAAGGTTATGCCCTAAATGGGGCAGAGTCTTATGAGGAGTCAAGGGTTTCAGCGATTGTGTTGAACTTTTCTCTATCGTGTGTTTAAGCTTTTTTCTATTCTTGGGCACGCTGGACTCCGTTACTTTGTGTAACCCGTTTGTATCCTCTAAAACTTCAATCAGGAGAACGTAATGAACAAAGGTGAACTTGTTGATCAGGTGGCTGAGAAAGCTGATGTCACGAAAAAACAGGCCGATGCGGTGATCTCGGCAGCTATCGAGTCAATCATGCATGCCGTCTCTGGTGGCGAAAAGGTAACGCTGGTAGGCTTCGGCTCGTTTGAACCGCGCGATCGCAAAGAAAGAGAAGGCCGTAACCCCAAAACGGGCGATACGATGGTCATCCCAGCGACAACCGTTCCTGCCTTTTCCGCAGGCAAACAGTTCAAAGAGATGGTAGCTAAGAAGTAAGTTGTTTCGCTGGTGACTAATGGCATGGTCACACGACCCGTTCATGGGGGCAATCTTGCCTGGGCCGCTCAGCTCGCCCGCTGCGCCCCCGATGAGCTTCTAGATTTCTCTGCGAGCATTTGTCCCTTAGGACCACCGGACTCGGTCTTTGCGGCGATTCAGACCGAGTTACCCCGGCTCGTTCATTATCCCAACCCAGACTACACAGCGTTAAGAGCAGCACTGGGACAGTATCACGATATTTCCCCAGACTATGTCCTTCCTGGCAACGGCGCAGCAGAGTTATTGACCTGGGCCAGTCGAGATCTGGCAACTGTGGGACCTTGTAGCATCTTGACCCCTGCTTTTGGGGACTATGCTCGGTCCTTGCAAAGTCAGGACGTTTTGCTTCAGCCCATCTCGCTCTTACACCATCAAGACTGGACCTTTGACCAGTGGCAGCAGCACGCAGCAGCAGGCGCGCTGATCAACAATCCCCACAATCCTTCTGGGCACCTGTGGTCCCAATCAGACTTAGAACGTTGTCTACAGCACAGCAGACTAGTGGTGGTAGATGAGGCCTTTATGGACTTCTTGCCCCCGCATCAGCAACCCAGCCTGGTGAGTTGGGTACAGCGGTATGACAACTTGGTTGTGCTTAGATCCCTCACTAAGTTTTACAGTATCCCGGGACTGCGCATCGGCTACGTGGTTGCGAACCCCGATCGGCTTAGACGCTGGCAACAGTGGCGCGACCCTTGGCCCGTTAATAGTCTGGCCTCGGCAGCCGCGATCGCGGCTTTAAGCGACCGAACCTACCAAGCCCGGGTTTGGCAGTGGCTTCCCACTGCGCGAACCGCGTTGTTCTCACAGCTTCAAGACCTCCCCGGACTATCCCCAATGCTGGGCGCAGCTAACTTTTTATTGGTCAAGTCCCAACATGCTGTTGAGAGCTTGCAACAACGGTTGCTGACCGACCACCAAATTTACATCCGGGACTGTCTCAGCTTTGACAGCTTGGGCAATGACTATTTTCGAGTTGCCGTACGCACCCAAGCGGACAATCAAAAACTCATTGCCGCACTGCGTGTCTATGTAGAATCTGTCAGCTGATAGTTCTGCATAGCCCGTGCTTTAACCTAAGTAGGGCACACTACAAATCAGGCGAGTTTATGATCTCTTGATGTCTCAGCAGTGTCATATTAACTTTAATCTGTAGGTACGAAATAGGCTTGCAAACCCAAAACGCTATAAGGCTCAATGGAGCAGTTACCGCTAGCTACTAAGCTTTTCAGTGAGGATTTGTCTGGTCATTGCAGTCTCTTAGAAGGCAGCGTGGGGCATCCAAAAAGGGACGGCTTGGCATCTGGAAGGTCTTGCTGCACATCCCCTGATGCTGGGACGTTCAATGTTTTCTGTCTTTATTCTGACCCACAACGAGGAAATAGACGCTGCAGCCTGCATTGAGTCGGCACTGTTATCGGATGATGTCATCGTTGTAGACTCCTTCAGCCATGACAAGACAGCCGACATTGCTAGACGCTACCCCGTGCGTTTTGTCCAACACGCGTTCGAAAGCCACGGTAAGCAGCGAACCTGGATGCTCGACGCCATTCCCACAAAACATAACTGGGTTTACCTGCTAGAGGCCGATGAACGAATGACGCCTGCACTCTTCAACGAGTGTTGTCAAGTCATCCGATCATCCGATCATGTTGGCTACTACGTGGCTGAGCGGGTCATCTTTATGAATCGCTGGATTCGCCACAGTACGCAATATCCGCGCTATCAGCTGCGATTGCTCAAACGAGGGCAGGTGTGGTTTGACGACTATGGCCATACGGAGCGTGAGGTCGTCAACGGAACGGCAGGCTTTCTCAAGGAGACCTACCCGCACTACACCTGTAGCAAAGGTTTTAGCCGCTGGTTCGAAAAGCATAATCGGTACTCAACCGACGAAGCAAGAGAAACCTTATTTCAGCTGCAGGAAAGGAAGGTGTCCTGGCAACAGCTGCTATTCGGTCGTACGGAAGTCAGCCGCCGTCGCGCGCTCAAGGATCTGTCCTTGCGAATTCCGGGTCGTCCTTTGGTGCGGTGGTTTTACATGTACTTTCTGCTGGGGGGCATTTGGGACGGGCGGGCAGGGTTTGCCTGGTGTACCCTGCAGGCGTTCTACGAGTACATGATTGTGCTTAAAACCTGGGAACTGCGACAGATTACAGCTGAGCCAGAGCCAGCCAGTGTCTCTCCGATGACGGTTCGTGCCACTGCTAATCTGGATCGCTAAACGCAGTTGGCTAGTACGGTAAAACGGCATGTAAAGGCCGACTTTGGTGGTTTAAGGCTTAAATTCTGACTTCATACTCCTGTCTTTCCTGAGTAGGCGACAGGTATGATGGGCTCCGTGCCCACTTCAGTATCTCAATGCTGCCCCTATGCCAGTAGATTACGACTTAGCGGTAATAGGGGGGACCCTGGCAGGACGGTGGGCGGCACGAAAAGCAGCCCAAACGGGAGCACGCGTTGTCCTGATAGAGCCATCTGTCCCCACAGAGCGTCAGTGGCTGCCCACACCATCACTGGCTGCAGCGCTGACGCCCCAACACCTGGCTCTCCATGGTGTAGACGTTGTGACCGGGCAGCCATCCTTTGAGGGCACTAGCCCCATTCAACTGCTTGCACGGTTGCATGGGGGTACCCGCCGCATCCATGCACGGACAGGGCTGCTGGCAATGGCGGGGGCATCCCGACCGTACAATATTTCGGGGTTGATGGCCTCCCGTACAGGGTCCGTGACCACACTAGCCCGTGATGCTTTGCCGAAGCGAGTAGCTTTAGTGGGCCAACAAGCGACGACGGTTGAGTGGGCCGTAGCGCTGCGGCAGCAGGCGTGTGAGGTCACGCTGGTAATGCCCACTGACCGGGTCCTACCGACAGAAGATGTGGATGTGCAGCGGCTGGTGACCGCTCAGCTTCTGGCGCTTGGCATACGTTGCATCCCGAACACAACCGCCCCCAAGTTCACACCTACCCCATCCGGCATTTCACCAGATACCTCGGCAGCACAGCAATCCGCTCCTGTTGATCCAGTTGTCGGCCCGATTGTACTAACCGATTCAGCCCCACCAGACTTGTCGGCCCTAAACCTGCCTAACATTCCACAGCAACAGTCCCTGTCAGTCAATGCTTACCTCCAAACACAGCATCCCCGGCTGTACGCCATGGGCGCGGTTCTAGGCGGAGAAGACCGACTGACGTTGGCCCTGATCGAGGCCAACGCTGCTGTGGAAAACGCGCTGTTTTGGAACCGCCGTACCGTCTGCTACGACCGCGTTCACTACAGCCTAGAGGGGTTGACGCCTGTAGGGCGGGCGGGGCTGACCGAGCAACAGGCTCATCGCTACTGCGATCGCGTCGAAACCTATCAAAGCGGCACAGACGGCGCTTCCCCCTACACTGTCGACTTTTGCAAACTCGTAGTTGCAGAGGAGCGACTGGTTGGCATACACCTGATGGGTGCCGGGGCAGACTGTGCGATCGCACTACTGGCTGCGTATCTAGGTCTCCCCATATCTCGGTTAATTCAAGAGCTCGAACACCTGCCAACGTCGAAACTGTCTGACAGTTTAGGAACCCAGCTCGTCCAAGCCATAGAGCAATACCAGGGGCAGCGATGGCGACCGGGAACTTGGCGTCGAGACTGGGCCGAAAACTGGTTTAACTGGCGTCGGAGTCGTCGGTAGCCCAAGTGCCAAAGCGCTGCCACTGGGTCGGGGGTGGTGTAAGAAACTCATAAGCGCCTGCCGCCTGACCAGCCGCAGCCGTCATCACAATGTCAAAGGACAAAGAGACTCTGACCTGTTCAGTGTGATTCATGCTGACAGCATGACGTTGCTTAGACGGGAACAGTACCAGTCGCCCCTCTACCGGCCAGTACACGGCCTGGTCCTGGTTAAGAAAATTCCACTGGGCAATAATGTCGGTGTTCTCAATCCCCAGCCCAGGGCTGACTTCGTTCTGGCGAGCATCGTCAAAAAAGACTAAGCTCCCGGCTTCGTCACCACCGGGTTCCGGTACAGCAATGTAGTACACTGCGCTGATATTCGACGTTCGATGGCTATGGCTGCCGACTTCCTGTTGAGGCTGAGAAACAACCGGCCAAGCCCGTTGGATGTACAGTTCAATCTGGTCTAGATCCAAGCCCAGTTCTGTTAGGTATTGAACGGTGTGCGCTTCCACCTGACGCACCACCCACTCAAACCGAGGATCGCGATGAATTTGCTCAACGCCATGCAGGTCTCCAGTCCAGGCCATATCCGGGAAGTTTCGTGCCGCTTGGGCAGAGGACTTAAGCTGATTGACGGCCGCCAGCAGCGCTGTCTTGTGTTGGCTAGCGTCTGGTAAATCTTCGTAATAAACACCGAGGGGAAACCAGGTATCTAACGGCATAGCAAATTAGCCACACAAATCAACGCCACCAGTCTATGCGCTGATGGCGTTGATTTCGTTCTGTAGTTGCCTCAACTAAACTGCACGCCTGCAAGCTGCCTGAGACAAATCAAAAACAGCTGGGCGTTGGGCATGCTGCCGTAGGAAAAGCTGTATTTCCCTTTGCCCGACCACCATTTGGCATCACGGTGCTTGAATCTAAACCAGCCAGACTTGAGTTCGATATTCTGCATGTCGGCAACGGTCGTCCGCTGACGCTCCCCGGCCTTGGTGATGAATTCTAAGAAATTTGAACCGACCAGAATGGACTGCAGGTCTTTGCCAACGGGAAATTCAACACAGCCTTTCTCCTGGAGGTCTTGATTGGCAAACTTCAGCAGATGCTGAGTCCAGACAGCCTCCGCTGCTGCACCAAAATAGTAGGGCGCTGTCACAGGCGGTGGTGCTGTTTCGCTGAAATAGGTACCAAAAAATTTGTAGTCGGGCTGGTTACGCTGCTTCCAGGTGTAGGAATAGTTAGTGCCCTGATAGACGCCGTTTTTATACCGGCGGGTTAAAGCGGTATGCAAATGGGCGGCATTCTCAAATAGGAGGATGTCAGCTTTGGGAGTGATGGATCCCCTGATGCTGTAACGGGCGATGCCCAACTCCCCTACGTATGAACATTCTGCCGTCAAAATTATAGACTCGTAAAACAGCCAGACGGCCATGGCAATACCGGCTATCAGGGGTAGGCCAACTGCAATGGCAAAGTTTGTGGTGAACTGTGACACAATCGCCCAGGCCGGCAACCCGACAATCAGGCCAATCCCAATACTGATCAGACTATCTTTGACCAGGGAAGATGGCTGGGGCTGAGTTGACAGCGTACTAGAGGCACTAATGACGCGGCCAATTGTTGCAGGTGGGGCCGCAAAGAAGACCTGATCTGGCGTAATGGGTGCACCAGCGTGGTTCTTGATGTTGGGTTCTGGCTGCCAAGCGGGTTTTATCTTGGCGATTGCATCTGCATGTTTCATAACATCTATGTCATAAGAAAATCTGGGACGAAAGTACAGACGATTAACGCTGTATTCGTACTGCTATAACTACACCGCGTTGACTGTCATTTCGGCGATTAGGCCAACGGGTTTCCCCCTAGAGCCTAGCTAGATCGTCCAGCCGCGTCGTCGGTGTTTCCCTGAGCACTGATCTCTAGGAAAATGGACAAGAAATACGTAAAAATACGATCCGGTATCAGAAATGCGCCCAGAGATTGTTGTGCCAGGAAGAATTGTCAACGGCCACAAAGTTGCCTCCGGCCAGGCTAACGACCCACGATTTCCGCAGGGTACGCTGCGATTGCAAATGCCGGTTTTTGCGCAGCTAGGACTCCAGCTAGATAGCTACTATCCAGGCACCATAAACATTTCCATTGCGCCGTACGAGTATAGGATTAACCAACCCAAAGTGACCTTTCGTCAGGTGCAGTGGGCACCAGGATACCCCACTGAAGACTTCTCTTTTTTTGACTGTACGCTGACTATAAATGAGACGTCTGTACGGGGGCTGGTGTACTACCCCCACCCAGAGACTAAACCTGAACATTTTCAAGACCCACAAACGCTAGAGGTGCTGGCACCTTTTATGTCTGGCGTCGAATATGGGCAACAGGTCCAGCTACAACTTCTACCCGATCAGCTTACGGTGGTGAAGACGTGATAGTGCAGAACGCAGCACAACCCAAACATGATTTTAGAAGTGGCTATTCTTAATGTAATTTCGGGACAGGAGGCTAGCTTTGAGCGGGCATTTGAGCAGGCCCAGACAATCATTTGCACAATGGATGGGTATCTGGGACACGAGTTACAACGCTGCGTAGAGCAACCCTCTCGATACGTGCTGCTGGTTCGTTGGCAAACTCTGGAGGACCATACCGTCGGCTTTCGCCAGTCAGCGGAGTACCAGAAGTGGAAGGCGTTGCTTCACCACTACTACAAGCCGTTTCCTGAGGTAGAGCATTATCAGCTCCTGCATGGCGGTTTTTAAAATAAGAGAAGCCGCACTAGGAGGCTCAAACAAAGTGACTGAGACTGTATTTATAGCTAGCGCCATATCGGTTAGGACACCGAGTACGGCGATCCTGCTTGGCATAGAACCCCTATGGCATCGCAGCCTTGTCCTAAAGGATCTGGCGGCTGCTATAGCAGGGTAATAACAGCAAAGAAAGTGTAGATTAGCAGTTGTGGTAGTGTTGACGATGTCCTGAGACAGGTGGATCAATACACGAAAAGGGTGCCGTGGGGCACCCTTCGATTGCGATAACGTAGCCCTAGATATTTCATGAGACTACGTCTAGCCTGTACTATGCGCTTGACTAGGCGTTTTTCTTTTCGCTTTTGGACTTGTCGTCGCGGAGCTTCTCACCCAGATTCTCTTTAGCTTCGATAATTTTCTCCTCAACCTTTGCAGCCGGAGATTTGTCTTTAGATTTATCCGTATTCATCTGTGATTCCTCAATCGTATTTTACCTGCAAAAATACTGGTGCCCGTTTCCCGAAAGAATACGTTGATTGCACTCTCAGTATTTTCCTAAGGCTAACGAGACGGTAGCAGGTCTAAGAAACTGATATCCTCTTTCATGGGAAATAGGCGAAGGTGTTCTCAGGGCATAGAAGATCTGGGTGGTTGTGAATGTTTCTCAGGGGAAGGTTTCACACGATTTCACCCAAAAACATTTCGTTCTGCCTCAGCGGGACCATTACACTCGGTGTCCTGGCATCAACAGCATTACTCCTATTTCTCAACTGATGAGATTGATATCAGTAAAAGGTGTGGCTTATTGTGAGAAAACTCATAAAGAGTATGACTTAGGGGTGATGTCCTCACTGCGAGAAAGACGTAGTGTAGTGGAAAGCTTAATAATGTTTAAGCGGGATTTGCCCCTTAGGCATTGTGACCTTTGAAGTCCCTCACACCTTTCTACATGGCTACACTGTCTACAGATTTAGTAAAGACATACCTAGAGGAAATTGGTCAGGTTCCATTGCTAACCCACGAGGAAGAAATCACCTTGGGTAAAGCGGTGCAGCTCTGGCAGTCTCTTGAGGAGACGAAGGCATCCCTGGAAGAAAACGCAGGCACACCGATTACCCAAGAGCAGTGGGCAAAAGCACTGGGTATGGATATGTCTGAGCTCAAGCCCATTACTCGTGCAGGCCACCGAGCCCACCAAAAGATGCTCAAGGCCAACCTGCGATTGGTCGTATCAATCGCCAAGAAGTACGTCAACAAAACCAACATCGACTTTCTAGACCTGATTCAAGAGGGCACCGTCGGCCTCGATCAGGGTGTCAAAAAGTTCGATCCGTCAAAGGGCTACCGTTTCAGTACCTACGCCTACTGGTGGATTCGTCAGGCCATCACGCGGGCGATCGCTAGCCAGGGTCGGACTATCCGTCTTCCTATTCATATCAACGAAAAGCTTAGCAAGCTACGCAAAGCCCAGCGGCAGGCTATTCAAAAGACGGGGCGTCCGGCCAAGGTTAAGGATCTGGCAGAAGCGTTGGACGAGACGCCAGAGCGCATTCGGCAGCTACTGGAGTATGCCCGCCGTCCGTTGTCTCTGGACATGCGCATGGGCGAAGATCAAAATACTGAACTGGGTGATCTGCTCGAAGACGAAGAAACTCAGACACCAGATGATTACGCCGCCAGCGTATCACTGCGAGAAAATCTGATGCATATGCTTGCAGAGCTGACACCAAAGCAGCGTCAGGTGCTAGAGCTGCGTTATGGACTAGGGAATCGCGATCGCTTGACCCTAGCCAAAATTGGCGACATTTTGAACATTAGCCGCGAACGGGTTCGCCAGCTGGAGCGTCAAGCCCTACGTCAGCTCCGTAAGAAAGGCAATCAGCTTGAGGGCTTCTTGCAATCCGCATAGTTCACATTTGTGGCATTGATGAATGGCCGCGATAAATTAAACATGAGCCAAGGGTTTGCCATCAGTCGCTTCCGTTGTCGAACTCTCTAAGGGCAGGGTGATGATAAATTCTGTACCGTGCCCTACGGCTGTTTCAACGGCAATGCTGCCCTGGTGCTGCTCAACAATCTTGAAGCAAATACCCATGCCAAGGCCGGTCCCTTTACCCACTGCTTTTGTGGTGAAAAAAGGATCGAAAATTTTGGCCTTAATCTCCGGTGACATACCCGGACCGCTATCTTTAAGGCTGATTTGAACCTTCCGATCGGGTAGCGTGCAGGTGGTAATCGTCAGCTGCTTAGGTTGACTGGCCGCCTCAAACATGGCATCCAGGGCATTGGCAATAATGTTGGTAAAGACCTGATTGAGCTGGGAGGGTGAACATCGGACTGTAGGCAAGTTACCGTAGTCTTTTATCACCTCAACGCCCTGCTTGATACGATGATTGAGAATCAGGAGCGTATTATTAATACCCTCGTGCAAATCAACATCTTTGATAGCAGCTTCGTCAAGCCGGGAATAGTTACGCAATGAAACGACAATATCTCGGACACGCTGGGTACCCATCTTGATGGAGCCTAGCGTTTTTTGCGTGTCTTCTAGAAGAAACGGCAGATCGATATCCGCTTGTTTTTCGAGGATAGCTTCTGTAGGTGAGGGATACTCCGATTCATAGGTCTCTACTAGTGATAGCAGATCTTCGAAATACTCTTGAAGGGGACTTAGGTTACCTTGAATGAAACTAATCGGGTTATTAATCTCGTGAGCAATGCCCGCAACCATCTGCCCCAGACTCGACATTTTCTCAGTTTGAATCAGCTGTCCTTGGGTTTCCTTCAGCTGCTTAATCGTTTCAGACAGTTCCTGGGTCCTGGCTTCAACCCTCGACTCCAACTTTTGCGCCGACTCCTCTAGTGCATGAGTATATTCACCAACCCATTGAATCATTTGGTTGAGCGACTGAGCTAGGGCCCCGATTTCGTCGTCACTCTTTGGTGTTGCTCGAAGCTTGAAGTTTTGTTCTTCAACAACTTGCTGCGCCGTTTGGGTAATGTCTTGAATGGGCTGAGCCACCATACGAGAGATGACAATAGCGAAACAGGACATTAATACAGTCCCTAAGACAGAAACTGCGATAATTACTACCCAGGTGGTTCGCTTAGATGCATATAAGGATGCTTTAGACACTAACAATACCAGGCGATATTGCTGATCATCCAAATTAGCAAAGCGAATTTCTTGGACAAGGTAGCCTTCGTACTTGTTTGGTTCAATGACGTCTTGATAGGCAAAATTTTTCAACCATGATGGTTCTGATGAGGTTTCTGAAAAGGTGGATGCAACCACCTCCCCAATACCGTCCCCATCTTCATCTGAAACAATTACAAGTTGTTCATTAATAATTTTGTTAACCTGCCCTAGTCGTTCGTCATTTAGAGCAATGCCGACCAAGATTCCCCCTTCAACGCCTTGCTCTGTCTTGATAGGTGCTGTGCCGATTAAAATCGGGGGACCCTGGTTACTGCTGCCTCCAACCGTTGCAAGATCCGACCCGGTTAAGAGCAGCTCTTTGGCGGTATCAGCCTGAAGCTCGCGATTGCCTATTGCTGGCTGCCGCGATTCAAAAAGAACGTCTCCGTTTGTATCAATAACAGAGATCAGATCAGTGTCAAGAATACCTTTGAGCGGAAGAATATTTTGCCGAAGCTGAGTAATATTTATTGCTTCTGTTCCTTCAATGATGCTCGACTTTATTGATAATAATCTGGCCTCCGTGCGAAGATAGTCGAGCTCTTTTTCAATTTCACGTTCGACAAGTGCGGCAAGCTCCTCTGCTCGTATCCTTTGATTTTTCTCTAGTCGACTTGTGAAGTATTCGCCTAGGGCAAAGGTGCCTACAGCCCAGCAGCTGCCAAACAGTAGAATAAACGGCAGGCCGATTTTGACGGGCAGCGATGCCTGACTGTAATGGCGTAGGAAGTATTTGCCAAACATAAGGTGTCATCCAATCAAAAAAGAGCAAGCAAAGAGAGCATTTTCGACTGTTCTGTTGCAGTCAATGCTCTAGACACGTGCCACAGGGCTCCGTAGAGTAGGCTTTTATGGCAATCCGCAAAAAGGTGGAGACGGATTGCGCGTCACGGAGCGCTGTGCGCCAAGAGGAACATCCCCATTGGGCGACTCAAGCATAGTGACCAAGGTTGTAACACGCCCAGATCTGAAACTTCTTGCTGCAAAAGAGCTCGATGGTT
>CAWUKV010000047.1:0-27682 GCA_963923025.1 uncultured bacterium
GATGCACCGGAGATGTCCACATAGAGCAGCTGAGCATCGGTAAAGTTAACGCCAACCAGCGATGCAGCACCTAACTGAGCGTTAATCAGTTCTGCCCCCCGTCCGTCCGCAAACTTTAACCGAGCCTCGTCCAACCGGGTACCAATGAGTTTGGCCCTACGCAGGTTGGCAGATCGCAAATTTGCCTTAGTCAAATGAGCGTGAGATAGGTCACTCTCTTGAAGAATTGCGCCGGTCAATTGGGCATTTGTTAGGGTGGCCTGTCGCAAACATCCCCCGGTTAGATTCGCCCCAGACAGCTGACTGTCGGACAGGTCGGCTTCCGCCAGGCGAACGCCCTCTAGCCGCGCCCGCCATAGCTTAACACCTCTCAGCCGTGCCCCGTCCAATGGTAATTCTGACAGATCTAGCCCCGCTTCGTTAAGGTCTTCTAGCGCCTGTATACGCAGGTCGCAAACCCGCGCGTCCTTCGCTGCAAAAATGATCTGCCAGGCATCGTGGCGCAGTCGCTGCCGCTGCTCGTTGCGTCGCTGGGGCCAGTTCAGCGCGATCGCAATCACGCCGGCCAAAATACTCAGCGACTCCAGATTATCCAACAGAACAGAATCTACCTGTTTCACCACGCGCTGCCCCGGCGGTGTTGCCTCAAATCGAGGTAGCGCAATAATCGCACCCGTCATCAGTGACAGAAACAAACTCCACTTCACAAATAGCGACAGCGGCAAAGCCCGCCCTAACGGTTTAATCACGGATACATCCCCAAACAATCTGTTTAAGCTGTGTTACCCGAAAGGCTACTAGGGGAGATCGTGACAACAGCTTTTCCGTAAAACTATTGACTCATTGCGGATGGATAAGCACACCATGCCTGCGGCGGCTGTCGTTCTAACCGTGAGCGACCCAGCTCAATACCGGCCGTTGCGGTAAATCGCCACCTTGGGCCGCTTTGCCTTCACCGGCTCTATATCGTGAAAGTGACCATAGTCAATTACGGCCCGTCCGTCGCTACGCGTCCGCAGAATGTCCACAAATTTATGGTTCCAGTAGACCTTGTCTGCCTTGAAGGAGTGTCGAGAGTGAATGGTCTGAGAGAGTGTTTCATCTAGCCCTGTCAAGGTAACAATGATTTCTGCATTGTCTCGTCGTAGGGTGTCAGCCGTATGACCGTGCAGAGGGCTGTCTTCATCCAGGCTGTGCATGGCCGTCCAGCTGAGGGTGAAAACTGGCGTGTGCGATCGCACCAGCCCCAAATCGTGAAACCGACGAATATACTCCCCTTCTAGGGTCATCTCATCCCGCACCAGGGTCACCCAAAGCTGCGCTTCTAGAATGTAGTTATGGCGCTTGTTGGCCGTGCGAAACATCAGGGTCGGCGTCCCGTTGAAGGGGGCAACCACTGCCACATCACTGAACAAAATTCTGGCAGTGGGCAGCGAGAATCGGGCAAACACCAGTCCGGTCGTCGTTGCTAAAAAGAACACGCCGAAAATGGCCTCAATCACCACCAGCCAGTGGGTATAGACCGTCGTGGGGTGCATGGCTCCATAGCCAATAGAAGCCATCGTCTGCACGCTGAAAAAGAACAGCTCCAGCAGGGAGTTAGCATTTTCAATTGCGCCCTCATCCAGGCTGTAGGCCAAGGCAAAAAGACCGTTTACGGCTAGATACGACGAGCTGACCAACAAAATGAACCCAAACCAGGGCAGCGTCAGCAGAATGTGGTACAGGTCTGACCAATAGCTGTGCGTCACCCCAATCCGCTCAATGTCAGGGTAGTGCTGACCCCGATATTGCAGCAGTTGCCTGGAAAGCTGTTTTGTTAGTCGTCGCAGTTTGGCCATAGTAATGTTGAAAAAGCAGAGCGAGTAGTCGGTGTCGGCAAACGGCGGGGGAAACCATCAGGGGTTAGCACGGTAACGTGCATCACACAGTTAGTTACAGATTGTAACCAACTCAGCCCAATCGCTGCGCTTCAGTTTTTCTATGGCCGTGGATAAGGGATAAGGGGAGACAGGGGAAGGGGGCACCCTGTCGGATCGCTGTGAAGCCTTGCCCGTCAGGCTTCTGATTCTGCCTTATGACTTCTGCCTTTCTGTCCTAGCCTCGGTTCGTAGTCAGAACACCGATAACCACAAATAGCCCGCCCAGCAGTAAGCTAACCGTAATGGGCTCCTGCAAGACGAGCGCGCCCATGATGATGGCTGATACAGGCACCAGGTTGATGAACACGCCTGCACGGGCCGGGCCAATCGCCCGAACGCCATCGTAATACCAGCAAAAGCCCACGGCCGAACCCAGCACCCCCAGATAGGCCAAACTTGCCAATGCGGGCAGCCCAATCTGAGCAAACTGCCCCAGTGCCCCACCGGCTAACGCTGGGCCACTGAGCAGTACCGTCCCTGCCACACAGCCATAGGCGGTAGAAATCAGCGGCGACAGCTGCCCCATCACCGCTTTGCCCGTCAGCGTATAGGCCATCCAGCTCAGCACACAGCCCGAAATCAGCAGCTCTCCCGGGCCGAGCCCGCCTTGGAAAATCTGTAGCGGCTGTCCTTGGGTGATCACCCAGGCCGCACCCAGTAGAGAAATCAGGATGCCGATAATTTTCTGGAGGCTAAGCCGTTCTCGCAAAACTAGAGCCGAGCCCAGCGCGATCGCAACTGGATTCAGCGCGATAATCAGTGATGCCCGCCCCGCCTCAACAAACTGCAAACCCGCAAAGAAAAAAGCGTTGTAGCTAAAAATGCCAGTCAGTCCCAACAGACCAATAAGCAACCACTGTCGCCCTTTCAACTTCGGTAGTCGCCCCTCTACCCACCACACCAGCAGTAAAAGGCAAACTGAGGCAATCAAAAAACGCCCAAAGGCCGCAGTAAATGGCGACAGGGACTGCACTGCAATGCGACCTGACACAAACGTGCCACCCCACAGCACCATCGTCAGCACAAGTTTGAGGTAGATAGGCATGACATCTGGTGGTCGTTTGGATTGCACTTGAAAACAGCATAGGTCAGTAGACCGTTGCCTTTAATGCAGCAAACAGTACGATATTTTATCGACAAGCTGGTCTAGCTGAGCAGTTGTATGAGTCGCCATGACCGTAAACCGCAGGCGGCTAGTGGGCACCGTCGGCGGGCGTACCGCTGAGGCGAAAATACCGTTGTCGATCAGCTGCTGACCGAGCAATCGCACCGTCGCCGCATCTTTGACCTGCACACAGACAATTGGCGAGGCTGACGGTAGCAGCCGCAAGGCTGGCTGGTCCGTCAGTAACTCACTCAGCTGCTGAGACAGATACCGCTGATTGTCTGCCAGCTGCATGAGCCGCTCTGGTTCCTGCTCAAGAATATCTAACGCACAGCGGGCGGCGGCAGCATCGGCTGGGGAGAGCCCAGTGGTGTAAATCCAGCTGCTGGCCCGGTTACGAAACAGATCAATCAGCGGCGCAGACCCAGCGATAAAACCACCTAAACTGCCCAGGGATTTGCTGAGGGTACCAACATGAACCATTGCCCGCCTTGTACAGCCCAACTGCTCGGCACAGCCTGCCCCGGTTTGACCCAGCACCCCCGTCCCGTGGGCGTCATCCACCAGGGTCATGGCCTCATACTCGTCTGCCAAATCCAAAATCTGGGGTAGCGGGCACAGGTCGCCGTCCATACTAAACACACCATCGGTCACAATCAAGCAGCGGCGGTGGTCGGCGCGATGGTGCCGCAGCGATTTCTCCAGCGCTTCAACGTCGCAGTGGGGGTAGTCGATGACGGTGGCACCGCTGAGGCGTGCGCCGTTCTTGAGGCTGGCGTGGTTATACAGGTCGGCCAGAATCAGATCGCGAGCAGAAACTAGGGTTGCGATCGCGCCCAGATTTGCCAGGTACCCCGAGCTAAATACCAGCGCATCGTCAGTCTGCTTCAGCGCTGCCAATGCCTGTTCCAGGCTGGTATGAATCGGACGATGCCCGCTCAGCAACCGAGAGCCCGTACTGCCCGTGCCGTAAACCTCTGCACCCAGGCTAGCGGCTTCGGCCAAGCGAGAGTCGCTGGCGAGCCCCAGGTAGTCGTTGCTGGCAAAGTTCAAACAGCGCTGACCGTTGACCTCTACCGTTGGCCCGCCTGCTGTGTCAATGGTTTTAACCTGCCGGTACCAGTGAGCCTTGTGCAGCGTCGCCAGCGTATCGGGAATCCAGTCGTAGGCGTTACTCATCGTGGGGGGCTCATCGCCGCACTGGCGACGCATCCGGAATCCAGGTGTAGGGGTCCCCAGAGACTCGCACGCCCTGCCGCGAGACGGTTACAACAACGATGTTGCTGTCGTTACGCCCCAGGTCCAGATAGCCGGTAGACCACACCTCAAAGCGATCAAACCCGGTCAATTCCAAATAATACGCACCAGCTTCTACCTCGACACGCTGACGGCGGTTAATATTGCGCGGCTCAAACACCCGGCGACCGTTCAGCGACACATTGGCCCACTCATCGCCGGGGGCAACAAATTCAATCACAACCGTCTCGTCTTCGACGGGAGCCGTTCGCGGCCGATTGATAATGATGGGAGCGTTGATAATCACATCTGCTCGGGCTGCCGGTACGCCCATCAGCACGCTCAGTCCTAGGGCCAGCAGCCCACGCTTGATTGGCCCGCGCCTGATTGGCCGACATTTGATTAGCTGAGTCACGGCAGCGTTTTCCCTTACGTCTAAAAAACAACTCAAATCAACTACACAAGCGCGCTAGCCCATCTCTATCTTCTAGCTCATCTCTATCTTCTAGCTCATCTCTATCTTCTAGCTCATCTCTATCTTAAGGCGACCTTCGGGAGCCGTGCCGCAGCTTACAATAAACTCACAAGTAAGCCTGATGCAGAGGTGACTCACCGTGAAGTTTTTCGAAAAACCGGGTGCCGATGTCGCAGACCGCGTACCGCCCGGGCAGCACCTGGCAAAAGGGTTTCCTGTACTAACCTACGGTGAAACGCCGACGGTAAGTAAAGACGAGTGGCAGTTTCAGGTGACCGGCCTCGCCACCGCCCAAACCTTCACCTGGGATGACTTTATGGCAATGCCCCAGAGCGATTTCACCATCGACTTCCACTGCGTTACCACGTGGAGCAAGCTCGATGTGAAATGGACCGGCATCAAAGTCACGGACTTCCTCAACACCATTGAGGTAGACCCTAAAGCAGCACACGTGATGGAGCACTGCTACGGCGGCTACACCACCAATATCTCGATGGCAGATTTTGCCCGCCCTGAAAATTTCTTTGCCCATACGCTCTACGGCGAACCCCTACCCGCAGAACATGGCGGTCCCATGCGGCTAGTGGTGCCTCACCTCTACGCCTGGAAAAGTGCCAAGTGGATCAACGGGCTAGAATTTACCGAAGAGATGGAGCTGGGCTTTTGGGAACGCAACGGCTATCACCATCGCGGGGAACCCTTTGCCGAGGAGCGGTACAGCATCCGGTAGGAAAAGGTGCCGTTTGGGACGTAATTGAGCGATCGCAGTCCCCATTAAGCAATCCCACTGAGTCTCTTCGCCAAGCGGCATACAGCTTCCCCCATCAAAATTCCTGAAAACTTAGTTAGATCTGTCGATTCAAAATACTTGAATCAATCGCGAAAATATCTGTACAGGCTTCTGTCACAGATACGACATGCTAGCGGTTGATTTTGCAGACAATGAACATGTTCTAGGCTCTTTGCCGCTACCGGCCCGCCACTGGCTAGAGAGCTTGCCCTGGGAGCAGCGCCGCTACGTGCTGTCGCTCTGTCACGTCATCTGTGCAACGCCACCCGAACAGCAGGCCGAGTTTTTAGACGACTACACGGCTGACGGCGTTATCTCTCGCATCATCCAAGACCAAGACACCCAACAGCGTGTTCATTTCCACCTGAAGCGGTTTCATATTGCCACAGAGCTGACGGATACCGTCCTTCGTCAATATATCCGTCGGTTCTACCTACACTCCGCACAGAACCGCCAGCAGCCGGTCAATCTTTACCTCGAAACTGCGCTAAAGCTCACTGCCAGCACCCAGGAACACAACAGCGTATTGAGCTACATCCTCGGCTTCGAAATTATGAAGCAGCTGTTTCAAATGAGCTGGGAACAGCACGAACGACTTTACCGGCTACAGCCCACCCAAGAAGACTTTTTACGGGCCTACATCCGCCCTATTCAGCACGCGCACCGGCTCAACGGCGTCATCGTACCTAAGGACGAAGGCCGATTTTTTGCCCGTCGTGAATACTTTGTGAAGCGACCGCAGCTGAGTACCAAACGATTGGACGCCCTGGTTATGGCAACCTTCTCTGCATCAGCGGTAACAGATATAGGGTTTTCCATCATTCGTCATCCCAAAGCTGTTCAATTTGACTACGAACACATCTTCGAAAATGAGCCCCACGCGGTCATCTTCGACTAAATGCTTTCTTAGTCAAAGTCTTCAACAGATCGCCTTTAATGGACAGATGGCAGAACGGGCCTAGGCCCATTCTGCCACGATAACGGTAACTGCGCTTAGTCTACGATGCGAACCGCACCCGTCTGAATCGCGTCAAAGAGCCGGTTGATTTGGCGACGTTCCTGCTCATCGACGGTGCCATCAGCCAGGACCATATTGGACAGCTGATGGTACTGAGCATAGCTGATACGCTTGGTGACAATTAGCCGGTCAACCAGCTTTTTGACGTCAGACTTGTTGATATCGGTTTGAGGTAGCGAAGCGTCGTATTGCATAGCGTTAACTGGAGAGATGTCCTAACTGTAGAATACCTTGATTGTCCGATAGCTTAGGGGAAGGTACTCAAAATTCCCTTCAGGCATACTACCGAAATCGAAAGAAAAACTGAAGCGTCCTACTTACGAAGGTGGCGGCACGCCCTTTCTCGCGCGCTCACCTTTTAGCAGGGTTACTCTGTCGTCTGACGCTGCAGCAGGAGATCAAAGGCGGACTGCAGCGTATCGGCCTCTTCCATAGGCTTATCGTCACGCCAACGCAAAATTCTGGGAAAACGTACAGAAATGCCAGATTTGTGCCGCTTAGATTCGCTAATGCCTTCGAAGCCAATTTCAAAGACGTGGATGGGCTCCACGGACCGAACGGGGCCAAACCGCTCACGCGTATGTCGCCGAATCCAGCGGTCTAGCTTTTCAATCTCGGCATTGTCCAGCCCAGAATAGGCCTTAGCAAAAGGGACAAGTTCGTCGTTGTGCCATAGGGCAAAGGTATAGTCCGTAAACAGGTTAGCCCGCTTACCGCTGCCCGCTTGCGCGTAAATCAGCACAGCATCCAGCGTCATCGGGTCGACCTTGTACTTCCACCAGTAGCCCCGCTTGCGGCCAACCAGGTAGGGACTGTCTTGTTTTTTGAGCATGAGACCCTCTGCCGCTCGTTCACGGGAGGTCTCTCGCAAAGCCTGTAAGTCTTCGAAGCTTTTAAACTCGACCGTTTGAGAGGGGGTAATGCGATCGCAAGCAAACTCATCCAACAGCGTCTCTAGCTGCGCTCTCCGCTGAGACAGCGGCCACTCACGAATATCGTCGCCCTGCCACTCCAGCAGGTCGTAGGCCAGGTAGTGCACTGGGTTTGAGGCCATCAGCTTGGCCGATACCCGTTTACGGCCCAGTCTTTTTTGTAGCACGTTAAAATCCAGCGGTCGCTGGCCGTCCCAGCAGACAATTTCGCCGTCCAGCACCGTCCCGTTGGGCAGGGCTAAAATATCTGACTCAAATTCAGGAAACTGCGGCGTAATCAGGTCTTCGCCCCGCGACCAAATGAAAGGCTGCCCGGCCCGATGAATCATCTGAGCGCGAATGCCATCCCACTTCCATTCCGCTTGCCAGGCGGCCATCGTTTCACTGGCAAACTTAGCCTCGTCAATTTGCGCGGCCAGAAAGAAGGGATAGGGACGACTGGGTGCGGTGGCGGCAGTATCCGGATGGATCAGCTGCTGATAGAACTCGGCGGTGGGGTTGAAGTCGCCCATCAGTCGATGAGTGAGCACTGCTTCGGGCAGGTCGTATTCCGCCGACAGCGCTTTGATCACCAGCTTGCTCGAGGCCCCGACCCGAAACGCACCCGTCAGAATTTTGTTCAACACAAAAATTTCGTAGTCGTCCAGGTTGGCCCACCAGGAGACAATCAAATCTCGCAGAGCTTCGCCTTCTAGGGCTTTGCCACGTCCTGGCTTCACCTGCGGAATCACCTGCTCCATCCACTCGTGTAGGGGAGTGTTGCCGCTGACGTCTGTGTCTGCCACGTCAGGCAGCGGGGTATCGCGCAGCAGTAGGGCAATGGTTTCGGCAGAGTCGCCCACATGGGCATAGCTATCTTCAAACAGCCAAATTGGCATCTCAGAGATTTGCAGAAAAATGTCGCGCAGCACGCGGGAGGTAATCAGCCGCTTACGTGTCTTGCCCAGGAATAGGTGCAGCGCCCACACGGCATCTGCCGCAGCCGCATCGTGGAAGTAGCCTTGGAGCGCGTTGACCTTCTCATTCGTAGACGTTGTTGCGTCCACCGCCTGAAAAAGCTGAGTGAATCGTTTCATAGATAAGGGCAAACGGCAGCGCCGGACAAGTCGAAATCAGATTGAGTTGAGTGGTTCGAGTAGGGGGCAAGACAGCACCTACAAATCAACCGAACAAATTCTTAAAAAAATATTAAGATGAACGAGTGAGGTCAGCCGCGATCGGCCACTTCAGTGATGGTGTCTGCTGTATCTAGTGTGACGGATCAGGCCCCACTATTGCCGCTGTCTGCCAACCTTACTTGCTGATAAGTCGCTGAAACAACTCATGTCTGCCAGATTTTCCGATGTCGATGCTATGGCGTCATCAGCCAGAGGGTTGTCTGCCGATATACCCATCTATCAAGATACTGACGGTGCTGAGGCCAACAGACAGCCTGCCTATGCCACCAAGGGGCGCTCGGCGCTGCTAGTCGATGGAGCGCATCTGTTCTATGCTGCCGCTCAGCTCAACATCGAAGTCGATTATCTGCGACTGCTCCAGGCACTCACGCAGCGTCACTCTTTGCTAAGGGCCTATTTTTACACCGGCGTCGATCCACAGAACGACCGACAGCGAGGGTTTCTATCCTGGCTCAGCCGTAACGGATATCGAGTGGTGAGCAAGCCGCTGACGCCAGCCCCAGACGGTGGTCGCCGTACTAACCTACAGGTAGAAATGGCGGTTGACATGCTTGGGTTAGCCGACCATTGCCATACGGTTACGCTCCTTAGCGGTGACGGTGCGCTAGCCTACGCAGCTGAGCGGTTAACACGGCAGGGTACCCGCATCGAACTGGTCGGGTTAATGTCAATGACCAGTGATGCCCTGGTAGAGCTAGCAGATACTTACACCGATTTAGCCGACCTGCGGACCGCAATTCAAAAGCTGCCTTCTCCCAAAAGCGGAGCTGCCAAAAACCCTACAAAACCAGACGCGCCTAAGTCGAAACTCCATTCGTAACCCCGATGCCGGTCGGGGGCTTGCAGCCCCACGGCGGCCAAGCCAAACCATGCAGCTCTCTATTGAGCCTGAGTGAAGTGATAGCGAACGCCTAGCCGCGCCGCTGACGGAGCTTAGCGCCGACAACTGCCGACAGACCCACTACGGCACTAAGCCAGACAGCAGGACCAGCCGCATAGTGAACGTCCTGGTCCTCACTAGAAATCAATGTTGGGTCGATGCCGTCAGCGCTGACGGGCACTGTCAAAATGTCACCGTGCCCCTGCTGAAGGATCGTTACTTCCCAGTCCCCCACCAGCATTCGGTCTGGTTCAAAGGCAAAGCGACCATTGGCGTCGGTGACGCCCTGTGTCCAGGGTTGGGTGGGATTATTCGGCGCGTAAACCGAAACTTTTGCTCCCTTGAGGGGTTGCCCATTACTAAACGTGCTCTGTAGCTGTAGTTGGTTGCTGAGTAGATAATCGGTTTGAACACCGTGGGCCAGGGCTCGATTGCCCGTTGCAAACAGGGCCAATAGGGCTAAGGGCAGGGCAAATTTGGCTCGCATCACTCCAAAGGGCTCCTAAATATCAAGAATTCAGATTCTGAAGAAAAATTTGAATGGATTGATCTACAGGCGGACGGACTGCTGACCAATGCAACGGCAGACATCCAACACTAGGCTACTAGCTTGCCTGATTTTAGCTTGAGATCTGACAGACGAGGAGAAATCAGGACAGCGGCCAGAGCTGCACAGACCTGCACCAAAAAGCCACAGTCTGGCCTCCTCAAAGCTTAGATTAAGCGGCCTGTAGATTTTCGGAATCGCGCTAGCAAAAGGACACATCGGGGTAGACCGTTGATTCACTCTGGGCAGTCTGCAAGTTTAGCAGCCGTCAGTTCCGTGAGCGAGGCGTCTTCTGGTCTATTTACCCTATGAATAAACCCTATGAATAAACAAGATTTAGTCAACCGGGTAACGGTGCAGTCTAAACTGCCTCAAAAACAGTCTGCAAAAGCGGTTAATGCCATGCTCGACAGCATCGTGGGGGCCGTTTCCGCAGGTGAACCGGTCAAACTGTCGGGCTTTGGCACGTTTGATAGCCAGCAGCGTCAATCCCGTCGGGGTCGTCATCCACAAACGGGTGCAACGCTACAGATACCCGCAAAGACCGTCCCAGTTTTTTCAGCCAGTCGATTGTTCAAAACGAAGGTGGCAACCCAGCTCTACGTTCTACGCATTCCGCCACTGAACCATCGCCCTCAGAAAGCCCCGTCCCATTTAGCGGTCACTTCATCGGCAGACCATCATCTCCGCTCAATTACGGATAGGTTACGACACTTGTTTAACAGGCAATCTGTGCAAAATCGGTGACATCTGGTGAGCAACGGGCACTCTGAGAATGGTTCAACACCTTTTCACAACGCGTCTGCTGTCAAGATTCTGCCTTAGCTTTTGAAGTTCGATATGCTCACTCAAACGCGTACGTTGCCCCAATATCTCTTACAGCTTGTGCAACGTCGAGCCACGGGAGAACTCGTACTGGACGCAGACCCGTCAACATCGCCCCAGTCAGCATCGCTCCCATCAACAGCGCCCTGGAAGCTCTATTTTTACTCTGGACGACTGATCTATGCGACCGGAGGCAAACATCCGGTCCGGCGCTGGTACAGAGCATTCAAGCGACACGGTCAGCCGATAACTCAAGATTGGCTAAAGCAGCTCAGTGTTCCAGGCGATTACTGGGAGGTTGACTATATCAACCAGGCCATCCAACAAGAGGTAATTACCGTGTCGCAGGCCAAGGCGATTGTGGGCAGCGTGGTGGGAGAGGTCATGTTTGCGTTGTCTGACCTGCCGCTGCAATCGCCCCAGTGGACAGCCAATCGACTGGTGTCACAGCAAACGGCGTTTCTGTCTGTAGACCGGGTACTGGAACAGGCCAATCAACAGTACCAGCAGTGCCGTCAAGCCAGCATGGGGCTCACCATTGCCCCTCAGCAGATTCCCGACCTGTCTCCAGTCTTGCGTGATGCCCAAGCCCTGGAACAGAAAATCTCGTCAAAGGGCTACGAAGCATTACTGAGCTGGCTTCAAGGAAACTCTACGCTGTGGGATCTCTCAGTCCAGACCCGGCGCTCTGTTGCCAATATTCTAAAGCTGCTGTTGCCGCTGGCCCGGCAGCAGGTGATCGAGCTGTTGCCCATTCCTGATTTGGCAGCCCCCTATCGTTCTCCTGCGCCGCCCGCAGTACTGCCTAAACCCTTGCCCAAGGGACTAATTGCCTGCATTGATGACAGTCGAGTCGTCTGTAAAACGATGGCGCAAATCCTCCAGCCTATGGGCTATGAAGTGTTACCAGTCATTGAACCCCTCAAACAGATTTCTACCCTGCTCAAACACAAGCCAGATCTAATCTTTCTAGATTTGATGATGCCCAATGTCAATGGCTACGAGCTGTGCCATTTTCTGCGAAAGACCGGCACGTTCAAAGACACCCCCATTGTAATTTTGACGGGGCGTGATGGCGTGATTGATCGGGTCAGAACAAAAATGGCTGGCTCGTCTGATTTCCTGGCCAAGCCCCCCGACACGCGCAAAGTCGCGCAGATTATTCAGAAACACCTACAGGTCAAACTGGATTAAACTGTCCCCTCCGTTTCGAGAGAGGCCGTTTCAGTCTTAGCTCACGACTCAGCGCGACAGCTTCTCCTCCCCAAAACTACGGGTTATCCCCTGGCTCTAGCCCAGCTTCAAACCCACCATCCGAGAAAACACTTGTATTTCGATAGACCGTTACAGACAAGCTTTACTGACACTTTATTGCTCACCCCCCCAAGCCCTGTGGAAACTGGCTAAGAATTGGGAAGATTTAAGCTAAGTACGCCCCATCGGTTCGAGCTCAAGACTTAGAAACACCGCAGACTGTTGCTACCGTATCGCTCAGTTACGCCCAGTTTGAAACCTGTAGCTTCCCCGCCAGAAAACCCCAGTTCTGGACGCGGCTAAGGTTGGGTACGGTTTAAGTCTCATGGCTGAGTTGTCTCTCGTATTTGTAACTGACCCAGATCCGAATATGAACGCACAGGTGGCCCTTTTGCCCATAGAGCAGTCTACATCGCAGGCTGAACGAAATAGTTCTAAGACAGACGTGTCGTCCTACCTACGATTGTCACTCGATCCTAGCATTCAGGTATTGTTACCTGCGGACTGTCTAAGTGAGATCACCTTTCTGACACTCTCCCAGATTGTTCCTATTCCAGATGTCGCGGCTCAGGTTATTGGCGTCTGTGAATGGCGCGGTGAAGTGATTTGGCTCATTGACCTAGCCGCCCATCTGGGCTGTCAACCCCTCTATGAGCTATCACGTCGCCAAAGCGAACAGAGTGCGTTGGTCATTAATCACCAAGGCATCAACTTAGGCTTGGTGGTACATCAAGCCCATCAAATTCAAAGTTACACCCAGTCGCGGCTGTTGCCGGTCAAAAGCACCCAAGACGAACTAGCGCCAATTACCGGCTACTTGGCCGTTGGCGAACAGCCGCCCTTACCCATCCTCGACTGCGAGGTCATCATTAATAGCTTTAGGCAGTAGAGCCCGTTATCGCCCCTGTACAAGCTCACCTCAAGCACCATAGTTGAACTGCCAATCTGGGCAGGCCTTCTCCAACACCACTGACAGGACCGTTTTAATATGCATCTGAATGGAAAAACGTCGGGCACTCCCTCAAATGGGAAGCGCGATCGCAGCGCCCGACAACGGCGACAGCCTAAAACGCCCCCGGTCCCACCCCGGCGACGTCCCATTGATGCCAGCGCGGTTGCAGTACCAGCAGCCAGTGCAGCAGGCTCAACCGTTGCGCCCACCTCAGCTAAAGCCCAATGGCCTGCCCCACCGCCGTTAAATCAGGCTACGGGTGCCCAGACGCCCTCCCCTCAGCCAACAGCAGGTGCGTCGGCTGTCACACCACCCACGCAATCAGCCTCAGCGCCAGCGCCAGCGCTGGCCTCCTCGCGGGAGTATCAAACAGGCTCAGCTGCCCCCACCCAGCAGACGGTTCGTTCCGCTCCCATCAACGAGACAGCTGCACCACCCAAGGTTCCGACTATTGCGGTCCGTCCCCAGCGATCGTGGCGTCGTCAGCTCCTACGGGCAGTGGCCTACGGGACGCTGCCGACCCTGCTGCTAGTTGCTGCGGGTTATGTTCTCACCAGCCGTACGGTGACAGAACGAGCCATGCAGACTCAAACCCAGCAGGCTGCTCAGCTCGCGGCAGATTTAGACCGTTACATGGGTGAGCGCATTCAAGACATCCAAGTTCTGGCCAGCGTGTCCGAACTGCTCCCAGCGATTAACCCGCCCGCAGACAGTGCTGCGACTACCCGACAGCAGGCCCAGCAGCGCCTCAACCAGTTTCAGCAGAGTCTAGAAACCTATAATGGACTGGCCCTACTGACGCCAGATGGAGAGGTCGCCGTACAGACCAGCGGCGTTTACTTCAACGCCCAGGCCAGCGAAGCCTACTTCACCCGTGCAGTTGAAACGGGATTGCCCAGCGTGAGTGCCGCCCAGAGCGCTCAGAGCACAGGCGAAACGGTGGTTTACATCGCCGTCCCCCTGCGCAACGCCGCAGGTGAATCCCAAGCTGTTCTCCTCGCCCAGTTGCCCGCACAGGAACTGCTATCGGTCAATTCGGCAGCGACCCCCGAGGCTCGATTCTGGGTGAGCGATGCACAGCAACAGTTTCTGATTCAGCAGGGCACTGAGGGTAATGCTGCGGCCTCAACCAACACCGCTGTCAGTCCTGCCCTAGAAAATGGCTGGCTGTTACTCCGTCAGCTGTTTCAACCCAGTACAGTGGAGGCCGATGCCCTCAGCCTCGTGGGAACCGAGCCGGTCAGCGACACACCGACACTGCCCCTTAACTGGCAGGTGGCCTACGGACTCACGACAAACGAGGTTATCCAGCTACAGCAGCGGACGCTGAGCGGGGTAGGCTTAGCCAGCTTAGCCGTGGTCGGCCTACTGGGTACGCTCATGGCCCTAACGGTGAAGCGCGCCAATCGTCTGGTTCAGCACAGTGTGGAAGACCTGGAAGAACAGCTCAGCTTTTGGCAGCAGCGTCAGGTCCTCAGCAAAGAGCGATCGCGGCTGCTGACCGAAATTGTGGACCACATGCGGCGCTCCCTCCGGGAAGAAGACATCCTCAATACCACCGTCAGCGAGCTGCGCTACGCACTCAACACCGACCGGGTGATCGTCTACCGGTTCTTAGACGACTGGACCGGCAAAGTAATTGCCGAGTCGGTAGCGCTGGGCTGGCGCAAGATTTTAGGTGAGTTTGTCAAAGATCCCTTACGGGAGGGGCTGATCGAGCGCTATCGTAATGGCCGTGTTCGCGCCATGAACGACATTTACACCGAAAATCTCACTCAGTGCCATCAGGATATTCTCGAAGGTTTCCAAATCCACGCCAGCATCGTCGCCCCGATCGTCCAAAACGACAAGCTGGTGGGGCTACTCTGCGCCCATCAGTGTTCGGGCGCACGCCAGTGGCCAGAGGAAGACATTGACCTGTTTGCCAAGCTATCCTCGCAGCTGGGCTACGTGCTCGACCAGGCTGCCCTACAGCAGCGACAGACCCTCAGCGTTGATCGCTCTCGGCTGTTGACCGAAATTGTCAACACCATGCGGCGGTCCCAACGGGAAGAAGAGATTCTCAACAACACGGTCAGCGAACTGCGCTATGCCCTAGATACCGATCGGGTCATCGTCTACCGCTTCCTCGACGATTGGACCGGAAAAGTGGTGGCCGAATCGGTTGCCCTGGGGCAGCGCAAGATTTTTGGAGAGTACGTCAACGACCCCATGCGAGAGGGCTTCATTGAACGTTACCGGAATGGGCGCGTTCGGGTAATGAACGATATTCGAACCGAGAACCTCACCCAGTGTCATCAAGACATTCTCGAAGGCTTTCAAATTCGCGCCAGTATTGTTGCCCCCATTCTGCAAAACGGTCAGCTGATTGGCCTGATCTGTGCGCACCACTGTACAGGACCGCGCGAGTGGCACTCAGAAGACGTTGATCTGTTTGGCAAGCTAGCTACTCAGCTGGGCTTTGCCCTTGACCAAGCGGCAATTTTGCAGAAGCAAATCCGCAGCGCCGAAAAGTCTCGTCTACAGAGCGAGATTGTTGGCAATATGCGTCGGTCAATGACGCGTGAGGGTGTGCTCAACACTACCGTCAGCGAGCTGCGCTATGCCCTTAACACAGATCGCGTGATCGTCTATGAGTTTCACGATGATTGGAATGGCACGATCATTGCTGAATCGGTGTCGGCAGGCTGGCGCAAGCTGCTGGGTGAAACCGTCAAGGATCCCTTCCGCGAGGGGCTGATCGAGCGCTACCGGAACGGACGCGTGCGGGCCATGGACGACATTCAGACGGAGAACTTGACCCAGTGCCACCAGGACATTCTCGAAGGTTTCCAAATTCGCGCCAGCATTGTGGCACCCGTGCTGCAAAACGGTCAGCTCGTGGGACTATTATGCGCCCACCACTGCGGCGGCCCACGCCAGTGGCAAGAAGAACAGATCGACCTGATGACCCAACTGTCAACCCAGCTGGGGTTTGCGCTTGACCAGACGGCCCTGCTGGAATACACCGAGAAGGCCCGGGTAGAAGCACGACAGGAGGCCGACGCCAAGACAACCGAGCAGCGTCAGCAGAAAGAGTTTTTGCAGCAGCGGGCTAAAGAACTGCTGCAGGATGTACACCCCGTCAGTCGAGGTGATCTAACCGTGCGGGCAAGGGTCTCAGAAGATGAGCTGGGGACCATTGCTGCCTCCTACAACACCATTCTGGATTCTTTCCGCCGCATTGTGAATCAGGTGAAGACCGCGTCGCAGTCAGTTTCAGAGACCGCATCTAAGAATGAAACGGCAGTCAACGACCTCTCTGCGGACTCTAAGCGACAGCTCCAGGCTATCAACGGCGTCCTCAGTCAGATTCAGGCCATGGTCGCCTCGATTCAAGGTGTTTCGGAGCGCTCCCAACAAGCCGAGTCAATTGTGCTAGCCGCAGCAACCACCATCGAAGCCGGGGATGAGGCCATGAACCGAACCGTTTCAGGCATGTCCGACATCCGCGAGACCGTGTCAGAAACGGCAAAGAAAGTGAAGCGCCTAGGAGAAGCCTCCCAGAAAGTCTCTCGGGTAGTTAGCGTGGTCAACGGCTTTGCCGCCCAAACCAATCTCCTGGCCCTAAACGCGGCAGTAGAAGCGTCGCGGGCAGGAGAAGAAGGGCAGGGTTTTCGGGTGGTGGCAGAGGAGGTCCGTGACCTGGCCCAGCAGTCCGCCCAGGCCACTGAAGAGATTGCTCACCTGATCGAAGAGATGCAGGCTCAGACCAACGAAGTGGTCTCAGCGATGGAGAATGGCACCGACCAGGTGGTTACCGGAACTCAGCTGGTGGAAGCATCTCGCCAGCAGCTCAGCCAAATTAACCAGGTCAGCAGTCAGGTCAGTCAGCTAGTCCGGGAGATTTCGCAGGCGGCGGCAGCTCAGACCGATACGTCAGCGATCGTTAGCCAAACCATCCAAGACATCGCCGCGATCGCAGACCAAACCTCGACCCAAACGGAGGCCGTATCCGATTCCTTCGAGCGCCTGCTGCAGGTAGCCGAAGCGTTACAGGTGAGCGTGGCTCAGTTCAAGCTCGAATAGTCCGCTGCCGGGCTTGTGACCCGGCAGCCCACCCGTCCCTAGTAGTGCCCACCACGACCTCTCCCCAGTCCCCATTCACTTCATGTCTGACTCGGTTCACCAGCTATTTTTAGAGGAGGCGCAGGAACTGCTTCAGGTCATGGAAGCGGAACTGTTGGAGCTGAGAACCCAGCCCGATATTGCAGCGCTGATGCGAGCCGCCCATACCCTCAAGGGCAGCGGGGCAATGATCGGACTCACCGCGATTCCAGCCATTGCCCATCGGCTAGAGGACGTGTTTAGCTGGCTGATCCGTCAGCCTAATCAGGTGGACGACAGTCTAGAAACCCTGCTGCTTCAGGCCTACGACCACCTAGAGCGGTCCATTGTTGAAGACTTGCAAGGCGGGCGTCACGACGAGGCTTTGGTCATGACCCAGGCTGAACCCGTGCTGGTTGCTCTGGACGAGTGGCTGACGGCAACAGCTCAGCCTGCCGCAACAGAAACCAAAACTGTTGCCCGAGATTCAGACCCATCCGACGAGACAGCGACATGGGTTGAATCAACAGACCTCGTGATAACGCTATTTGAAGGCGATGTGGCAGCTGGATTAGAAACCCTGTCTGCAGCCCTGGAAGAAGAGTCTGGAACGCAGCTAAAGGTATTGAGATCGCAGCTCGACGCCTTTGTTGGCATTGGAGAACTCACGAGTCTTCCAGGGTTCACCGCTATTGCGCAGGCTGGGCTCACGGCCCTCGACTGCCGCCCCACCCAAAGTGCCGCCATTGGACGCTGTGTCCTTACCGATTTACAGGCTGCTCAGACCGCTGTCCTTGCTGGAGACCGACAGCAGGGCGGACAGCCCAGTGAAACGCTCCTATCCTTCGGCACCGCGCAGGACAGCATACCCACAGCGCAGGTCCTGCCCCCAACTGCAGCATCCAGCGCATCGCCATGGGATGACTCGGCAGAAGACGCGATGCTGCTGGCGCTGTTTGGCGAGGACGAGGGCGAAGACGAGAATGAGACAGTACCTGGCGGTGAGCCAGAAGAAACAACAGACGACTTTGCTATCGTTGAACAGAGCGATGTCGCAGAGGACAACCTTGATATCGGTCTGGCCGAGTTAGACCTGGAGCTCTCTGCTGCTGCACCTTCAGAGATGGCCACTGAAGGAACCGATATGGCATCTTTTGAAACCGATGCAGTGGAAATTCCGACAACGTCGCCTATCGATGCATTGACCGAAGACCAAGCGGCCCCCATGCCAGAGCCAACCGAGCCAGCAAACGCTCCGGCACCACCCCAAGCCAAGCCACCGGCTCACGGGGACAAAATTGCCGTATCCGGACTAAACCGGCCCATCACCTCTGGGCTGCCCAAAACGTTGATCGCTAAGCTAGAGGCTCTGCTCGATTCGGCCCCACCAGAAGCCGTGATTCACCGCCAATCGTCAAAACCCCGGACGACAGAACTCTCTGCGGCCATCTCTGAGCCCAAAAAAGCCCCGACGTCACGGAGTAAAACTGTTCGGGTTGGACTGGATCGAATTAAGCGGCTCAGTACACTGTTTGGAGAGCTGGTCACCTACGAAAATAAGAGCGCGCTTCAGGCCCAACAGCTTCAATACGTCATCAGCTCGATGACGCAGCGGTTTCGAAACTTCGAGCGGATTACCCGCAGCCTCCAGGACTGGGCCGATCAGAGCCAGCAGGACCGGTCCAGACTCATGGCCTCGGCTGCTGAGGGCTTTGACTCCCTGCAGATGGACAGCTACGACGACGTTCACCTGCTCATGCAGGAGGTCATGGAAGAGATTGCCCAGCTGGGTGAAACCATCCATGATATGACGGCCATCACCCATCAAGGGCATCATGTCCACCGGCAAAAGCAGCAAACCCTGCGTCAGCTCCGCAACGATCTGATCCGGACCAGTATGATGCCCATGGGCGATCTACTGCGTCACTTTCCGCGCATGGTGCGGGATATGTCAGCAAAGTATGGCAAACAGGTCAAGATGACCGTGCAGGGTGGCGATACCCTAGTTGACCGAACGGTGTTTGAGAAACTCTACGATCCGCTGGTGCATCTGGTCCGCAATGCCTTTGACCACGGGATCGAACCGGCTAGGACGCGCGCTAAACGGAACAAGCCCGTCGAAGCCACCATCTCCCTGCGGGCCTACAGCAAGTCTCACCAGACCTACCTTGAAATCAGCGACGACGGCCGGGGTATTTCCCTAGACAGCGTTCGCAAAAAGGCGATTGAGCGCGGGCTGTACACCACCGAAGAAGCGGCCCAGCTCAGCACCGAGCAGCTTTACGACTGTTTGTTCAACCCAGGGTTTTCAACCGCAGCAGCCGTCAGTGAACTGTCGGGTCGGGGGGTGGGCTTGGATGTTGTTGCCACCCAGCTCAAGCAGCTCAAGGGGAGCATCAAGGTGGTGTCTGTTCCCAATGGTGGGACTACGTTTGTGCTGCGCTTTCCGCTGTCGCTTAATGTGGCAGAGCTGATGGTGTTCTCCGTCGGCAATCGGACGTTTGCGATCGCCATGGACGCGGTTAAAACCATCCTTTCTGTTGCTACCGAAGACATCACCATCGGAGACGAGACGCCGTTTTACCAGTGGCAAGGGCAGCCCGTGGAGCTATACCCCCGCTCAACGCTACTGAACCACTACCCCTTGCGGGGAAGTCGCAGCCGTGATTCGCTACCGGCCATTCCCCTACCTAAAGACGGGAAAGTACCGCTGATCATTATTGCCGCAGGCAACCGGATGCTGGCCCTTCAGGTAGACAGCATTTTGCAGGCCCAAGAACTGACCATCAAACCGTTTAGCATCGCCATTCAGCCCCCGAATTATCTACTGGGCTGCACGACGTTGGGGAACGGTTCGCTGATTCCTGTCATGGACGGTCAAGCTCTACTCGCGCGTTACTTTGAACCCCATAGTCAATCACGGGTCTCACAACCGACGAAGCTGAAGCTACCTCGGATAGACAAACCGACGGCAGCTGCGGCACCCACAAGCCTCCCTGAGCCGCCTGCTGCTTCCCCGCCTTTAGCAGTAACAACACCGCAGACCGTCTTAGTTGTAGACGACTCCCTGACTGCGCGACAGGTGCTGATATTTACGCTAGAGAAAGCTGGATACCAAACCCTACAGGCCAAAGATGGGCGCGATGCCATCGACCAGCTATCACAGAACTTTGCTGAGATCTGCGCAGTCTTTTGCGATGTAGAAATGCCTCGTATGAACGGGTTTGAGTTCCTTAGCCAGTGCCAACAAGACCACGGCAAAAAGGCCCCACCGGTGATTATGCTGACCTCTCGCAGCGGCGACAAGCATCGCGAAATGGGCGAGTCGTTAGGGGCCAGCGCCTACCTGACTAAACCCTATCTAGAACAGGCATTATTAAATACCCTACAGGAGTGCCTCGAAGCCCGCACCCAGTAGCTCAATCTAACCCAGAACACCTTCTAACCCAGAACACCTTCTAACTCAGGCATGGCAGCATATTCGTCTTGACTGTCGCTGTAGTAGAAGTAGCTATCGGGCTCGTTCCTGACGTTGACGCCGTGAACAACAAGTCCCAGAACATTCTGCCGAGTTTGTTGGAGAAACTCTTTAGCAGATCGGGCACTGGCCAGATCAAGGACACCGGGCTGAGAGACTAGCAGCACACCGTCTAACAGCTTGCCCAAAACCGCTGCATCGGCTGAGCCCGCCAGAGCCGGGGCCACCACCACCACAAAGTCATACTGCTGTTGGGCCTTGTCAATCAGCTTGGCCATACGGTCTGACTCTAGCAGGGCAACCGGATTAGGCGGCAGGACACCGCTGCTCAACACGTCAAGCTGGGGCATCATCACGGTGGTCACACTGTCAACAATCTCGGCCTGGTTAGCCAGAACATGACTGAGTCCGGCCTGGTTGACTAGGCCCCAAAGATGGTGCTGACCAGGGGTGCGTAAATCCGCATCAATCAACAGAACGCGTTCGCCCGACTGGCTGATGGCCGCAGCTAGGTTGGCTGCCACCGTGTGCCGCTCCTCACCCGTCACAGCGCTGGTAATCACAACACTTTTTAGATCGTTTGAGGTTAGAAATTTGAGATTGGCCTGGAGCATCTGATAGGTCTGCCCCGTTTGGCTACGAGGATAGTCACGGGCAGGTACCCAGGACAATCCCTCCATTACCGGATCGGTACGAAACGGGAGTTTCTCGTTGTCGGGTTGCTGAGGAACAATGGCCAGCAGTGTGTAGTCGAAAATCTCCCGGACGTCTTTGACAGTTTTTAGAGACCGATCCAGCAGATCAATGGCAAAAGCCGTGGCAACCCCTGACAGGGACCCAGCAAACAAACCGGCCAGCAGGAATAGCTGACTGCTAGAACCGTTCGAGCCGGTTGGCACCTGTGCCGGAGAAATGATGCGGGCGTTGCCAATGTTTTGATTTTCGACAATTTGCACCTCCTGCAGCCGGGTGAGCAGCGCTTCGTAAGTGGTTTGAGTGGCCTGTAACTTGCGCTGCAGGTCTCGTTCTGTCTGTTCTAAGCGCGGTAGGTCACTGCTACGAGACTGGTACTGATTACGCTCAGCCGTCAAGACATCCAACTGGTTGGTCAACCCTAGCTGGGATGACTCAATGTTGGCAAGTTCGGCAACCAAAGCCGTTTGCAGTTCGCTGACCTGAAGCTGCTCGGGGGTAACGTCATACTGGCGGTTGAGCGTAGCAGTGATGCGTGAAGCCAACAACGTTTCTAGCTCGGCAACGCGCGATCGCAATAGCTGCACAGTAGGATGGTTGTCAAAGAAGAACGCCTGCTGTTCAGCCAGTTCGGTTTGAGTCGTCTGCAGCTGCCCTAGCACCGACTGAATGCCATCCGACTGGCTGAGGTTCACCAAGGTAATGGCCGCATCACTATCCATGCCAATCTGCTCGAGCAGATTCTGCCTGCGGGCATCGAGCTCCGAAATTTGCGCCTCGACCTGAGTAATTTGATTATTTAACCCCGAGAGGCTGTTGACCACCGCCTGGGATTCCTGCTGCAAGGAAACAATGCTGTTGCTCTCTTTAAATCGGCGCAGCTCAGCATCGGCCTCTAGGGCAGCCGCTTCGACCTTGGGCAGCTGCTCGGCAATAAACTCACGGGCCAGGGCAGCTTCTCGCTGATTCGTTTCTAAGTTGTTCCGAAGGTAGATCTGGGTCAAGGTGTTGACAATTCTGGCAGCGTCTTCCGGGTTCTCCGAGGTGTAGGTCACCTGGATAATGTCTGTACCTGGAATTCCTTTAACCGACAGATTTTTAGCCAGCTCCCCTGGGCTCATCGGATCTCCCGATGCATCTTCCAGCCCGGCCTGCTGAACAGTCTCTTCTAGAAACGGCAAAGACTGCAAAATAGCGGCCTGGGTATCGAGGGGATTGTTCAATGCACTGAGGGTTTCGAGCTGGCCAACGGCCTCCGGCAGGCCGGTCAGCTGACTGGTGCGATTGCTTCTAAACAGCAGCTCACTTTTGGCTTCGTAGACAGGCTTCTGCACCATTGCAAGGCCGAGCGACGCGGCCATGACCCCACCAAAAACAACAACGGCGGGCAAAAATCGCCGCTTGAGGACAAGCCAAATTTTGCCAAAGTCAGGTTCTACTGTAATTTCCCTAAATTCCATTGCGCTGCTGATCTCAGTAGGGTTGAGTGGGTGGACAATGGACCAAAGTAGGCCGTTGTTCAAGTTGGAGTTATGTAAGACAGCCTGACGCTTCCGCCCAGCTCCTCTGCTTTATCCCAGCGACGTTGCGGCGATGCCAGACACAACACAACTGCCTCAGCCACACGACTGAAGTGATTCGCTGCGCACGAGTGCGTCACAGCAGGAACAAAGGGTGTTTGAAAGAGTAACCGGTGTCTTTTATCTTTGCGTTGGAGGCGCGGGCATTATAGCGACGGCTACTAGGCTGACTAGCATCCCAAGCTACGGGGGTTAGACAATACTGACGGCAGACCCGATCGACCAGTTCCTTCACGGTCGGGATTTCATCTTGAACGACGTTATATATACCCGAGAGCTGCTGCTGGTCAGCCCAGTGAATTGCCCCCACGATGTCATCCAGATGCACCCAGTTGCTGGGCTCTTGTCCTCTTCCAGGTCGAGTGGTACCCGCCATGCGACCGTAGATGCGCTCTAGGGTCCGCCCAGGCCCATAAATACCGCCCAACCGCAGCACACACACGCGACGCCGGTTGGTGTTGAGGCTCAGCAACGTCTGCTCGGCCTGAGCAATAACGTTACCGTTCTCAGTCATGGGCGAAACGGGCGTTGCTTCGGTTACCCACGCACCCTCGTGCTGACCATAGACGGAACAGGTACTGGTATAGATCAGCTGCTGCACCGCCGTTTGCGGCAGTACGGCAGCGAGGGTTCGAGCGGTAGTTAAGTAAGTTTCTGCATAGCTGGCCCCAGCCTTCGAGCCCACACAGAGTAAAACAGTATCCTGATTTTCGAGTAGGACCTGTAGCCGATCCGCCTCGTCCCCACGAACAACGGCGACCTGGTCGGCAATGGACTCAAGTTCGTCCACCCGCGCAGCTTGCGTCGTAGTCGCCAGCACTGTCAGCCCTTGGGCTCGCCATAGCCGCGCCACTGCGCTACCGACATAGCCACAGCCAATAACGGTGACCCGACCAGAACCTGGCCCCGCAGGTGACTGCGTTGAGGCGGTAGCACTACTCATGAATCCCGAAATAGGTCAGCACCAGCATTGCGCTACCGGTATTTTTCACCTCATGGGTTTCACCTGGGGCTACCGCAATGCAAACCCCCGGCGTCAGCCTGTACACCTGCCCATCGATTCGCATGGTCCCCTGACCGGACTGCACCAAAAATACCTCGTGCATGTCGCTATGGGCGTGGGCCATCGCTACCTGGCCTGGCCCAAACTGAGCCTGAGCAAACTGGGTGAGATGGGGCAGGTCGCCCGCCATTAGGAGCACCCGCTTCCGGATGGCGGCGTTGTGGGAGACGCCCTGCTCGGGTACGGTCTCTAGCGATGTGTGCTTCATGCGTTGGAACCGTCCATTACCCACCGTCGTGAGCCGACAAGCGTGATACTTAAGCGAGATATTCAGTAGCGGATCTGTAGCGTAACACGCGCATTTACGCTTTGTTCGCCGCCCTCAACTGGGGTTACTGACGCAGCGGTACTGCTCAGAGCGACCTCCTGCCGAGCGATGGGGTAGGGCACGGGAGCCTGAGCACCGTTCACCTGAATGCTGATGACCTCAGCAGCGCTAAGACCCAACGCCGCCAAGACCGCATCGGCCTGACGCTGGGCATCTTGAGTGGCCTCAGCCAGAGCAGTAGATTGGGCAGCAGTAATGGCCGCATCTGTGGCGGTAAAGCTGACCCGGTTAATTTGGTTGGCTCCGGCCGCGATCGCATCATCCAACAGCTCGCCCACCTGTTCGGTCGGTAGCTCGAAACTGACGCTGTTACTGCCGGTGTAGCCCGTGATGCGGGGCTGATCGCGGTTGTTATAGCTGTACTGGGGGCTCAGGCGAATGCCCGTAGTTTGCAGCTTGTCCACGTTATTTCGGCGCAGCAGCTCTATGACGCGTGACTGGCGCTCGGCAATCTCTTGCTGGACGGCCGCAGCGGTCGCCCCCTGAGCCTGGACGCCCAGCTCAACCTGGGTCAACGTTGTCGGAATAGACGTTTCACCGGAGCCCGTGACGGTAATCACGCGTAGAGCCGTTGTTTCAGTTTGAGCCATTGCGGGTACGGTGCGGGTGGACTGTACAGTAGCCAGGGTAATCCAGGGCATTAGGCCACAGATCAGTAGCAGCAGCATACGCTTTTGGAGGGGTTGAAATGTCATGGGTTTACCAATCAATCCGTTGAACTGTAAGGGTGATCATCAACTGAGGGTCGTCCGTCACCCGGACAGATCCTCGCTACAGTAACCGTGCCACACGAGCACCAAGAAAAAATCTCGGTTACTTTTTCCGTAACCGTCCGAAATCCCCTTGAAGCATCACGAATCATTGGGTATGCCAGTTTGCTAGAAATTGTCACACACAGTTCGACATTTCCTGTCTATTCTCTAGATAGAGACGGGTAGCTTACGGCACAGCCCAAACCAGACCAGTGAGGCTAGACCTATGGTGCAGTTCCACATCCAAACCGACAGCGAGATTCCAGCATCAACGCAGCTCTACGACCAAATTCAGTTTGCGATCGCATCCCGTCAATACCCACCGGGTTACCGCCTACCTAGCACCCGCCAGCTGGCCATGCAAACGGGCCTACACCGCAACACTATCAGCAAGGTCTACCGCCAGCTCGAAGATATTGGCATCGTCGAAGCCCAGCCCGGTTCTGGCATCTACGTCCGCAGCCAAAGCACCCACGAAATTGCCAAGCCTCGCTCTCCCCTACTCGAAAAGTTTCCCAAGGCCCAGGAGCTGGTCGAAAATAGCCTAGACGAACTGCTGCGCCAGGGCTGTTCGCTACACCAGGCCCGCGACCTATTCCTATCAGAAATTGACTGGCGGCTGCGATGCAGCGCCCGTGTGCTGGTCACCACCCCCCGCCAAGACATTGGCGCAGGCGAACTAATGGTGCGAGAGCTGGAGCAGGCTCTCCAGATCCCAGTACAGCTGGTCCCCCTGGAGGAACTAGAGGATGTGCTATCCCAAACCCGTTCTGGTACGGTCGTCACCAGCCGCTATTTCCTAAACGAAGCAGAAGCGATCGCGGCCCCCAAATCCGTCCGCGTCATCCCCATCGACATCTACGACTACGCCCAGGAGATGGCCATCCTCAAAGACCTACCCAAGGACACCTGCCTGGGCTTGGTCAGCCTCAGCTCCGGCATCATCCGCGCAGCAGAAGTCCTGGCCTACAGCCTACGCGGTGACGACATCCTGGTCATGACCGCCCAAACCGACGACACCCAAAAACTCTCCGCCGTCGTCCGCAGCGCCCAAACCATCGCCGCCATGGACAAAGCCAGCTTCCCCGCCATCAAAGAGGCGCTACAGGCAGCCCGACAGGACATCATTCGTCCACCCAAGATCATCTGCTGCGAGAACTACATTGGTGAGAAATCGATTGAGATTTTGAAGCGGGAGTTAGGACTGGATTAACTCGAGTTACCAGTTCTAACTTAGGTTCTATGCTCTCTGGTACATTCTGTAGTTTTCTCGCATAGTATTACTGAGTTGAAGATAAGGATACTTTTGGCTCTGCCGGGATTGGTATGCTGAAGTAACCGAGTATACGAAGACCGATGGTACCTATCCTGACCGAATTGCTGGGCCTGTCTGGAGTTGACGTCGAATCGTACGAAGCCACTGGCAAGCAGTTAATACTGTCAGTGGAAAGACATTCTGAGTCGGCTCAATGCCCACGCTGTGGCAAAGTCAGCGGTCACCTACACCAAAATCACGGCTACCTGGTCAGAGATTTAGGCATCAGTCATCATCAGACGGTGCTTCGAGTCAATCGCCGCCAGTTCAAGTGTTCGACCTGTGGCAAGCCCTTCAGCGAAACCCTAGATTTTGTCAGTCCAAGACGGACCTACACCGACCGTTACGCCGAGTGGGTCGTCCAACAGGTCGTCCATAGCGATGTGCGCAATGTGGCGCATAACGAAGGGCTGAGCGAAGATGTGGTCTGGTCGATGGTGGAGTATGTCAGCGCAAAAAAGTCACCGTCGAAGTGAAGGGGCTGACGCGACTGGGGATAGATGAAATTGCCCTGCGTAAGGGACACAAAGACTTTGTTGTTGTGCTTGTGGATTTAGAGCGTCATGTCCTGTTAGATATGTCCCCCGACCGAACTCACAAGGCTATCAAAGCGGTCATCGAGACGTGGGGTGAAGACGTGTTGACCAACATCACAGAAGTCAGCATCGATCTGTCCGGCAACTACCGAGGCTTGGTGCATCAGTTGATGCCCCAGGCCGATATTGTGGCCGACCGCTTTCACGTGATGAAGTTGGTCAATGCCGAACTCAACCGTGCGCGCAATGCCTTCGCCCGCCAGCCAACTGAGTTGCCCGATGGGGTTAGCCCTGAAGCGGCCAAGGAGGCGCTCAAAAAGAGCAAGTATGCTCTACTCAAACCAGTAAAAAATCTCACTGAAACCCAAGCGAACAAGCTCAATGAGGTCAAAGCAGTCGCCCCGCAACTGGCGCTAATGCACCAACATAAAGAGGCGTTCAGAACCTTGTTTGAGGAAACTGCTCGGGATGAAGCCCTGTTAAAGCTGCTGGACTGGATGGCATTAGCACAGTCCCTTTACCAAAACGCGGTGGGGACTCTCGGTCGCTGGTTTGGAGAGATTCTTCAGTATTTTGAGCATCGAACCACTAGCGGTACAGTTGAGGGCATCAACAATCGACTGAAGCTGGTCAAGCGTTCTGGATATGGTTTTAGAAACTTTGAGCGCTTTCGGCTTCGTTGCTTGCTCTGCTGGCATTTTCATCCCGACATCGCATAATCTATCCGGTAGAGCCAT
>CAWUKV010000048.1:0-27520 GCA_963923025.1 uncultured bacterium
AAGCGGTTCATGTCGGTGAGAATGCCTTCAACCTTACCCAGCATCTCGGAACAGGCGGCAAAGGAGCCATCGCTTTCATAAAGGATCTGATAGGCCTCGTAGCTCTGCTTCTGCAATTCGACACTGTGGCTGAGGCGCTGGTGCTCCTGCTTTAGATTATCGAGCTCGTTGGGGTCTTCCAGTCGAGCGGCGCTGAGTTCGCGGGCCTGGTATTCAAATAGATCGAGCTGCTGTAAACGCTGCTGCTCGGCCCGACGGCGACGGTCTAGCGCTTGCTTAGCCTCGGTAGCGGCGGCATAGGCTTTTTCAACCTTGCTCCGCTGCTGTAGCAGGGCCGGTTCTCCAAACCCGTCGAGCCAGTTACGCTGCATGTCCAGCGAGCCGAGCAGGACCGTCTGGCCTTGAGCGGTCATTTCGACCAGGTGCTGGCGTAACGCCTCCATCTGGGGCTTCTTTACCGAAACGCCGTTGAGTTTAGAGCGACTGCGAACGGCTCCACGCGTCGTCGTTAACTCACGAGTACACACCAGCTCACCGTCGTCGATGGGAATATTGTGTTCGGTAAGCCAATCCTTCACGGATGGCAGCAGCTTAAAAGTGGCTTCGATGAGACCTTTATTAGCGCCCGTCCGTACGGACCGACCGCTGGTCTTGCCCCCTAGTACGGCATCGATGGCATCCAGAATGATGGATTTACCGGCCCCGGTCTCGCCTGTTAACACATTGAGCCCGGACTGTAGGGAAAGCTCTAACTGATCAATGAGGGCAAAGTTCTCTATCTTGAGGGAGACGAGCATAGCCTTTGTAGGGATGTCAGCGAACATGCGTATTGTCCATCATGGCTTAGTCAGTCGATTTTCTCGTAACTAAAGTCAGATTCCGACGGTTCGCAGTAAATCGTAGGGGGCAGTTGTTACAATAGTTTACAGACGCATATTCATGACGTTCTAGGCTTTCGGATTGCTTTGAGCTTTCGGATTGCTCTAGACATCAAGGCGGCTGACGCCGCTTCATCCTAACGTGACTCGCCCGGTCAACGGGCTATCTTAATCAAGCCTATGACTTCGGTATCTTCTCAGTCCTTTGTGCCTGCCCCCGACCGGGACGCCGCGCCAGCGGTTGAGCCCCGGCCAGCAGTTCCTCAGCGGCTAGAAGATATTGTGGTGTACGACCCAGCTGCGATCGCGGCTTTCTACCGCCGCCGTCCCCTCAGTATTCTGGCCCGTCTACTCGAAGTATTCTGGATCTTCTTGGGTTTTGCGCTGTCTTTGATCTGGGACCGCATCACCGGACAGCAGGCGAGAAACGAAGCTCGCCGCGCCGAGCAACTCCGGCTTGTACTAACCAAGCTTGGCCCCGCCTACATCAAAATTGGTCAGGCTCTCTCCACCCGTCCCGACCTGGTTTCCCCCATCTACATGGCCGAGATGGTCAAGCTGCAAGACCAACTACCGGCCTTCTCCAACGACATTGCTTTCCGCTTTATTCAAGAAGAGCTGGGGGCACATCCTGACGACATCTATGCTGATCTGTCCCCCCGTCCTGTCGCTGCCGCCTCCCTAGGACAGGTTTACAAAGGCCACTTGAAAACCGGCGAAACTGTTGCAGTCAAGGTTCAGCGTCCTGGACTCGCTCAAAAGATCACCCGCGATATCTACGTCCTGCGGGCTATTGCTGCTTGGGTCACTGACAACGTGTCCCTGGTGCGTAGCGACCTGGTCAGCATCATGGATGAATTTGGGGCCCGCATCTTTGAGGAGATTGACTACACCCAGGAAGGCCGCAACGCCGAGCGTTTTGCAAAGCTATACGGCTACCTGCCAAACATCATTGTGCCGCACATCTATGAGCAGTACACGGGCCGCCGGGTGCTGACGATGGAATGGATTGAGGGGACGAAACTGACCAAGCCGGAGGAGCTGGCCGCCCAAGGCATTAACCCTACGGACGTGATCGAAATTGGTGTGCAGTGTTCGCTACGCCAGCTCCTAGAGCATGGCTTTTTCCATGCGGATCCCCACCCCGGCAATCTGCTGGTGACCTCCGACGGTAACCTGGCCTATCTGGACTTTGGCATGATGTGCCAGGTCGAGCCCTACCAGCGCTACGGCCTAATTGAAGCGATTGTCCACATGGTCAACCGCGACTTTGAGGGACTGGCTCAGGACTATATCAAGCTAGAGTTTTTGACGCCGGATACGGACCTGTCACCGATTATTCCGGCGCTAGCATCGGTCTTTAACAATGCCTTGGGGGCCTCAGTAGCGGATCTGAACCTAAAGAGCATCACGGATGAGTTCTCGGCACTGATGTACGAATATCCCTTCCGTGTTCCCGCCTACTACGCGCTGATTATCCGGTCTCTGGTTACGTTAGACGGCATTGCCATCACCGTAGACCCCAACTTCAAGGTACTGAGTAAGGCCTATCCCTATGTCAGCAAGCGGCTGCTGACTGATCCCGCGCCCGAACTGCGCGAATCGCTGCAAGAGCTCCTGTTCAAAGACGGCAGCTTCCGCTGGAACCGGCTAGAGAACCTGCTCAAGAATGCCCGCAACAGTGAGGAGTACGACCTAGACCGGGCATTGAATCAGGCTATCGATTTTCTTTTCTCTGACCGTGGAGCTTATATCCGCAATCGGGTTGCGGACGAGCTAGCCAAGGAAATCGACAAGTTTGGCTACAGCCTGCTCCTGCAGCTTCGTCAGACGGTCCAAGAGACCCTGAAAGATCCTGTATCGGCGGCAAAAAGCGTGATTGAGGCCGACATCGAGCCCAACCCGAACGCGCCCAACAACTGGCAGCACCTGATTAGAATTATAAGTATTCTGCGTGATACGCCAGGATTTGATGCCACAACAGTGGCACAGCTTCTGCCCAAACTACTGACTAAGCCAGAAACCCGACACCTAGGTCAACGTGTGGTGGGTGGCGTGGTTCAGCGAGCTGTGGCGCGACTGATTCGCGAAGTGATGCTGCGAGATTCGGCTTCACAGCCCAAAGTACTCACCCCCGTCAGTGGCACGGTCTAACGTCAGGTTTCGACCACCTGCACTTATCCAATGCGCTACAACCACAGGCCACACGGCGTTAGATACTGTGATGGAGCCTCGGAGTAGCGCCACCTCTTCTTGAGCAAACAATCTGAGGCTGGCAACCCAGCCCAACACGGGTATGGAGGCCCATGTATGGAGCCAACCTCACATGGGATGACACGCCTAGCATTCCTGCTTGGCGTGCCCCCCTTAAAGAGCGTCGCCTTGCCCTAACAGAACTGACAGCTATTGCAAATTGACAACACTACAGTCAACGTGAATCCAGAACGATCAGCAGCTCATAAGCTAGCCCCACGCCTGAGTAGGTTGTCATAGAACAGTTTAGTTATTTGTATCCCAAGTATTCTAGCGTTGAGCCCGCAAGAGAGTCGACTAGGGCTAACTTTTCCACATTTAACCGTTCTTTCCAATCTCCGACAACGCCCTTTCTGACTAACTTACCTTCACCTTTATTTTTTACCGTCTTGATGTCTGTCTTGGACAAGATATGGTCTAAAATCTCGTCGTTACAAGCAAGGTTACAGAAGGCAAAGAGCCGCGTTAGCTCGTTTCTGGTATCTACGCGTAGATTTTCATAGCGCATCTGATAAATCGACGGCTTAATATCGTCTCGCTTCTGAAACTTCTTCCCGTATTCAATGTGCTCTTTCCAGCGATTGATGATCTTGGGAATGGACCGGAAGAAATGGCGGTTGGATTGAGCATACGCCTCCCAAGACACCAGCACATCTCGACCGTCTCTGATAATCTCGACGATCTTGGACTCTGGCATGGTTTGTACAATCCTGTCGGCGTACTTCACATGAATCGGGGTCTTCTCAACAAAAACCTTGTCCCCTGAAGCTTCCGATCGCTCAAAGAAATCTTCAAATATGACTTGAATCAATCGGTGTGCTTTTTGGGTTTCTGTAAGGTCTGGTAGGGTACGCACCTGAGCAATCAGAGTCTCTAATCTAGCCTTCTCAATAATGTTGTGTAACCCACTAGCCCGATTGTCCTGATAGATGTCGTAGCATTTTGAAATGCCTTTCCAAATGTCATCGTACGTAATGCCCATGAGCAACGGACCAGGACCGTAGATCCGGAGGATTTGCTTGGCATTCTGCAAGCGCGCTTTAATGTCTAACCGAGTTAAATACGTAAACGGATTATAGATAAGGTGATAAATATTGGTCTCACCTGGCACAACAACAGTATCTGGATGCTGCGCCAGCATTCGATTTAGCCAAGTTGTCCCAGAGCGGGGAGAACCAACAATAAAGATTTTCCTGAATTCTTTCACCATAACCACCTTTCTAAAATCCAGTGTAGTTTCACGACCTAGTGCAAAAGGCGTCCACAGCTCCATCTCCATCTGCGTTCACAGCGAGTCAGACTTGTTCTGCCCTGCCGGAAAATGCCTGTGTTATTGTTCCCAGATGCAGCCAGCCTTCAACGGCATGTCAATCCCGTCCTTAAACCCCAAAGCCAGACGGCTACGCCCTGCCCTGTAGCAAGTTTCGACGGGGATGTATGGCTTTGCGCCATGCGCTTGAGCCTCCAAGCATGGCTATCTCCCTTGGCATAGAGCGCTTCGTACCTTGAATCCGGCTCAACTTGCAGATGCCATGCCCTAAGAGCTGACCGAACTGCGATAAGGTATCAGCATTAGAGTTAGCCCCCAATGCCATGCGTCCTAAGCTCCTTGCGTTATCGCTACTTGCAACGTTGATTACGGCCTCCCCTGTCCAGGCTCAAGCTACCGCAGATGAAGCGCTAGAGCAGGGTATTACGGCTGTACAGCAGGGCGATGTTGAAGGTGCCATCGTCTCTTTTCAGCGGGCAGTAGAGCTCAACCCCAGTGATGCAGCTGCCCACTACAATCTAGGACTCGCTTACTACCAAAACAACCAGCAACAGGAGGCGGCAACCGCTTTTTGGCAGGCAACACAGGTCGACCCTAACTTTGCCCTGGCCTATGTGAATTTGGGTGCGGCACTGCTCGATGGCAATAACCCCGAACAGGCAGCAGACTACCTGCAACGAGCCATTGAAATTGATCCAGCGCTGGGGATTGCTTATTACAATTTGGGCCTGGTGCAGCGACGCCAGGGCAATATTCCAGCAGCGATGGATGCCTTCCTCATGGCGGTAGAGCTGAGCCCTAACGCGCCTGACGTACATTATCAAATCGGTCTCGTCTACCTAGAGCAAAACCAACTGGTTGGCGCACAGCAGGCATTTGAAACCGCTGTAACACTAGACGCCAGTTATCCTGAAGCGTTTTACAATTTGGGGATCGCACAGCTGCGTCAGGGCCGCCCCGAGGCAGCGTTGCCCGCTTTTGACCGAGCGATACAGCTGTTTCCCAACTTTGGTCACGCCTACTACTCACGGGCATTGGCGCTAGATGAATTGGGCCGTCGCGACGAAGCGCGTCAAAGTTTAGAGCAGGCCATGGGGCTCTACCTGTCCCAAGGGCGGGGGGAATGGGCAGCCCAGGCCCAGGCCCAGCTTGATCGAATTGAGTAGCTGGACCGAAGGAAGCAATCAGCCCTCTAGTGCAGACTGGGTACATAGGGCTGGCTGACCTCGGCTGCGGTCAGGTCAGCCAGTGACAGGTCTTCTCGCAAAATTCTCCCAGTAGGGCCAACAATCTGTCGGGGCAGTTGTTCTAGCGCGACAACCTGTTTGTTATTCATGTTGTAAGTGGTGTAGGTTACCTCGCCTGTATCGAAGAAGATATCCATCACCGTTAGGGTTTGAAAGGCGGCATCGGTGCGGTTGAGCCAGGTGCGAGGACCGCTGCCCAGGGCACCGCAGTGAAGAAATTCGAGCTGGTTAACATGGCCGGGGAAGTAGGCGTGGTGATGACCGCTGATATAGGTATGAACATCGTGGCGCTCTAGCAGTTCGCGCAGCGGGTCGGCGTTGTTGAGAAATTCTCCGGCGCGATCGCGCCCCTGAGACACTGCATACATCGGCAAATGGCCCATGGCAATTCGCAGCTTGGCCGTCTGCGCGGCTTCACTCGCTAGCGTTGCATCCGCCCAGGCCACCTGCTCGGTGGGCACATTGGCCGACGACCCATCCCAGATCATGTAAAAGATGTCGTTCTGCTTGAAGCTGTAGTAGAACGGAAAACCAGTCTTATCGACATACTGAAGGTCAAGCCTGTCCACATAGGGCATCCAATAATCGGCGGCAGCAGCCCGGTCAATCTCGAACACGTACGCGCCTTGGTACTGATAGCTGGAGGCATCATGGTTACCAAAGGTAAAGGCGTAGGGATAACCCATCTCACGAACAGGAGAAAGGATTTGCCGGTCAAAGGCTGTCCACATGGCATCCACCTCGGGACGGGTCAGAGCGTAGCTCTGACCAGCAATCATGTCACCGGCACAGATCACCAGGTCTGGCTGCCACCCCGGCAGCAAGCGCACGCCCTCCAGCACCTCAGTCCGGTACTCTGTAGAACCATACCGGCTGTTCATGTCGCTAATGACCACTGCCCGCACGTCCCCTCGCTGCGGCGCGTACATGCTGTCAGGACCAATGCTAGGCCGGGCAGCATTCATCGCTTCAGAGACGCCTTCAGCCTGCTCTCCGGCAACAGCAGCGCCTTGGTCCTGAGACCCAGACTGTACTGCTGTGGAACAGGCTCCCAATGTCAGGGCACTAAGGAGCAGAAACCGCCGCCGACTGAGTGAATGAGGTGTTTTAGACGACATGATTACCTGCATAAAAGGCTCTTCAGCGACAGTATGCCACTGATTTCAAGCCGACGGACGGCTCACTCAGCCAGTTAGCCGACAGACCCTGTCCCTATGCGCTCACGGCAAACTGGCCTGACCAATGCACCAAGACCAATGCCCCAAGACAAATGCATCAAGACAAATGCACAGATAAATGCCATCATGCCCCTTGACTGACGCGCCCCCCTTAGAACCATGATCGATTCAGTCCTCCAACGACTGACCTTTGGCACCTTTGACCTGCACCAATGGCGGCAGGTCAGCCTGATTCATCGGCTACTGCATCCGTTTCGACAGTGGCGGCTAGGCAGTCGATTGCTGGTTTACGGGGATGCGATCGCAGCCGCCATTGTGGCCGTTACTTTCATCCTTGCCCCCTTTGTCTCCACCACGCTGATTGGCGTTTTACTAATGCTCAGTGCAGCTTTCTGGCTGCTACTGACGATTTCGGACCGGGCAGAGGGCTGGTTAACGCCGGTCCACATTGGCGTGACGCTGTACTGGGGGGCAATGGTACTGGCGACGGCCCTCTCACCAGTCAAGGCCGCAGCCGTCTCAGGGTTAATTAAGCTAACGCTGAATCTGCTGCTGTTTATGCTGCTGGCGCGGGTGCTGCGGCGGGACTGGCTGCGCACCGGACTCATCAGTACATATCTGCTGACCACGCTGATTGTGTCGGTGTATGGCATGCGGCAGTGGTTTTTTGGCGCAGAGGCACTGGCCACCTGGGTTGATCCTGAATCTGGGTTATCTGGCACTACGCGGGTCTACAGCTATTTGGGCAACCCCAACCTGCTGGCAGCTTACCTCATGCCCGCTGTGGCCTTTAGCGCTGCCGCCTTTTTTGTTTGGCCGCGCTGGGGACCCAAACTGCTAGCCCTGGTCGCGCTGCTGGTCAACACAGGGGCACTGGTGCTGACCTTCAGCCGGGGTGGCTGGCTCGGGTTCCTGACCATCGGCTTTGTGATGATGGTGATGCTGGTGTACTGGTGGGGCGACCTGTTTTCTCCTTTTTGGCGACGCTGGTCACTCCCATTGCTATTGGGCGGGTCGCTAGCGTTTGTAGCATTCTGTGTGATGTTTGTGGGTCCCGTGCGAGACCGCGCCGCTAGCATCTTTGTCGGGAGGGAAGACAGCAGCAACAATTTCCGCTTTAACGTGTGGGCAGCCGTGTTTGACATGATTCGTGCCCGCCCCCTCACGGGCATTGGCCCTGGCAACGAAGCCTTCAACAAGATCTATCCCTTATTCCAGCGGCCCCGCTATACAGCGCTGAGCGCCTACTCCATTTTCCTGGAGACAATCGTAGAAGCGGGCTACGTCGGCTTTGTGGCGTTTTTGTGGATGCTGGGCACCGGTTTTTACCAGGGGTTCAAGCAGATTCAGCGGGTCAAGCAGTCGCTCTCACCCCAGGGGTATTGGCTGATTGCGGCCCTAGCAGCTCAGGCGGGCCTACTTGTGCAGGGCTTGGTGGATACGGTTTGGTACCGTCCCCAGGTCAGTATGCTGTGGTGGCTAACAATGGCGATTATTGCCAGCTTTTACCTTGTCCCGCAGCGGCAAACGGCATCGTCGTCTACGCTGAAGTGACACAGGAACCCTCCGCATGATCAACCACGACTTTGAGGGGCTAGCCTAGGACGCTATCAGACTAGAGTGTTTATGTACCGCGAACCAAGCCCCAACAGAGCCAAAGCACACGTCGCATTGCTACTCTGTGCAGCAGTTTTGGGCTCGCCAGTAGACCTCGGCTAAAGAGTTGCAGCGCAATCCAGCAGCTTTTGCGATCGCACGCGCCTTGCCATGCCCGATGAAATAAGTAGCTGTAGTACTCTGCCCAGCTCTCGGCACGGTAGGGCCTTAGTCGCTGTGCCGACCGTGCGAAGGTGCGCCTCAAAACCGTGGCCCCCGACTTTTCCATTTTCAGAAAGTTGGCAGACTGGGATGTACTAGACACTCGATAGAGGATTTGGACTTCTGGCACACACACAAACTCAAATCGCTCCGCTAAACGCAAATAAAAGTCCCAGTCTTCCGTGGGTACAACGCTGCTATCAAACGCTTCAACCTGTTCTAAGACGGCCGCCCGAAACAAAACGTTAGAGCCATTTTCGACAAAGCAGCGCTGGACCAACTCGCCATAGACGCTGCCAGCAGCTGTCGCATGCCAACCTGCCCGCAAAAACCGGCCTGACTCGTCAATATAGTCTGTCCAACTGTAGACCACAGCAGCCTCTGGATGACGCTCCAAGGCCTCGATTTGACGAGACAGCTTATTGGGTGTCCAAAGGTCATCTGCGTCTAAAAAGGAGATATAGTACCCCTTAGCCGACGCTATCCCCCGATTTCTACTCTCGGCAACACCAGCATTATCAAAGCTCAGCACCCGCAGACGAGCATCATGCAAGCCCGCCAAAACAGCTAAGGTTTCATCCGTAGACCCATCGTTAATGACCAGTAGCTCAAAGTCTGTCAACGTCTGTTTTAGGACCGATTGCACCGTAGCTTCAATGGTTTTAGCACCGTTGTAGACAGGGATAATGACAGAAACAGTAGGAGAAACGGTCATGGTGTGCAATTTCAGATACAACAATACATAACAAGCTGTATAAAGCTATGAAAACCCAAACCGCATCCAGATCGAAACCCGTCGCTTTCCTTAGAGAACAGAACCGTTTTGAACAGGGCCAACACTCAAAGCCTAACGGCCCGACAACTGAGTAACCCCCGCAAAAATCGTGCGGAACCGTTCAGCGTCTGCATCGGGCAGCGGTGGTGCCAGTAAAGATTGGATATTAGCGTGTAAATGCTGGGGGTTACTGGTTCCAAACAGCACTACATCAACGCCAGGCTCGTGGCGACAAAAGCGATAGGCCGCATCCGGTAGACTGGTCACCTGGCCCGACCGATAGAGCGTGTCAGAAATATAACGGCGAATGTCTTCAGTCAGGGGGCTAACGTTCGAGCTGGCGTCATCTTCGAGCAGTGCCATGGCCTCCAGTAGGCTATCCGGGTGCGTCATCGCTCGCCGAACGGCAAACATATTTAGTACACCCATGTTGTGTTGACGGGCGAGGGGCAACACCCGTTCGCGTGCCGACTGGTTCAACAGATTAAACCCCACCATCACCACATCCCAATAGTCATCTTGCACTGCTCTAGAGAGCATGGCATGCGCTGTATCATCAGAGAAGGCTTCAGTCAGGCCAATCGCGCGAATTTTGCCAGCGGCTTTTAACCGTATAAGTGACGGCAGGAGGGTTTCAACCACGTAGTCGTAGTCACTGGCCGCTACCCCGTGGCAGTGATAAATGTCGATATAGTCTGTTTTGAGCCGCGTCAGACTGCGTTCAACGCTGGCGGAAAGCTCCTTTGGCGTGATGCGATGCCCGTTACGATTAATCTCAGTTTTGCTAGAGAGCACCAGACGATCGCGGCGCATCCCTCGGATCGCTTCACCCACCAGCGCTTCCGTATAATATGCTTCTGCTGTATCGATTAGGTTAACACCGCAACTAAGGGCCTGATGGATCAGGTCAACCGCCTGCCAGATCGACTTGCCCTTTTTTAGCCCCAGGCGGCTGTAACCGCCACTCCCGAGGCCTACAACACTAACCTTTAGGCCCGTTCGACCGAGCTGCGTATAAGACATCTCCACCTCACGCGTCCAAGCCGGTGTAACGTGGGGCAGTGAGTATTGCAAACGGTGAGAAAGCTGTCTAAGCATGGTTGGCTGCGTCGACCTTAGCAACAGGAATGCGATCTTGATAGGCCAGCAGGCAGGCTCTGGCTTCAGGTAACACGGTTTTGAGACGAGTACGATTAATTTTGGTTTGTCTTACTGCTTTTAGTGGATGACGCTCCAAATACCAATGCAGGTTGCGTTCAAGTTCAAATAGGGCACGCTCAACTTGAGCCTCTACGGTCTCTTCCAGCATCCATAGCATGGGCCGTTTGGGAGCCGTGGGCTCCAGCATCTGCATGTGATAATGACCGGTCTTGCCATAACAATCAAACTTCAAGACCTCCTCATCCTCAACGTAGAGGGCAATCGCGGGACCCTGTCCAACTCCAAAAATCTTCCAGTACACCTCCAAATAGGCATTTTTGGCCAGCTCAAACTGCACAACATCGCGGCGCACAGCGCGTCTGGAGGCGGCCCGTCGCTTTTTTTGAAAATAGAAATGAAACGGATGAGGCAGGATTGCTTTGATCCAAACTTTCAGTTTTTCCATTTGAGTCGTTATTTCCCCTTGAGCTTTGCTTATGCTATTCGCCACTGTCTGGCTTTCCGGTTCATACGCCGACGCAGCATTTTTTTCAGGCTGTATTTGCCCTTCTGCACCCAAGAAAACTCACTGGATAATAACAACGGCTTAAATTGCAGCTCTGGCTGACCGTTAAATGCTAGATAGCGATGGCTGTGAACAAACTGTCGGTAGTGCTTGATTCCAGGAGAAGATGGGTCCAGATGATGCTTCTCGCACATGCGGTCGATGCTCGCCTGGCACCAATGGTCGCTCCACCGCAGGAAGAAGTAGGGCAGATCAGACGGCTGCATGTTGAAGGGCGGGACATAGCTCACAACAGACGCAGGCTCTGCATAAACCAGCCCTCCGGCCTGCAAAATAGACAGACAGAAATCTGTTTCCTCTGCCATGCTCAAGAGCTTTTCATCCAGCAGTCCAGTTTTATCAAACACATCCCGTCTGGCAAACACGCAATGGAATTCTGTCAGCTCAGTAGGCCCAGCCGTCAGCTCAGCTTTTAGTTTAGACAGCGGCAGGTGCATGTAGGGTCGTCGCTCTAAGAGCCATTTTTGACCATTCGGTCGATCTTTCAGAAGGATTTCGCCGCCGATCTGATGGATCGCATCAAACGCTTCACCTTCTAGCGTCAGTGGCGCAACTGCCCATGCCCCAGTGCGTTGCCCACAGTCCATGAGTGCCTGTAGCCAACCAGGCTGAACCAACACATCGTTATCAAGAAAGACCACATACTCTGTCTTGACTTCGGGAATCGCTAGGTTGCGAGCCTGGTTAGGCGAGAGATAGTGTGCCGTGCGGATGAGTCGAAATTCACGCTGCTGGGCCTCAGTCGCCAAATAGTCACGCACGGGCGGTGGCGAATTGCCATCTACATAAATCAGCTCAAAGGAATGGTGGGTATTGGCATAGATATTGTCGATGGAGCGCCGGGCCAAACTAAACTGCTCGCGCGGCACCACGACCACTGTCACCTGAGAAGAAGAAGTCTGCATGGGTTTACTTACTGGCTAGAAATGACGACTTGAGGTGACGCAATATTGGGTTCATCGCAAGCATCCTCAAATAACTGCTCAAAGTTTGAATACTGAGCGAGCAGTGCCTGCTGCTCTTCGGCGCTGATCAGCTCGTTGCTTAGCAACCAATCAGGCACCCACCGAACCAGCTTGATAACTTTAGGACGCTGTAGCGGTAACAGATAGAGACGCTTACAAAAAGGAAATGGGAATCGTAATTTTTCAATCAGTAAGTAGTTTAAGAACTGAATCAGCTTAAGTGACTTTACTGACAAACTCACATTAAAAGGACGGCTGGCGTATTTGAGCTGATTCCCCTCTAACGGGATCTCTAGCGTCTGAAGGAAGTCATTAATCAGCCATGCCTTATCTGAATTTTCTTGGTAGCGGCGAGCGATAACGTTTGAGTGTCCAAACACCTTGCGCCATTGCGATAGCAGTAGACGATAATCCCCTTTTATCTGACGCTCTCGCTGAAAGGTCAGGAATGGCTTGACACATCCCCTCTTCACATTTTCAGAATATGAGGATAAAAAGAACCTATCCTGTCGCCTCAAATAGACGATAAGAATCACTCTATAGCCCTTCAGCATATCTTTTACAGCTTCTATCTGACTGATATTTTCGAGAAGCCAGAAATATTCTGAGGTAAGGATGACGTTCTCAACCGCTTGGTTTTGAATAGCATCTAGCACGTCAGCTGGAACTTGCCCGCACTCAAATCGTTTACCAAGGTAAGCATCTGTTCTGACGCCATCCGGGTGAAGAAAGGACCAGGCCAAACAGTGATGCCCGTTGTCATGGCTTGGGATACCCTGGGGTGGATAAAAATAGCCCTTTTCTAGCAGTAAACGACGGTTACTGGCCAATATCTTTTGTAGAGATGTTGTCCCCGTCTTTGGAGTACCAATATGTAGATAAATAGTTTTCATCGGGTGATCTCCTAACCCTTCGGACTGATGTTGGCTGTCGCCTTTTGCCCAGGTACGAGGGCAGCACCTAAAGCCGCAAACACCCCTGCTGGAACGTGTCGCCCAGCCCATAGAAGGAACTGCCAGGACTTGTGCGGGTCTGCCTGAAAGTTTCGCCGTGCAACGCCCAGATGCATTTTGGCCGTTACCTGTTGGCTTAGACGACGGGGTACAGTCGGCAGGGTATAGTGTTGGCGCAAAACACGGGTGTGCCACTCCAAAATATCGGCCTTCTGGGCCGTTGCAGCGGTAGGGTTGTTCTGTCGGTATCCGCCATGCATGGCTGGATCGTAAGCAAATCGATACCCAGCAGCAATGGCCCGTAGCCAAAAATCAAGATCTTCTGCGGCCTGAAGCTGAGGGTTAAACCCAGATAATGTTTGGCAAACCTGCTGACGCATAACCACTGTGCAGACCGGGATAAAGCTTTTTCCTAGCAGGCTTCCTGGAAAATGAGCCAAATCCTCGGGCGTGGGTCCACAGAGCCCTAAATGACGATCGGTGCCGTCTTCAAAAAATTCTGCTTGGGCATAGAAGAGATCTGCCTTCTCACAATCTAGAAAGCGCAAGGCAGTCTCGAGATGGTGGGGTAGCCAACGATCATCGTGGTCTAAAAGTGCAATATAGTCTCCCTTTGCCAGATCGAGGGCCGTATTGCGGGTGCTGCTAACGCCCTGGTTAGTCCCCTGTCGGTGATAGCGAAATTTATCAGCCCCCCAGGTTTTGGCAAAGTCCGCCACAATGGCTGCGGTACCGTCATCTGTACCGTCTTCGACCACGATCACCTCCCAGTGGGGATAGGTTTGTGCAGTGACGGAGTCCAGCGCCTGAGCAATACGCTCAGCTGCCTGATAGGCCGGGATAATCACGCTAACCCGCTGAGTCATCACGACGCCTCCATGACCTGAACATCGGCAGCAATCTTGGGCAGTTCGGTAACTGGAGACGGTTCTACGGTTTTGGGGCTGACCTGGTGCTGTTTCAAAAATTGGATGTAGCGTGCGATCGCAACCCTAGACGTAAACTGATCAATATGGGCCTGCGGTACCACCCGGCACTCGCCTGACAAAACGCGGCACATCGCCTCAGCCAAAGCTGAAACATCCCCAACAGAGACTAAATCACCGTACTGACCATTGCCCAAAATCTCAGCTGGACCGCTGGGACAGTTTGTGGCCACCACAGGCAGGGAAAGGGCCAGCGCCTCAATCAATACCGTAGGCAAGCCCTCCCAGGCAGAAGATGAAACAAAGGCATCGGCCCGCGCCATGTAGGCATAGGGATTAGTCAGAAAACCCGGGAAGTCTACCACCTCGGTAATTGACAGCTGGCTAGCCAGCTGTTCAAGACGATCTCGTTCTGGACCATCACCCAGAAGAATCAGCCGAGCCGGATACCGCTGGCGCACCTGGGAAAACGCACGCAGCAAGGTAGAAAAGTCCTTTTGTTGAACAAATCGACCGCTAGCCACTAACACTGGCACAGTTTTATTGTTCAACCAGGAATGCGAGACCGGTTGGCGCGCCTGTTCGTAGAGTTGCTCGGTAATCACAGGGTTGTAGAGAACATGGATCAATCTCTGATCCAACCCCGCATGGCCCGATAAATCCTGGGCCACTCCTCGGGAGACCGCCACAATACCATCTGCGAAGGGATAGGTTAACCGCGCCGACAGGGGAATGAACCGAGCACTACGCGGTTCCGAATGGCGAGCCTCTACTGACAGGGTTGTATGCTCGGCCACGATCACCCGCGTTTTCACCCCAGTCATACGCTTGGCCAGTACCGCAACTTCATTAAGAAAATGGGTTGCCGATAGCAACAGTTGAGGCTGATACTGCTTGAGATACTGACACAGCCCGATCAGACTCCGAAAAGCTTGAAACCCGGTTGGCATGTTCAGGGGACCCAGCCGTCGATAGCCTTGAACATCCAGATCAATCACCCGGACACCCGACGGTAAGTCGTTGAGGTATTGACCGTTGGCCGTCACCATAATCAGATCAACCTTTAAACCCGCCTCAACCAATCCTGTAGCAATATTTGCCGTTACCCGCTCTGCTCCTCCACCCTTCAGGGAACGCATGAACAGCGCAACGTCGGTAGATGATGACATAAAAAGCCAAATTACGACTGCAAGGACTCAAGAAACACCATTCAGACCCATGGCAACCGAAGGGCATCTGAGAACTGCATTACTTACATTTCCCGAGCAAATCAATCGAATCGCTAAAAAAAGCCCATAATTCAAGAAAAGCCTTTGAAGGCCACATCAATAGAAAATGATGATGAAGATAGCGACATCAATAGTTTTTTGAGGCGTAAGTCGATAGAATGCGTAGCTTTTACACTCCGCCACGCTATCGATACACGCTATCGACCCAAAAGCGGCACTGGACCGTAGCCCAAATGAGGCTCATAGCATTTCAGGACAGTTCTGGAGCCACAGTTCTGGAGCCACAGGACCCAATACTGGAGCCAGGTGACATGCCGTCACGCACAAACCCCAAGCCAAGGCCTTTGTGGCGACGGCTATACACATGCTGTGGTGGCTGACGATGGCGAGTATTGCCAGTTTCTACCTCGTCTCACAGCAGCAAGCAGCATCGTCGTCTACGCTGAAGTAGTCTTGCTTTCCCGTTGATGATGCTGCCTGCCCCTATCCAAACCCTCGCCCAAAAGCTGACAGAAGAAACCTCCACCCAGTTGGCTCAACAGATTCAATCGGCTGATGTAACCCTGCCCGACGGTACAGCGGTTACAACCCGCTATGTGTGCCAGGGCGAGGGCACACCCATCCTTTGCTTACACGGGTTTGACAGTTCCCTGTTTGAGTTTCGACGGCTGGTGCCGCGCCTGTCTCCCAACGTTCAAACCTGGATTGTGGATCTGCTGGGTTTTGGGTTTTGCGATCGCACCCCCCTCTCCAAGGTCACCCCCGCCGCAGTCAAAGTTCACCTCCACCAGTTCTGGCAGCAGCATATGGGCGGTCGTCCAATGGTTCTAGCTGGCGCATCGATGGGCGGTGCAGCAGCCATCGATTTTGCCCTCACCTATCCCGATGCAGTCGAAAAGCTCGTCCTCATCGACAGTGCCGGATTTGCTGCCGGTCCTGCCATGGGTTGGCTGATGGTGCCCCCGCTCGACAGTTGGGCTACGGCCTTCTTAAAAAATCCCGGCGTCCGCCGCCGCATCAGCCTGCAGGCCTACCATGACCCCAGCTATGTCACCCCCGATGCCGATCTTTGCGCTGGGCTCCACGTGCAGATGCCCGGCTGGAAAGACACGTTGATTTCCTTTACCAAAAGCGGCGGCTACAACTTCCTGAGTAGGTCCATCGGCAAGCTCAAAATGCCGACGCTGGTGCTGTGGGGAGAGTGCGATCGCATCCTTGGCACCAAAGACGCCGCAAAATTTGACCAGACGTTACCTAACAGTCGGCTAGTATGGGTACCGGATTGTGGACACGTCCCTCACTTGGAAAAACCAGACTTTACAGCTGAAGCAATGCTGGGCTTTGTGTAGCAGCCGCCAGGTCCGCTGGAACAAGGCTGCCTAATTTCTTTTGGGCCATTTCGTTCTATGCCAAGTAAGATCACTGCACTCGATGCCCCAAAGGAAATAGCGCTAGCTATACGTCCCAAACACGTCATCGGTAGGCCACTTCAGGCGCTGTAGACTGGCGACCCCCCAAGGAAGACAGGGACTGCTCCAGGTCATAGGCGACCTTCAGCGTTTCTGCCGGTGACATACCCGGATGGAGGGCAACACCGACACGGTAGCCCACCTTACTAACAACGATTACCACCTTGGACCTTTCCTGCAAATAGTCCGCCAATGCGTAAGCTTTGAGCCGCCCCGTTTCGGCAAAGAGACGAACATGCATGTATAGCTCATGCTGAAAGGTCATCCCCTGATAGAAGCAGCCTTGGTGGTAAAAATTAAAAACATTTGCCTGACTTTCGTTGATCACGAGCGGCAGCGACATGGTAACCCCAGAAGTTTCGAGAAACTAGTTCAACAACACACATCATATTTTTCTCAATACACACCTTTTGGTAAGTGCCTGCATAGCTGATTTCAGCTAGCAAACCGCGCAGCACTACAAGGCAGAAGTAACAATCTCGATCACTGAGCTGATACGGACGGTGACAATTCGCCTGCGCAGAGCCTATGGCACTAGACGCCATACAACCGTAGATTTATTCACCCTTGAAACCAGTATCGCTATTAGATTAGGGGTACAGTACCGAAAAAACACGGACACCCACTTAAAAGTTGATTAGCCATACGCGCATCGCGCACAACTTTTCTTGAAGAAAACAATGTGCTAATGCGTAAGACGCAGCCTACGTCAATCAAGACCTGCTGGCTGGGCTTGCCTTTCGGCGCAATCCGTTGCTATTGCCCCGTCCAATAGTAGCTCAACACCATACCCGTAGTATTGCGGAACCCTGCTCCGCAAATCTTCGAATCTAGCGGCAATACCTCTATCTCCAAAGACTGTAAAGTTTAGCTCGACAATCCTTAAAAGGATATAAAACCCCGTCGTAGTTAGCCGTTCGATAGGTAGATTGAAAACGCTGCAGGGGTTGTTTACTATTAACTCGTAGCAGCACACAGTTGTTGGATGGGTGTTATACCGCAGTGGCCCATTGCTAAGTTCCAAAGGAGAGCGACGTCAGGAACCTAGGCAGCAGTTGTGAGCAGTGTCAGCGCTAATCCGGTGTGGAGTTTTTGTCGCTTCCTCCACTTTGCTGTACCCGAGGGGGGTCTCAACACCCCATCAGAGCGGTCTTAGGGGCAGACGGTCTAGCCTATTTCGAATGGGTGCAGCAGTGCAGGATTCTGTACCAGGAATGCTTGTTGGTTAGCGTTCTAGCAAATAGCCATTCTCTTATCGATGAATTGGTGTTAGATATCGATGTTGCTAGAAAGCAGACAGCAACATTGTTTCTGGAAGGTTCAGCAAGGTTCAGCATTGTCACCGACTGATAATCTAGTTCCCGTTCTTTGCAGCTTGCATGCTCAGATGTAGAGCATCAACGGGGATAGCAGCATTAGATTAGTCAGCATTACATTAATCGTCTACGTCTTGCGAAACTGGGATTTCAATTGTAAAGCATGCGCCCGCCGTGGTGGTGGTGTCGTAGTAAAACTTGCCGTGATGACGCTCTGTAATAATTTGATGACTGATTGACATTCCCAGTCCAGTGCCCTTTCCAATTGGCTTTGTTGTAAAAAATGGATCGAAAATCCTTTGACGGAGTTCTTCTGGAATGCCCGGGCCATTGTCGGAGATTTGAACTTGAACCCGATCACCAGGCAACACGCGGCTTGTAATCTTGATTTGCCCTTCGTAGGAGGTGTCGTCCACTGCAATGAGCTTCTCCTCTAGGGCATCTACGGCATTGCTTAGCACATTCATAAATACCTGATTCAGCTGGCCTGGAAAGCACTTTACAGGAGGCAACAAGCTGTACTGCTTCACAACTTTAATACTCGATCGGTCAGGTTGCTCCTTCAGCCGACTCCCTAAAATCATTAGCGTACTGTTGATTCCCTCGTGGATGTCAACAGATTTGACCTCGGCCTCGTCTAGCCGAGAAAAGTTTCTCAGATTTAGTACAATATCTCGAATTCGGTCTGTGCCAACCTGCATAGATTGCATCAGCTTGGGCAAATCATCTGCCAAAAAATCAAAATCGATGGCTTGTGACTGGTGCAGTATATCAGTCACAGGCTCAGGATAGTGATGTTGATAGAGCTGCAATAGGCGAATTAGATCTTCAGCATAATCGTGGGCGTGGATAATATTTCCATAGATAAAGTTGACTGGGTTGTTAATTTCATGGGCAATACCTGCGACCATTTGCCCTAGCGCTGACAGTTTCTCTTGCTGGATGAGCTGCATCTGAGTTTGCTTTAGAGTTTGAAGCGCCTCGGATAGCTCTTGGGTGCGATCGCGAACCCGATCCTCCAATGTATGGTTGAGGCTCTCTAAACTTTGATTGGCTGTAACGAGTTCTTGCTCAACCTGCTCCCTGCGCTCAATCTCATCTTTGAGTAAGTGATTCTGTGCCTTCAGCGTTTGAGCCAAATTCTGTAGCTTCAGATGGACACGCACTCTTGCCAGCACTTCTTCGTGCTGAAACGGTTTAGTGATATAGTCCACTGCCCCTAGAGACAGACCACTAACTTTGTTCTCAGTATCGGCCAGAGCCGTCATGAATATGATCGGGATCTCTACTGTATCCGGATTAGACTTTAGCCGCTGACAGGTTTCGAAGCCATTGATCCCTGGCATCATCACATCCAGCAAAATTAGCTCAGGTCTATGATAGTTAACCTGCTCTAAAGCACTTTCTCCATCAATCGCAACTGCAACTTGAAAGCCCTCATGAATCAGCGCTTCTGACAGGACCTCTAAATTCGTAGGGTTGTCATCGACAATTAAAATACCTTGAGGTTCTGATGTCGCCAGCATCTTTAACTCTTCCTACTTGTAAAACTAATCATTACACTCTGCGGACCTCAGTAGCTATTCAAGACAGCCGCTCAGCTATCCGAATCACAATAGTTTTCTAAAAATTCACGCATTTGCTTAAGCTTAAAGCCTCGAGCCATTTGTATAAGTTTCTGAGTAAAACCGACACAGGCTGGGTTTTTAATCTGTACCGTCTCTGCATACTTAACCAAATCGTTGATTAACCCCCGTCGAACCAATTCGTTCAACTGCTCCAGCTCTTGTTGACTAGGAGGAATTAATTCAGTAGCCTCCACATCAGACCCCAAAGGCATTGGTTGAATAGCTGCTTGAATTGCTTCATACTTCCAGGTAATCTTCAATTGTTCTTTCAGCATCTGAAAGAGACTGCTTGCCTGGACAGGTTTGGGTAGAAAGACATCAGCACCTGCCTCAATACTTTGGGAACGATCTGACTCAAACACGCTTGCAGATGAGACAATTATCGGGACTGTAGTCAGAGGCGTGATATCGGCAGACCGAATCATTCGGATCATCTCGTATCCATCCACTACTGGCATCGTCAGATCAGTAATAACTAAGTCTGGTATTGTCTTCTTGGCCATGTCGAGACCTTGTCTACCATTCTCTGTTTCCAGTAGCTCAAAACCAATAGGTTCCAACAGGTTTACCAGAACTGAGCGGTTTTCCCATCGGTCGTCTACGATCAAGATAGTCTTCTTGTCGCCTTCGTAACCTACAATCTGCCCTTCTTGAGAAAGCGTCGATGCCTCAACCCAATCTGCGGCTTCTGGCAACTCAACGTCAAACCAAAATGTACTACCATAATTCGGTCGACTGGTAACCTCAAGGACACTCCCCATCATTACAACAATTTTGTGGGTGATGGCTAACCCCAATCCAGTCCCTTCGGCCTGCTTCTTAACATTACCGACCTGTTCAAAAGGAAGAAAAATCCGCTCTAACTGATCTTTTGACATGCCTACACCCGTATCTTCTACGTGGAAGCGTAGGCGGTATATCTGTTCATCTGTCTCGCTGGACCGTATAGCAGGGACTGAAGCAACCTTTACTAAAAATTTTACTTTCCCCTCATCTGTGAACTTTATGGCATTACCCAATAAGTTAATCAGTACCTGACGAAGGCGCTTTTCGTCAGCTCTAATGCCAAGCGGTAAGTCTCCGTCTAACTCATAGGCAAACTCTACGCCCTTCTGCTCCGCCTTTATTCGACAAATCTCAGCTACGCCCTGAAGAAAAGAAGGCAGATGAAACTCGGAAGGGTGTAGCTCCATCTTTCGGGCTTCAATTTTAGACAGGTCGAGAATATCGTTAATCAGCGTCAATAAATGTGAAGCACATTGATTGATAATGCTGACGCCTTTTTTTTCTCTCCCGACTAAGTTTTTTGAGCGTTCTAGGATTTGCGCATAGCCTAAGATCCCGTTCAGAGGCGTTCGCAGTTCGTGACTCATGTTTGCCAAAAAATCACTTTTTGCACGATTAGCGCTATCGGCACTCTCTTTGGCATGCTTTAGCTCAAGCGTACGAGACTCTACCCGGGTCTCAAGGTTCTCGACAGAGGCTTTAACGCGATCTGCCATCTGCCGGAAGGAGCGACTTAGAACCTCGATCTCATCTACATTCTGAGAACTCTCAAATAGCGACTGAGTAGCGGCATCTGAGGACGACGTGATTGTACTGTAATAGGGCTCGTTATCAGATTTAATTAGGTTTTTACACTCTTCTAGAATCGGCTTTAATCTAAAATTAAGCCGTCTTACAAAGAGATAGATAACAAATGCTAACAGTGTTCCTGCAGCTAGTGCACCGCCGACTGTAATCAGTAGTACAGGACCGATAATGACAGAGCGAGGAACCACAGCCAGCATGATCCAGTCATTGCTTTCGATACGTCTGTAAGCCCAGTAGCGCCCCTCATACTTAATGAGGCCAGAGCTTTGACCTTGCAGTCTGGACCACACTGCGCCAAGCTCAGGCACAGCCTCGTAGCTCTCTCGAACTTTAGATTCATCCGGAGGATAGGAGACAAGGTTACCTTCTGCGCTCAGAACAATAAAATAGCCAGTATCTCCAATCACATGCGGATCGAGCTGTTTACTTAGCTCGGTGGAATTAACATCCATAGAGACAAAGCTCAGCAAATTATCAGATTCGTCAAAGACAAGGTAATTGGACGTCGTCATGGTGACGCCGTACCAATCATAGGGCTCTAGCCAGCTATTCTGACCTGCCGCAATAGTATCTTTGAAGTAATCTTGTTCAGGAGAATTATCTTCAGCAACAAGATCAGCAAACAAGATATCCGTATTGGGTGATGCTAACCTTTGTCCAATCTGGTCATCTTGCTTTTGGTCTGAATAATAGTAAGATGCAAACCACTCAGTATCCTGTAACAAACCATAGCGGGTCTGCTGTAGAGAGATACCCATTACCAGAGATGGACGTTTTTGAAAATAATTCAGCAATAGCTCGTTATACGCATCAGCATCTTGAACGTCCTGACTCTGCAAAAGCTGAATCATTCCACCAAGATTTTTGAGAGACTGCTGTACCGGGGTTAATTTACTTTCAATCAGGAAAACCTCAGTACTGAGTGTATCCTGTATTTGATTTTCGGCTTGCTTCTCAAGAACCTGATAGAAAAGTACAGATATGCTACCTAGGCTAATAACTGCCCCACCCATAATCGACAGGAAGAGACCGGCTCCAATAGATTTCCTTGGATGAAGGAAAGCCAACTTACCACCGCGACTAGCGGGGTTCAGCTCTGCTGGCGAGTGATGATCTGTAGACATAATCATACGCCTATCGACGAGGCGTGCAAATTCAGTGCAGCAATACAAATGACTCTTAGACCAGAACGTCCAGGTTTAGAGGTCATCAGAGTGGGGCTTGTCCGTAGAGGCCCATCCTATAGTGCCCTCTGGAATATGATGCTATCCACGTGTCTTGATGTTAGAAGATCAAGCTATGAATGACATGGGTTACTTTGCTTGAGCACCCAAATATCGCCATTTCCTGCATCGAACGAATGCCTGATTCTACTGCAACTCCTGTCCGTTCCTACTAAACGGAAAGAAGGGAGGAGCCATTGTAATATTGCGTTTGTCGAGTTGCTAGGGACAGTTCCAGGTGATGAAGTCCTTGACGCCGGAGCCCCTTGACGCCGTCGAAGGGTTAATAAACCCCTCGACGGCTACATCATCTAGCCGATGCCGACAGATTGGGTCTGACTCAACTTCAGAGAAGAATCGATAAAACCGACTTCTGCGAAGTAATCTAGGTATGGAGACATAAAGTCCGTGTCGATTTTGGGGCAACGAATCGACGTATTGGCCAGACCATCAACAACATTTTGGCAGCTTACCTGTCCAGCATTAACTGAAGAACGCTCGATATAGCTGGACTGTTCAGCAGACATCTTTGATGTCAGCACAGACACAATGCCATCTACCCAATCAATGTTGTCAGATAGCGTTTTCTCCCAGGTTGCATGATCAACCAGCTCTACCGGATAACCGCAGTCATTAATCGCTGCGACAAAGTCCTGCATATTAGCAGGGTTAGGGTTGATAAAGTTGAAGGCTTTACCCATTGACTCAGGCTGCTGGGATAGATAAACCACTCCCTGGCTAAAGAAGTCTGCGGGTGCGATGTTGACCACCATGTCAGACTGTGGCGCACAGCCTAGCTGAATAAACCCCTTAATTAGGCGATTCATTAAGTCGCCAGTATTGCCAATACCTGTCTGGCTATGTCCTGAAATCATAGCTGGGCGGTACACAGCAACTGGTAAGCCCCGTCTACCGGCTTCCCAGACCATCTGTTCAGAAACCCACTTACTCTTTGTGTAACCATCAAAATGAATGGCCGCAGCAGGGTCTAAAAGATCATCTTCAGAAATGGGGGCAACACTAAAGGATCCGCCCGCCTGAAAAACGTCTAGTGTAGAGATAAAATGAAACGGCTTAAGTTTGGTCTGGCTGGCTAGCTTAAGCAGTTCTTGTGTTCCTAAAACATTAGCTGCCCGCATCGTCGAATAGGGGTTGATTAAACTGATAGATGCGCCACTGTGGTAGATAGCTTCTACTGTCTCACACAGTTCGACCCAATGTGCTTCAGACACACCCAGCCGCGGTTTGCTCAGATCTCCCAATACGGGTTCAATCTGTTCGCGATAGCTATCCTTCCAAAGACCATAACGCTGTAAATTGTTTTCTATCTTGGCTCGTCCCTGGTTGCGGTCTTTGGCACGAGTCAGGCAATATACTTTTGCCTGCGTCTTTTCCAATAACTCCTGAAGTAAGAAAGCGCCTAAGAAGCCGGTGATCCCAGTAATTAAGAGTGCTTTAGGATTGTTCGGAAAGGACGTCTCCACGCTCGCTGGGTTAATACTCGGATCCAGCGAGGCCTCTTTTAAGATCTCCGCAACCGAGATATCGTCACTAGTCTCAGTTTTACCCTGGTCTAAAACGCGCTGCAGCGACTGAGCAAATTGCTCGATCGTGGGTGCATCAAAAAGAGAAACCATTGGTAATTCAGCATCAAACTCGTCTCTGACTTGATGGACAAGTTGAATTGCACGGAGAGAATCTCCTCCCATTTCGAAGAAGTCGTCGGCAATACCTACCGGAGAAACATCCAACGTTCTAGACCAAATATTAGCTAGTTTGGCCTCAACAGGATTACGTGCCTCAACGAAGGCCGTAGACAGGGCCGGGCGTTCAGACGTCGGCTGCGGTAACGCCCGACGGTCTACCTTGCCGGAAGGTGTCAAAGGCATTGCCCCTATGAACACAAAGAAAGACGGCATCATATGCGCCGGTAACGATTGCTTAAGGAAGTCACGTAAGCTTACTTCTAAATCATCCCCGCCTGTTGCAAGATCTATGTCAGAAGGAACAACGTAGGCCACCAGTCTTTTGCGCCCTAACTGGTCCTCAGGGGCAGTCACAGCAACATCTTTGACGTCTGCATGATGACTAAGCTGTGCCTCGATTTCGCCCAACTCTACACGAATGCCACGAATTTTGACCTGGTGATCAATTCTTTCAATAAACCTGTAGTTCCCATCGGGGAGACGCTGTACTAGATCGCCTGTGCGATAAAGCTTTGCACCAGGCTCTGAGCTAAACGGATCAGCTACAAATCGAGCATCGGACAATTCTGGACGATTGAGGTAACCCTGGGCTAGTACAGGGCCACCGATGGCAAGTTCACCTGGTTGACCAGCCTCTGCTAGTTGAATATCATCTTCTCGCCGTCGAAGGGACCGGTCGAGCAAATAAAACTTTGCATTCGAGATAGGTTGACCAATCGGTGGTAGATGGGGCCATTCCCTGGGTTCACCAGTCAGCATGTAGGCACTAACAACATGACTCTCCGAAGGACCATATTGATTGCAAAGGGAACAGCCCTGTAACGTAGCAAACCACTTAGCGACAGAGCGAGTGACCTTGAGCTGCTCACCTGCGGTGATAACTTCGGACAAGTAGATAGGGAGTTGAGACGACTGAACGGCAACCTCAGCTAGATTTTGCAAGGCAACGAAGGGCAAAAACAGGCGCTCGATCTTGTGGTCAGACAGGTATTGAAGCAATGCTTCCGAGTTACGGCGTTCAGCATCCTCAATCAGAAAGAGTGTTCCACCTGTAGAAAGCGTTAGGAAAATCTCTTGGAACGAAACATCGAAACTGATAGGGGTAAATTGTAACGTCCTGGCAGCAAGCTTTTTGAGTTGCTGTGTTTGCCAATTCAGCAGGTTCATTAGCGGGCCATGGGTCATAGAAACGCCCTTGGGCTGCCCCGTTGAGCCCGAGGTATAGATAATGTACGCCACGTCGCTATCATTAATAGCTACTGTGCAGCCGCCAGCCAATTTAGCCCCTGAGCCAACCTGATCTAGGCAAACATACTCGTAATCCCCTTCAGGTAAAACATCAACCAAATCTGAGTGAGTCAGTGCAACCTTAATGCCTGAATCTTGCACCATAAAACTCAGTCTGTCTGATGGATAGGCACTATCCAAGGGAAGGTAAGCCGCGCCTACTTTTAGAATACTGAGCATCCCCACAATCAGTTCAAAGGAACGGTCAATACAGAGCCCTACAATATCTCCCGACTTTACGTTTAGAGACTGAAGCTGTGCTGCAAGCTTATCGACTTCTACAATAAGCTCCCGATAGGTTAAATCTAGTCCCTTAAAACTTACTGCTACGGAATCAGGCGTCTTAGCGGCCTGTGACTCTACAAACTGATAGACAGACATGCTTACTTATTACTCGGATGAAACTACCTTATCGATTGAACGCAAGTGGCAGATGCGCGCAGGAGATAACAGTCAGCGCTTTTATGCTTGGGTATAGCTGACTATTGCGAATGTGTTTTGACGAAACTGTGAGACGGCCCTAATGTGATTGCACGATACGTTACTGGAACGCTCTATACGGAGCCACGAATTGCTCAACGGTAACTTTCACTACTCACTAACATTACCCATATCCGGCAAAAACTCTCGGCAGCAGAAATCTGTGCTACAGCTGCTATTCTTCTATTTTCAGTAACTCTACTGAAAATAGCGTCTATCGACTCTATTCAGAGCGCCGTTATTCAACAACTCTAATTAATGTTCTTATAACTAACCCATGAATAACACGCAGATTCTACTAGTATTAGTAACTTTCTTGGATTCAGTAGCCCGTATTTCTACGTGACAGTGTTTGTCAAAAATTTCTTTTTTGTTTTTTCCATAATGTGGTGCATAAGTAAGAAATTTTCCAAATAACGTTCTTTTCTACGACACCTACTCTTTGTATCGTTGATTTCTGGGTATAAACGGCCTGAATCAGTAGTTACTTTCGCTAGATCGCCTAGAAAAACTCCCTGTATATCTGACGAGTTGTTAATCAACTTTCACTGCTCAACTGCTTCTGACTTTATGTTCGTAGTTTTGTACATTGGGCTCAGCTCAAGAACTGTAAGTTTTATAAGTCAATCTCTAATTCTGGACGCTGATTCTGGACATAGTAGAGGCTTATTTCTCAGCTGAATTGCCAGTCTTAGAGAATTCTTGAGCTAAGCGCTAATCTCATTCAAAGGGTTAAAAGGGTTAAGCGAAATGGCAAATATCATGCACGAGGATCTTTATTTCTGAACAAATTCAAATTTAAGCGTCATCGTGCTGGTACTAGCTAGGGTTACCTTGCTGTCTACTATGGGTACTGTGAGCAAGCGGTTAATCACATGAAACTTGAGTACGACATGTCCAAATCAAGATTTGTGGATAAAGTTGCACTGATCAGCGGCGGTGCTGGCGGTGCTGGGCAGTCAGCATCCCTGAGATTTGCTGCGGAGGGTGCAACAGTTGTTGTTCTCGATATTCAAAAGGCGTCAGGTGATTCCCTGGTCAAAAAAATCGAGAGTGAGGGTGGTAAGGCCATATATATAGAGACAGATGTCTCTGACAGTCAGGCAGTGGATCAGGCAGTTGCAACTGCGCTCAGTACCTACAGAAAGATAGATATTTTGTTCAACCATGCTGGGACTTTGCTGGTAAAGCCCTTTTTGGACACCACCGAAGCAGAATGGGATCGGCTGATGGCGATTAACGTCAAGAGTATGTTTCTTGTCAGTAAAGCGGTCTTACCCGGCATGCTTGAAGCAGGTAAAGGTGTAATCGTCAACACTGCATCTATTTCGAGTACAACCGCAGCACCGATGGAAAGCGCGTATTGTGTCACGAAGGGAGCTGTCATGCAGCTGACCCGTGCGATCGCAGTTGAGTTTCGAGACCGCGGCATTCGCTGCAACGCTATTTCTCCAGGCTTTATTCGCACGCCTCACGGGCTGCGCGAAATGGAGGAATGCACCGCGCTGGGCGTTGATTTCACCGAAGCAGACATGGCTAAACTACAGGGTCGGTTTTGTGAACCAGAAGAAATCGCTAGCGTAGCAGCTTTTCTAGCTAG
>CAWUKV010000049.1:0-27432 GCA_963923025.1 uncultured bacterium
CTTCACCACAGCCCCTGCAACAGCTCTCTCTTTGACCTGTTCATGCAACAAAACCTCTGAACAATGTGATGTGCGACTCTAAAATTTGTTCGTAGAAAAAAGAGTGTTTTGCGACTGTTAAGTTCGGGAATGCCGGAAACTTGCTGGAGAAACAAAGATCGGTCGATGACGCTCCGGGGAAGCCCTAGAGTAAACGCATATTAAATTTGTCCCGCCCCAAGCCTCAGGGGGCAACGATTTAGAGACGGCTAAAGACCTCTATTTCTCAATCAGGGTATTTAAAAGCACCTGATTGAGAAATAGAGGTCAATATACCCTGTTCTGTTTGCGTACTCAGGGTCTAATTTATTCGTAATGCGGGTGATGATGTAAGGATTCCAGCTCTATTTGGATTCGATTTGGTCTAGGGCGTAGCGAGCGGCGGCAAGGCTGATGCGGGCCTGTTCCATCTCGTTAAGGCTATACCACTCGACCTCGCGAACTGAGTTGATGGCTGCGTCAATGTTTTCTTCCTGTCCGCGCATGGCGTAGGCCATGGGGCGAGCCATTACCTGGAGGTCAGCTTCGTCCCAGCCAGCCAGCGTGTCGCGGACGCAGGCAATCATTTGCTCGGCCAGAGGGCGACCGCTGCTAGCGACCTGCTGCGCAGCCTGAGCAATGCGGTCGGCTACGGCGGTAGACAGGCGGCCGGCAAACTTAGCAATTAGGGCCGCTTCCAGATTGACGCTATCACCCCAAAACGCATTTAGCTGTTGAGACAGCGCGTTCCAGCCCTGAGTGGCCTCTGCTTCGGTAAAGTCTAGAGAGTGCTTGTCGGCGGCCTGAGTCGCGTACTCAGGCGTTTGGTTCATGTCCCAGGGGTAGGCCGCCTCGGTGTCGAGGACGGTTTGAAGCATCGCCAGTTCAGCTTCGGTCTGAGGGGAGGGGTTAGAACGAGAAGATGAGTGAGTCATGAGTTTTGCCGACGTGAGCGTTTTTGTTGAGCTGTGACAGAAGAAGATACAGTTACCATCCGCGAGTTCCGCACAGGCCGCTAACTTTTCGTCGACTTCAGCCAAAAGGCGTAGGAAAGTCCGAACAATGAAGCCGAGTGACCAGCACTATAAAACTATGGGCTACTCTACCTTCAAAATCAACTGGCCCTATCAGGATTAGGCCCCACAGGATTAGGGCCATCAGGATTAACCTAGAGGCTGCCCGCTACGAAGCTACGGCCCGTTCCTCGATCACAAACTCTAGTAAGCGGCCCTCGGCGCTACCAAACCGAATGCGGGTTCCTGGTTTGAGGGGAACCTCCTGGCGATGAATTTGCTGCCAGCCCTGGGTTCCTAGGTAGAAGGTACCGTAGCGGGAGAAATCTCGGAGGAAGTAGGTGGGTTCAATTTTGCTAGCGGGCTGCTGGGAGGTGGCCCGGCGGGAGAAAATCTCAGCATGTTTGCTGGATACCCAGGGTTCTGAGATCACCAGATCATTATCTGGTAGGCGACCCACACGCATCAAACCGCCATAAATTGGCCAGACCTTCGTGGGTTTATTGACCTCGCGTAGGGCAATTAGGGTTGAACGGGCGCGGACGCTGGAGTCCCCTGGCAGGCGCGTAATGTCCGTGGGGATGGCGTTGAGGATGGCCCCTTCAAAGTCAGGGTGCATGTAGAGGACGGGTAGGGTCCAGGCGGGCTGGTTGAAGCGGTACAACGTTAGTAACTGCTGACGCGCGATCGCAACCGCCTCGTCCACCGGTTTTCGTTCGGCCAGCACTTGGGTAAACACCTTAATGAAGGTGAGCGCCTCCTCGTCAGCAATCGAGTCGCGCATTGCCAGCACTGCTGGGACGCCGTGGTGTAGCAGTACCTCCGCAAGACTGCTGCGGGAAATGGCCTGATCGTCCACCCGTTCCGGCTGTGCCCCCCAGCAGGTATTAAAGACGGCCAGCTTCACCCGGCAGCGGGTTAGCACCTGGGCCAGCTCCGTGCCATTCAATACTTCCGACGGCTGTAGGAACAGTCGCCCGCCGTCAGGACCAGGCACGCCATGCCCCGCATAGAAGAAGACGTTGTAGCGGCCCGCCTCCAGCTGCTGGGTCAGCGCTTCGGGGGTGGGCTGTAGCAACACGTCCACCTGCCGCATTACCGGACGACCCGTACTGGTGGCTGGCTCGTGGGTTTGCAGAATGTCTTTCAGCAGTTTGGCCTCAGCTTCGAGCTGAAGGGCCTTATCCGTCCCCGTTTCATCGGCATCTTGACCCAACACCAGCAGGATTTTTAAGTCATTATCCAATCCCCAGTCCGCTAGGGGATCAACATCGCTGGTGGTGCGGCTAAACAGGATCTGCTGATTGAGCGATAGTGCCTGCCGCCCAGGCTGGGACTGCATAATCTCCCACGGCAGGCCAATCAGCTCGGGGTCGCGGACTTCTATCCGCAGCCGTAGCACGGAGCTTTGTCCCAGGGCAATGCCGTAGCTGTGGTCCAGGCTGCTCTGCACCGGCCCGTCAAACAGCCATTCCCATAGGTTGATGCCAAGATGCTGCATTAAGCGGCTGCTGTAGCTGGCCTGCTGCCCAGTTTCCTTGGGCAGGTCAAGCATCTCTGGTACATAGGCCGACGTCATGTGCGGTACATTGGGCAGCCCCCGCAGCGAAAACATCGACTGCCAGCTGCCCCAGATCTGGTCTAAGGTCTGCCCCCAAATCCGATCGTCGTGGACGTGTCCGCCGGGGTAGGGCGATCGCACGACCCAAATGGCATAGTGTTCTGGATCTGCAGCTGTGAGTCGATCCAGGGCAATCCACAGGCACAGGGAGTCATCGGAAGAAGACATAGCAGGATAAATAGGCGCAGGCTAAGTAGCCAAGTTGGGTCGTTAAAGGAAACGGGTAAGTAAAACGGGTTAAATACTAGCGCTGGTGGACCCGCTGTCGGGTCGGTCGGCAGGTCAAAATGCTCAGCGCCATTTCAGCGCCATTGAGTAAAGATGCGATCAGGATCCATAAACTATAGGCGGCGTCCCTTAGATGGTAGATGAGCCCTTACCTGAGCTGGTTGATGCTAGGGGAAATGTTTGTGATTTTTGGCCCATACAACACGTTCTCAATCGTTAGTCACAGCTGGCTGGGACGATATCTGGTGTTTGAGTCACTGCTGCTAGCTGAGATTCTAAAATCCAACCCTGGTCGACAGCTAGTACCCGATCAGGCGATGTTGTCGGAGCAGATGCGGTGGGGGATACGCCGTCTCTAGCTTGCCCGCAGACCCGAATTTGTACCCAGCGGGTCTGGTCAGCGGTGTCCTGTTTGCTGAGAACCTGTACCACCGTATCGCGGGGTAGGGACGTGGTGCTGTCGCCTATCGGGTCAGGACTGCTCTGGAGGAAAATGCTGTCTACTAGGACGGCATAGGTCAAAGGGGCTAGGCTGGGAGGCGGTCCTGCGTTGGGTTCAGCGGTATTGGGCAAATCGGCAGGAATGGGGCCAGGGTCGGTGACCACGGGTGCAGTAGAACGGAGTCCGATACCTGAGAACCAAAGGGCAACGGCCCCACCTACTAGGCCCACCAGGGTGATCAGACCCAGCAGCAGTGGCCAGACAGATCGGGGGCGTAGAGGCTCGGGGGCCGCGACTGCCTTGAGCGCCAGTCGGGTTTGATTTTGAGTGCTCCGAAGCTGGGTGCGTTGAGGTCGTGGCGCTGACGATGTTTGCCCATCTGTCATGGGAATGGATTTGGGCGCATAGCGCGTCGGCTGGAACCGCAGTAGCCCGACCGTAACGTTGTCATGGCCATTGTAGGTGTTGGCAAGTTGTATGAGTGCGCGAGCCACGTTACCGGCGCTAGCTTTGCCCTGAACCAGCGGCAACAGTTCGGTCTGCCAAAACTGCTCGACGCGATCGCTATCACTCAGCCCGTCAGAACAAAGCAGATAAACGCTGTCTTCGTCTAGCAGAAACCGCTGCACATTGGGGTAGAGCGAGGCTGAGTTTGTCATTCCCAGGGCCTGTACCAAGGCACCGGTACCGGGCTGATCGACAACGCTGCGGTAGAAGCTGTAGCCCAGCCGCACCTCACGGGCGGCGACGTCATCGTCCAAGGTCACCTGCTGACAGCGGCGGGGGCTGATGCGATAGGCGCGGCTGTCGCCCACATGAGCCAGATAGAGCTGCGGTCCCAGGACCAAACCCAGAACGACGGTGGTACCCATGCGATCGCGGGCCTGCCGGGCCTCCTGATCGTTTTGTTGAGCAATCTCATCGTTAGCCGCACAGATGGCCTGCTCTAGCGCCAGGGTGACCGTAATTGCATCGGGGTACGTATCAGCAGACTCCAGCAGCGGCTTGAGCTTCTGCTCGATCACGGCCACGGCTAGCTTTGATGCCACATCCCCTCCCTGGTGACCGCCGATGCCGTCACAAACCATCAACAGTTGGGGCGGGTTGGGCTGTCCAGCAGTCAAGCGAAGCTGCCGAGTGGTACCGCTGGTGGGGTAGCACATATCTTCGTTGCGTTGGCGGGACGGGCCTTGATCTGTTAGAATGGCAAGCTCGCAAATTAAAGATTGCTGCTGGAGGGCGATCTCGATTCCCTGATCGAGCCGATCGACCAGCTGCTCGCTGGTTTGAATTTGTCCGGTAGATAGTTGCTGACAGACCGCTGCTAAAAACGGCTGCACGGTTTTGTGGGCAGTCTCCACCAGGGGCTGCCATACTTCGCCCAGGCTAGACAGGGTAGCGGGCTGACCTGGAGTATCGAGCTGGACCTCTAGCAGCTTTAAGATGGCTCCGTCCACCCGGCAGAGCGGCAGCTGCAGCAGCGTCCCGGCCACCTGCTCGTCGCTGCACGGCTGCCAGAGCTGAGCTACCTGCCCTAGCCAACCCAACTGTCGTAGTGGTGTGGCCGAGCCCCAGCTATCCAACAGGGCAGGCATCAGCTCCGCTACCCCAGGCAAGGTCTCAACAATGGCGGCCTCTTCAAGCAGCAGTGTCCCGTCTGGCAGTAGCGCGTAGGGCCGCGGTACGTTGACCGGATGGCTGGTCAAAAATAGGTAAGGCCGCACAAAATCCGGTAGCTCACTGGGGGCATCGTTGGTGAGCCCAGGCTGCAGATCTAGCAGGATCTGTGGGGGCTGCTGAGCGGCGTAGCGATTGGCTAGGGTTTGCCCAGGCGTTAGGTTGGAATTAAGCGTCTTAGAATTGGGCGTCAGGCGGATACTGGCGGCCCACAGGTATCGGTGGGGAATCGGGGCCTGACAGGTCGGACAAACCGCAGCGTTATTTGGGTTTTGAGCCTGGCAGTGGGGGCAGGTAATCACAGCGGGTGCGTTAGGAGGCCGACTCGTCCTCGACGACGCGTGGCAGGCCCATACTATAGTTCAGCACGCGACTTTTGAGGTTGTAGCTAATCTGCCCGGTCTGCAGCAGGTTCCGAATAAAGTGCTCCAGGTCAGACCCAATCCGCCGCAGATTGTAATCTTGCAGCGCGTCGCCGTCAGCCGCGTTTACAAGCCGGTCAAACTCGCCATAGACCTGCTTGAGCGCCTCGTCGGTCCAGTTGAACTCGTTGTCCGGATCGACATCTAGGGTGAGTTGGTCATCGCTTTCGACCAGCTCGTCGTTTTCAATGGTTGCTGCGTAGATTTGAACGTGGCGAGTGGTGGATTTTAGCAGCATGGCGCTTAGCGGTTTTGCAAGTTGGGTAAAACACTGCCATTGTAGACGCTTCTCTGTTGGCGGTTAAGTCACAGGCTGAAGACATGACGACAGACCCTTATCTAAAGCTGCTCCTGATTCGCCATGCCGAGTCGATGGGCAATCGGCTGGGACAGATGGAAGGGCAACGGTCTACGGCGCTGACGCAGCAGGGCTGTCAGCAGGCCACACGACTGCGGGCGTCTCTCCGTCGGACATCTGCAAAGAAGGGGTTGACCCCCACGGTCTGCTACTCCAGTCCATTGCTGAGGGCGCTGCAAACGGCGGCTATTCTCTGTGGGCCAGAGAGATCTAGGGAGCCAGAAATCCCAATCCAATGCCAGCCTGATCTTCAAGAAATTCACCCCGGCATCTTTCAGGGGCTCACCTGGGCCGAGGCTGAGGTTCGGTATCCTGATCTTTGTCAGCGGCTTTGTACGCAGCTGGCGCTGGTGACCATTCCCAAGGCTGAGACGGCACGGGCTGCACAGCAGCGGTCACAGGACTGGCTGCGTAATTGCCTGCATCGGCATGGGGCGGGTGAGACGGTTTGGGTCGTCTCCCACGCTGGGCTGTTGCAGCACCTGGTGGCGGCGGTACTGGGGTGCGATCGCACCTGGCAAATTCAGATCCCCCATACGGCCCTGTTCGAATTTTGGCTGGCGTTCCCCAGTGATCCCACCGTTGACCGACTGAACCCAGAGTATTGGAAAATCAAGCAATTCAATCAGCTGCCCGCCGAGACAGCCTGACAGAATTAGGCAGACAGCGGGCAAACTGTTACGCAACACTGCGACCCTCTTTACCCGATCCCAGACAACTTTATATATTGATAGATAGTCAAGAACGTTCCCTGAGTCCCGGGCCGATCCCAAGACCCGACTTCAAGCCCTAATCCTGATGCCTTAACGCAACTTGTCGTTAATATTGCTGTTGGCCGCTTGCGCTGTGCCAGCCCTCGGAGGTTCCTGTTATGACCACCATTGCCAATCCTGCTAACGATGTTTTCGGTCAGGCACGTGAGGGTAGCGTGGCTGCCATCATCCAAATTCTGAACGAAAAGTTAACGGATGAGGGCATTCGCACCCGCGCTGTATTTGCCGATGGGATGCTTCAGCTTTTGTGTGAAGCCGCCACCTCCGAGCAGCTCATGAAGGACCACGTGGTCGGTCGCATCCGCAAAATCCTGAACCACATCGGTCCCCGCCGCATTGGCAAGGTCCACATCCATAGCCGAATTGTGCGGGAGCAGCAGCTCCTCTGGCTCGAAGAAATCCGCCGCGACCCCGACGGGCAGGTCCTGTGGTCCGAAATTATTGCGCTAAAACAGCCCAACTTTGTTACCCAAATCGCTCGTGATCTGAAGCGTCCTCGCCCCGCTGCGCCGGTGACCAAGGGCTACTCGGGCTCCGACCTGAGAAAGCGTAAATCGTTTATTAAAGGGCTATCCGGTGGAATTCTGGCCTGCTTGGTGCTGTTGGGTGGCGGTTGGCTGCTGTACGGTCGCTTGACGGGTACTGAGGTAGCCGAGACCGAACCGGCTGCCCCGGCTGCTGCTGAGGCCCCTCCTGAAGCGCCGACAGTTGCATCTGCCGAGGCTGTGGCGCAGGTCCCCATTCCCGAAGAGTACGACAGCTTTGCCCGTGCCGTTCGGGTCGCAGAGGAAGCTGCCCAGGAAGGCAAGGATGCCGACTCTGCCGAAGAATGGCTGGAACTGGCTGCCCGTTGGCGGCAAGCCTCTGATTTGATGGCTGAGGTTCCGCCAGAGGACAACCGCTACGAGCTTGCCCAAGACCGGGTTAAGGCTTATTTGGCGAATAGCGAAGCGCTGTTAGAACGCACTAGCGAAAGCCAATAGGCGGTTCAGGAACGCGTTGGATAGAGCCGCCGCCAGATCCGCTAGGACAAGGCTGCAACGTCATGTCGTTCTATGCCAAGCGGGAGCGCCGTAATCGGCCAAGCGGGAGCGCCGTACTCGGTGTCCTAACGTAAACGGCGCTAGTTATAACTACTCCTTGGCAACACTCCTTGGCAACGGGTTTAGCCCACTGAACCCATCAGCGGTTCAGTAGCAGCTGCGCCACCTCACAAAAACCATCCCCTTCAGCGGCTTGAGTGATAAAGGCGGGATGGTAGGCCAGCTGCGTTAGATAGTTTTTCACATTGGCTACCCCTACGGATGTGGGGAATGGGTGAGGCGCAAACAGGCTTTCATCGTTGGGGCTGTCGCCAACGGTTAGAACCTGTTGGGGCAGCAGCTCCGGAAAGTGTTTTGGCAGGGTAGCCATCAGTCCGTTAGCTTTGTTTTGTTGCCCTGGCTTGATGTGGCACTGCACAGTGCTATAGGTAAAGCTAAATCCGTTGGCCTGACAATTCTCTGACATCCACTGCAAATCAGTGGGTGATAAGCCTGACACGTCGTAGGTCCAGTCGGTCAGGCGGAAACCGTTATCAGCCGCTTCGGTTAACTGGGGGTATTGCTGCCGCAGCCGCTCAAACTGTTCGCGCAGGGCCTGGCGGTGACTGGGCACATCTAAATCCGTCTGAGCGAAGGTCGGCCTGGGCTTGGTTTTACTCAAGTAGACGCCGCCGTTCTCTGCCATAGCACCGACTACGGGCAGGTAATGAACCACCGCGCTGACCCAGCCCGCTGAGCGGCCCGTCGTGATTATTACAGGTATTTTCGCAGCCTTAAGCTTTTCTAACATTGTCAGCAGGGCTGGACGGAACTGCTCATTATGGGTCAGAGTGCCGTCCATGTCGGTGGCGATCAGGCGTATCTGGGCCAGGGCAGCTTGGGCAGCAGGGCTGTCGAAGGGTTGCAAGCGGGTCATGATAGGTTACGTGCGGTCGCGCACTTGGCGTGCGGTCTTATTGGTTGTCTACTTTACCGCTGAGCCATGGCAGAACTCACTCCCGACCAGCGTAACTACTACTATCTCTTCGAATCTGAACGGGCGGGGATTTATAAACCGGTTTTAGCGGCCCTGTACGACGTACATGAGTCCCCCCGGCTGGACGATGGTGAAACCGGGCTCGGTATTGCCCCTGCAAATAAAGTTTCTGCCAGTGAGGTGAATACCTTTTCTGAACAGGTCCAGTATGCGGCTAACACGGTACGTAGCCTTACCAGTGCGCTGACTGCTGAGGGCTGGAGCGGCAGTGACCTGTGGGATAGCAGCAAGGGGCGGTACAGCGATCGCTACTTGAAGCGTGTGGCGGAAGGCTACGTTCCCCCAGCAACCGATGAGGCTGCCGCCCGTCTGGAGCCTTGCGATGGCGAGGCGCTGATTCGGGCCATGGACGCGGACATCGCCTACGACTATGACGGAGCAGCCCTACCCCATAACCTTTCCGAACTCGATGACGAGCTGTTGGCCTTTGCCGAGCGCATTGCCCCCAATTACGGACGGTTAGATTTCCAGCGAGAGGCGCTGTTGGAAACCGCCCGCCTGTGGCGCAAGCTCGATACTATTGACGCCACGATTGAGGCAATGAACGTACCGGTCAATAACGATGTCCCGGACGAAGCGGCCTTGGATAGTGCGCTGGTTACCTTTATGCAGCAGGTGGCCCGGTTTTATTCGGGCTACCCCCACCAGCGAGAGGCGCTGCTGCGGCTGGTGCAGCTGTGGAAGCAGCTCGACTCCCGCGAGGAAGCGATTGAGGACATGGGCAGCAGCGATCCCTATCCGGACGAAACCAATTTACCCATTATCGATCCGGCCCTGATTGCCTTTGTTGAACGCCTCCCCGACTATTACAAAAACACTGGCTACGAGCGATTTGCGCTGACCGAGGGATACCGCACTTGGAAGGGGCTGGCCTCCCAAACGGAAGCGATTGCGAGCCTGGGCGTTAGCCCCGCCTACCTAGCGGCCAACAAAGACAATCCTGCAGCCCTGGCGACGGCTGCCCGTCAGCTGGACCAGGCACTTCTGCAGTTCTACGCGGATGTCCCCAAGCTCTATAAAGAAACCGATGAGCAGCGAGAGGCGCTGATTCGCCTGGTACAAATCTGGCGCAGGATGGACCGACGCATTAATGCTGTCCAGTCGTTGTTGGATGACGTGCGGCGGATGACGCGGGCCGAGCGCGACAGCGTGGATGCTGCTCCGGCCCCGACACCGACGCCCCAGCCGACCCGTCCAGCCCGCTGGACGCCTTACAATCTCCAGCTGGATGCTGCGATTATTCCCAACGGGAATTTCACCTGGGCCGAGGCCACCCGCGGGGGCGCACGCATGCCGCCCAACCAGGCGACGGTAGATGCGATGATTCGGATTGCCAAACTGGCCCAGCAGGCCCGCGATCGCATCGGTCGGCCGTTCATCATTACCAGCTGGTATCGCCCCCCCGAGATTAACCGCCGCGTGGGCGGGGCCTCTAACAGTCGCCATATTGTGGGTGACGCCATTGACTTTTACGTGCCCGGATTATCCGGCAATCAGATTTACTGGGCGCTAGATCCTTGGTGGTCCGGTGGCCTCGGCAGATACACCAGTTTCCCAATGTTGAGCCATATTGATGCTCGGGGATACCGCGCACGCTGGCGGCACTAGGGGCGATACCCCTTACATCAAATTCTCATCGGGTACACCGAAACTTTATGTACGTTCGATAGATCCTCTGATTACATTTAAATTATCGCGGGGGCATGCTTGGTGTAACGCAGAAACGAACGTGCAGCTATGTCAAATACTATCTCGGTGCCTGTTGTCGCTCAGAGTCCACAACCCACTGAAGCACCGCTACCGTCTAACTGGAATAACCTCTCTCTGGGACTTTTGGGGGCACTGGTGGTCCTTGGCATCGTCTCACAAGTTCAGTTTATGCTGGTGCGGCGAAAGCTCAAGTTTGAGAGTCGCAAGAACAAAGAACTCCAAAAACGCCTCAAGCTGGCGTTGAGTACCATTGCCAAAATGGAACGCAACCCAGACCTAATTAACTCTCGCGATTTCAACCTGGACTACCTAAGAATGAGAATGGAAGAAGAACACTTCCACTTCTCGGTGGTCAATCAGTTGAAAGTGAAAGTCAAGCAGCAGTTGAGTGTCGCACTACGCCCTCAGCAGGCTCAACAGGGTGTCGTTGGGCTACCGAGCAAGCCTCGCGCTATCGACCAAACCTTCGATGTGGAACATGCTGCTGGAGATACGGGGCGCAAACGAGTGCTGTTCCGCATTCAAATCAAGCTGACCAAAAATCCGGCACAGCCCACCTCATCCATCATTCAAGAGATCATCGCCTGTATCGAGAACTTCCTTAGCACCGACCGTGACGAGCAGTTCTGGCAGCCGACGCTGCTGGGCCGCATTGCCAATATGAGCTGGGACCAAAAGGCTAAGCCTACCCCGTTGCTGGTGCTAGAGCAGACTACCGAAGGCGTCAACGTCACCCTGCGCAGCTCCAATCGCCGCGTAGCTATGTAATTCGGAGTAATTCGAAACCCAACATCCGCTATGCCTGCGTCATCGCAGCCAGTTCTTCAGCCGGGAGGCAACCTGGGGCCGACGCAGCTTCCGCATAGCCTTGGTCTGAATCTGGCGCACGCGCTCGCGAGATAGGTTAAAGATACCGCCCACCTCTTCTAGGGTATGGGGTTCGCCAGTAGCGATGCCATAGCGTAGCGAGATAATGTCCTTCTCGCGCTCGGTCAGTACCTCGGTGAGGACGTCCGAGACCTCTTGACGCATCATCGATTCGCTGATTTTGGACTCGGGCGACAGCGTGTTGCCGTCTTCCAGCAGTTCCATCAGCTCTGTGTCTTCGCCTTTACCCACGCGGTGGTTTAGCGACAGCGATTTGCGTCGCACCTGCTGGAGAGCACGCAGTTGCTCAGGAGTCACGTCCAGCGCCGCCGCTAGCTCCGCTTCGTTGGGGTTACGGTTGAGTTCTTTGCGCAGCTCTCGGTGAGCTTTCTTGAGCTTGTTGAGCTTTTCAACGATGTGAATGGGCAGGCGAATGGTACGGGCATCGTTAGCGATGGTGCGGGTAATGCCCTGACGAATCCACCAGTAGGCATAGGTGGAGAACTTGTAGCCTTTGTCAGGATCAAACTTTTCAGCCGCACGGTTTAGACCCAGTGCCCCTTCTTGAATGAGATCGAGGAAGGGAACGCCGCGATTGAGGTAGCGCTTCGCAATGGAGACCACCAGGCGCAGGTTGGAGCGAATCATCTTGCGCTTGGCACTGTTGGCCTGACGAAACTGACGCTTGAAGTCAGCCGGCTCCATTTCAAAGGCGACGGCCAGCTCGTCTTGAGTGGGACGCCGTTTGAGCGTTTTACCCATCTGCTCAGCGCGAGTTTCTACTTCGCCCAAAAACCGGACCTGTCGAGCCAGTTCAATTTCTTCATCGGCTTTGAGCAGCGGATACCGGGCCATTTCTTTGAAGAATGCGCCCACCGCGTCGTCCGACAGAGACTTGCGATATTGGGATGCAGCGGGACGGTCGTCGCTGTCACCCCCGTCATCCATAGCCCCATCATCCATAGCCGCGGCTTCTGCCAACCCGCTATCCATCGTGCCCGACTCTGACCGATCGTCCGACGGGTCCGTGTCATGGGCGCTGTCTGTCTCAGATGCCTCGTCCTCTGGCGCTTCGTCTAGGCCATTCGGATCAGCGGCGTTCCACTCGTCTGCAATCTCAATAGCCTCTGGTTGAGTGCCGCTGAGTGGTGCATGATCCGTGGAGACAGCCTGCGGAGAAGCGACTGTTTTACCCTGTGCGGATGTTGAGTGTTGAGTGTCAGTCAGCGGTTCCTCCACACAGGTTATGCCTGCGGGGCTGGAGGCTACCGGACGAGTCGAATCGAGTGATGCAGCGTCAGCATTAGCGTTAGCTTGAAAGGAGGCAGCCATAGGAATCAAATAGTTTGATTACAGTTCCTTAACGAAAGGCAAAACTGAGCGTTCACCAATCAGCTCTACTATAGCAACCTGGTCAAACCCGACCGTTCATTCTGATAGCTTTTGAAGCGGGAAAAATGCTTTCAAGCTGAGGTATCGACCCCAAATGTAACGATTCATGGGCTATTTTGCGTTGTGTAACTTTTATAAGAAATATCGATTTGCGATTTCCTTTTATCTCGTTCGTTTCCAGTAACAAACTGGGTCACTTAGCCATGCTACCAACCCCATTTCTCAACTTTATAAAGCCTATAGAATGACTCACGCAAAGCTGCAAACCTCTGGTGGGGAGACCCTTTCAGCCATTGAGGTGCTGGTGGACTGTCCCGGAACACAGGGGCTTTATATCTATAGAATTCCATCCCATTTGTCTATACAGGTGGGCGATATTTTAAGTGTTCCATTCGGCCAACGGCAGCTCAGCGCGATCGCGGTTCGCCAGGTACCAACAACGCATTCAAAACTGAACACAGTCCGGTTAAAAGACATTAGCCGTGTTGTCAGCCGTGGCTTCTTTTCTAAAGATTATTGGAAACTTCTGGAGCGGGTTGCGAATTATTACCAAACGCCGCTTATCCAGGTCATTCGTGCCGCACTACCGCCGGGGCTGCTAGCAAAATCTCAACACAGAATTCGGCTTGTTCCTCAGCATCCTGAAACGTGCCACAACGCAGAATTCGGCCTAATTTCTACGCACAGTGACGACAAACTCCCCTTGTCGGTTCCCGTGGCCCAGTCTTTTCTGAGTCCGGCTGCTCAACATCTGCTGACCTTGCTGCAGCAGTCTCCCACCGGAGACTACACCTGGCAGCATTTGCGGCGACAGCATCCGCAGTCCCGTAGCGCCCTGCGAGAGTTGCAGCAGCAGGGCCGAGTCGAAAGCTACTTGGCCCCGCCCCAGCCACCCCAACCCAAGCAGCGTCAGGCCGTTGTACTAACGGGTATGCCTGTTCAAACCGATGACCTCACGGCGAGACAGCAAGAAATTGTGCTGACCCTGCAACGTCAGGGGGGGGACCTGTGGCTGAGTGATGCGCTTCAACGGCTGCGGACCACCAGTAAAACACTGCGAGGGTTAGCTGCTAAGGGCTACCTTTCCATCGAGCCTAGGGAGGTTCTGAGGGTTGGCCATCATTCCCAGGCCGCTCGCGATCGTCCCAAGACGCTGACGCCGATGCAAAATGCTGCTTTGGCTGCGTTGAATCAGCTGACGGGGGCGACCCAAGTGCTAGTGCACGGGGTTACCGGGTCGGGCAAGACCGAGGTGTATTTGCAGGCGATCGCGCCGCATCTGGCGGTGGGACGGTCGGTTTTGGTGCTGGTGCCAGAAATTGGGCTAACGCCGCAGCTGACGGATCGGTTTCGTAGTCGCTTTGGTGAGCAGGTCTGTGTCTATCACAGCGGGTTGTCCGATGGTGAACGTTACGACACCTGGCGATCGCTGCTGACGGCCCAGGCCCAGGTCGTCATCGGTACCCGCTCAGCCATTTTCACACCGCTGCCCAATCTGGGGCTCATCATTCTCGACGAAGAGCACGACAGCAGCTACAAGCAGGACCAGCCGATGCCCTGCTACCACGCCCGTACTGTGGCCCGCTGGCGGTCGCAGCTGGCGGACTGTCCATTAGTTTTGGGGTCAGCCACACCATCGCTGGAAACCTGGGTCAGCGCCCATGAGTCGCCGGTGGAGGCACGGGGAGAAACGTCGACCATCGACGCCCCAACAGCGTCTGCCCTGTACCTATCGATGCCGGACCGCATCAACACGCGCCCCCTGCCGCCGGTCAAGCTGGTGGACATGCGCCAGGAGCTGTATGAAGGCAACCGTTCGATGTTTAGTCGGGCGCTACAGTCGGCCCTGATACAAATGCAGGCGGCGGGCCATCAGGGGCTGTTGTTCATTCAGCGGCGGGGCCACAGTCGATTTGTCTCTTGCCGCAGCTGCGGGCACGTCATGGACTGCCCCAACTGCGATGTCTCCTTGGCCTACCACCGTCCCAGTACGGCGGCCTATCTGCGCTGTCACTACTGCGGCTTTACTCAGGGGCAGCCAGAGCGGTGTCCCAGCTGTGGCTCACCCTATCTAAAGAACTTTGGCAGCGGTACCCAGCGGGTGGTCGATGAAATTGAAAACACCTTTCCGGACCTGCGCTGCCTGCGATTTGATAGCGATACGACCCGCGCAAAGGGGGCGCATCGGGCTCTGTTGGAACGGTTTGCTGCTGGGGAAGCCGATTTGCTGATCGGGACACAAATGCTGACCAAAGGCATCGACTTACCCAATGTGACGCTGGTAGGCGTTATGGCTGCGGACGGGCTGTTGCACCTGTCGGATTACTGGTCGGCGGAACGGGCGTTTCAAACCCTGACTCAGGTGGCGGGACGGGCCGGTCGGGGTGATCTGCCAGGACAGGCGATTGTGCAAACCTACACCCCCGAACACTTTGCTGTGCAGGCCATGCAGCAGCACAGCTATGCGGCCTTCATCAAGCAGGAGCAAGAACAGCGACAGGCGCTGCAGTACCCACCCTACGGTCGGCTGCTGCTGTTGCGACTGAGTGGATTTGAGGCTCAGCAGGTCGAACGAGCTGCGCAGTTCTGTGCTCAGCAGCTTCAACAGCAGTTCCAGGCGGCGGCCGCCTCGACGCTTGACGTTCTGGGACCGGTCCCCGCGCCGATTCTACGGGTTGCCAACCGATTTCGCTGGCAGGTTTTGGTGAAAGGGCCGCTATCTACGCCCATGCCGGACGTCAGCGACCTACGTCAGCAGGTCGGCTCACAGATCAGCCTGACGATTGATGTGGACCCCTTAAACTTCTCCTGAGCTATCTCTCGATGCGGGGCTACATCGCGACATTTTCCCAGCGCCATTCCACAATGGTGGCGTCGATCTGTGGTGTGCTGGTTCTGGCAGCGGCCGCGATCGCCGAGGTGCACAATATCAACAGCACGACTGCGGCAACAAGACCGGGCAGGACGGCAACTGAAGAGAGAATTGTACGTTCCATAGCAGCCTCCCTTTTTGTTTTGGCTTTGTAGCGTAGCTAACACTTTTATGGTGTTGCGCCTGATTGAGCAGTGGCTGATAGCGGGCTGAGCAATGACTGAGTATGCGTCGTCAAGTCTGTGTAAATGCTGAGAGATCAGGTTCCTGACGATCTAAGCGAGCAGCAGCTGCATACAAAAAATAGGCCAAAATTGTATTTAGTTGTCGTTTCTAAAAAAAGCCTGTATTTTTATTTGCCATCTGTTCAGACGATTGGACGGGTGACATCTACGTGATAGCGACGAACGATGAGAATTATTTCTGTGACGGGCTACAAGGGCGGCGTCGGTAAATCGACGACCGCGATTCATATTGCAACGTATTTGAGTAACTTCGGGAAGACATTGCTGGTAGACGGCGACCCTAACCGGACGGCGCTCTCTTGGGCTGCGCGGGGGGAATTGCCGTTTAAGGTTTCAGATTTGATTAGCTGTTCAACCTCGCAGCAGCAGGCGCAGTCGATTTTTCAGGGACAGGACTATGTGGTGATCGACACCCCAGCTCGGCCAGATAGTGATGATTTGGAAGAGCTGGCGAACGGGTCAAGTCTGATGATTTTGCCGACAACGCCGGACATTGTCAGCCTGGACCCGATGCTGCAAACGTTGAAAGATTTGCATCGGGCTCCCTGCCGCGCGCTGCTGACGATTGTGCCGCCCAAGCCCAACAAGGAAGGCGAGCTGCTGCGAGCTAACCTGAAGGCCCACGGTGTGCCGGTGTTTGATTCGCTGATTCGGCGGTCGGTTGGGTTTCCCAAGGCTGCCTTGGCGGGTGTACCACTGAGGGATTTGAACGGGCGCGATCGCACCGCCTGGTTCGACTACCAGGCCCTGGGCGAAGAGATTATGACCTACCTGCGTCATCTGGACCGGGTGCGGCCAACGCCCATGGTTCCGGTCGAAGAGCCCATCCAGCTACGACCCCAGAGAACATCGTTAAGAAGCAAAGTGACGCCGATGCAGCCAGTTGCCCCAGCGGCCCACCGAGTTGCGCCACCCGTTAAACGGGCTGATCGCCGCGATCGCCCCGCGCCGCCGCGCCTTCGTCGAGGTCCGAGGCCGCTGGTGCATCATTCTGCGGCGAGTTGACGGAAAGAGAGGAGGCAGAATTTGGAATGCGGCGTTCGGAATTCAGCAGGTAAGCCCGCATTCTGTTTCCTGTCTTCTCTCTTCTGTCTCTTGTAGCTACAAATAAAACCGAATAAAAAAGGTCAGAAACAACAGATTGCTAAAGATGAGCAGGCCCTGGGTCAAACGAGACTTGAGCCAGCTGAACACATAGATGCTTAGCCCTAGGGCCATCACCATCTCAAATAGGGCAAAGATGCGGCCACCCTTGGCCGGGTCCCAGTAAGAGACAGGGCTCTCAAAGCGATAGTTGCTGAGCGGCCAGAAATGTCGGTGGGCGTCTTCGGCGTGAATCGGTAAGTCGGCTATGCAGTGCAGAATAATGCTGGCGCAACACACGGCGACTAGTGTTCCCGCCTGTTGGAATCGTCGTCGTTGCCTGAGCCACAGTCCTAGACCTACGCCTACTAACGCCAGCGGAATGGAGTTCCAGAAATCAAAGACGTTTTGCCAAAACGGTTCGTAGTAGGCTTCGCCCCAGATTTGGCTACCGGTCATATCGGTGCCCAGCGTGGCCCAGCCAAAGAACACAAACATTGCCAGGTCAGGAATCAGCCCGCCCCAAATGATCGGACTATTCCAGGATGGGCGAGATCTTTTGCCCAAGACAGCCAGATTTAAAATTGCATGGGTTGGCGTGTTCATGCTGATGCAGTGTCACAAAGTGGGGTTAAGTCGCACAAATAGATAGAGTCTAAGACTAGATAGAGTCTAAGACCTGATGTGGGTCTTCTTTACCTGCATAACCTATCACTTCAGTTCACTGCAATAGGAGGACGCGTTAGTGATGAAACTTGCCCCAGCTGTGCTCATCGGGTTGGGTAGTTTAGCTAGCATCATGGTCGCCACAAATCCTGACGAGGCTGCTTACACAGACTTCGCGACCAACACCGTAACCGTTGCCATGCAAGACGGCGTCTGTCAGAGTGACGCGCTTGATAAGTGGTTTGGGCCGGTGGGTGCAACCGTGGGTGAGACCTGCGAAGCCGTCATTGGTAGCGGCGCAGACCGGCAGCAGGCAGCCCTGCGAGATGTGGTGACCCGCAACACCGAGGTCAACAACTATGGTCTGTTTACCCTTTACCGGACCGCAACACCGCTGGTTGATGACTTCAGGGCGGTTGGTGTGTTCAATCGATTCATTCTGCTGTAGTCATTTGCAGCGTCATCCGGCAAGCTAGAGACAGCCGCTGATTCTTTAGTTTTACCGTGCCACCTGACGCACCTATTTATTTAGACGCTCACGCTACCACCCCGGTTGACCCGAGGGTACTAGAGGTGATGCTGCCGTTTTTTACTGAGCACTTTGGCAACCCGGGTAGCTTGAATCACAGCTATGGCTGGACGGCGGAAGCGGCGGTCCAGCAGGCAAGAGCAACCCTGGCTGAGGCCATTAATGCCACGCCCGAAGAAATTGTTTTCACCAGCGGTGCAACTGAGGCCAACAACCTGGCGATTAAGGGGGTGGCTGAGGCCTACTTTTCTACTGGGAAGCATCTGGTCACAGTGCAAACCGAACACAGCGCGGTTTTAGACCCCTGCCGATATCTTGAAACGCTGGGATTTGAGGTGACCTACCTGCCGGTACAGGCAGATGGTTTGATCGATCTGGCTCAGTTGGCTGAGGCCATCCGTCCCGATACGGTGCTGGTCTCAGTGATGGCAGCAAACAACGAGATAGGCGTCCTCCAGCCCCTTGCCGAGATTGGCGCACTGTGCCGGGAAAGGCAAGTGATGTTCCACAGTGACGCAGCCCAGGCGATTGGCAAGGTACCGCTAGATGTCCAGACCATGCAGATTGATTTACTGTCGCTGACGGCTCATAAGGTCTACGGTCCTAAAGGCATTGGTGCGCTGTACGTGCGGCGACGGCAGCCTCGCGTACGGCTTGCCCCCCAGCTTCACGGCGGTGGGCAAGAGCGGCAGCGGCGGTCGGGTACGCTCTACCCACCTCAGATTGTCGGTTTTGCCAAGGCGATAGCGCTGGGGCAGGCCGAAATGGCGTCTGAAACCCGCCGCTTGACGCAGCTTCGCGATCAGCTATGGGAAAAAATTCGAACACTGCCAGACGTAACACTCAACGGCCATCCCACCCAGCGGTTACCGGGCAATCTCAACGTTAGCTTTGCTGGTTTGGACGGTCAGGCGCTGCTGCTGGGGCTGCGCTCAACGGTGGCCCTGTCGTCGGGGTCGGCCTGTAGCTCGGCTAAGACATCGCCCTCCCACGTTCTAACGGCGTTGGGACGGTCACAGGACTTAGCCTATGCGTCCCTCCGGTTTGGTTTGGGGCGGTCTACTACAGCAAAGGACATTGAGCGAGTAGGTGAGGCCGTAGTGGAGACGGTGCGATCGCTGCGTCAGCTCACGTCCATCACCTAACCCATATCAAAAAGCCCCCGTTCCATAGACGCAGGAACGGGGGCAATCGGTCGAACTCAGCCTAAATTAAGCGGTCTAAGTTGTTAAGCGGTCTAAGCTATGCGGTGACGTCGTCGTCCGCTAGGGGCTTATCGGCAACTCGGGTTTCTGTAACGGTAGTACTGCCTGTTTTAGCCGCAGTCACCTTAGCAGCGGGTGGTTTACCGGCGGTTGCCTTGGTGCCATTGCTGGCTTTAGTCGTTTTGGCTGTCTTAGACGGGTTCGCAGTGACAGCAGGCTTTTCGGGTCTGGTGGGCTTTTCTAGACCCAGTTGCTCGTAGGCTTTGTCAAGCAAGAAGTAGGCACCGCTCTGGCCCGCATCTAGCAGGGCTTGTCCGGTAGCCGCCGCCTTCTCGCTGCTGTCGGCTTCGCTGGCGGTTTGGTCGTCTAACCAGTTACGAGTATCGCGCCCCCAGGACAGTCCCGTCTTGCCCAGCCAAGCACCCAGGACAAAAATTGAGCAGAAAAAGAGCCAGAGTAGCAGGGCCGTTTCCTTGAGGATGACCCCAGTTAGGGCCAGCATTTTCTGATAGGTGGTGGCCGTTTCCGGGTCAAACAGGAGCTGCCAAAGTTTAGAGGCCTGGGTTTGAAGCTTTTCCATTATTAGTTTCCTTCAAATAAATGCGTGTTTCTGAAGACTGCACCATCCCCTACGCTGTCTAGTTGGGGAGACGCGCCTGTCTTTGCGGCGAGTGTAAGGGGCAGAGTGGCGTACTCAGCGGCCAGCGCGATAAAGGCAACCGACGCCCAGATTAACGAATTCAGCTCGATAGTAGCGGATAGGCAGGACGGGACCGTCTAGCTATAGGTCTACTTAAGCTATTGGTATCGTCCAGGTCTTGATCCAGAAGCAGACCTGAACAGTCGTAAGGGGGGAGGGCAGACCGCTATGACTCACCCCAGACTTGCTGGAGTACGGTCTCAGGTGAGATGTCGGACAGGTTGGGGGTGGGGGATTGGATGGTCAAGACGCGGGTGTCGCCTTGCTCGGTGGGGAGGGCCAGCGGTGCTTGGCCTGCCGATAGCAGTGCCAGGGTGAAGACATTGAGGGCAACGGCCAGCTGCATCACGTAACTCTCTGGCGTCAGAATTAGATCCGCACCTGCCAGCAACGCTGCTGTTTGGCCGAGATTTTCGGGTTCGAGTACTTTGAGCGACTGCTGCTGGCGTGTCAGGTTGCCTACGGCAGCTTGGCTAGCCTTATCTTTCAGCAGTGCCAGGGCCATTTGTGGCTGCTTGGTCTGGAAGTCTTCAATAATCTTCAGCCAGCTTTCGGTGGGGTAGGCGGCCTCTGCGGCCTCGGGATACAGCATGACGTAGCCATCCTTCAGCCCCAGCTTGCTTCGCTGTTCGTCTGCCCAGGCAATGTCGGCTTCTGGCACGTTGAGTTCGCCTGTAGCCCCTTTAGCCAGGTCAATCTGCAAGCCGGTTAGCAGGGTGCGATAGCGATCGCCATCATCTTTACTCGCAGGCACCACTTGGGAATAGAGCCAGGGCGTACGGGTTTGACTATCGGCAATGCGGGCAGGAATACCGCTAAGCCAGAGCAGCACACCTTCTTCCCAGCGTGGACTGGCGCAGAGGGCGACTTCAAACTCGCGATCGCGCAAAATACCCAGCAAATTCGCCCAGTCAGCGGGGCTATTCGCCGCGCCGTAGTCAAAGGGAATGACATCGTTCACCAGCTTTGAAACGCTGTAGGCCGACTTAGCACGGGGCTCGACCACCACACCAAATTCTGAGCTGGGGTATGCCTGCTTGATGCTCTCTAGGGTTGGAAAGAAACGAAGCTGCTCGCTGATGTCGCCAGGAACCAGAGCCAATACTCGCATGGGCGGCCTATGTAGAGGATGCTTGTGAATGTCGCCCCCTATTTTAGAGGACGGTGGCGTGCGCCCACGGTTATATCACCGAGATTTTTTATATGGCCGGGATTTTCTCAGATTAACGGTAGTCTGAGTTTGATTAGTGAGTCCCAGAGGCGAGGGAGAAAGCGTGCATTTGTTAATTCCAGCGGCTGGTGTGGGCAAGCGTATGGGTGGCGATCGCAATAAGCTGCTGCTGCCGTTGCTGGATCGGTCTATTCTGGCCTGGACACTGATAGCTGCAGCCCAGTCTCAGACGATTAAATGGGTGGGCCTCATTGGTCAGCCGGTGGATCGGCCCGATTTTGAAATGATTCTAGGCGAGCTGGGCTTAACGCTACCCGTCCAGCTCATTCCCGGTGGGGACACGCGTCAAGCGTCGGTGTACAACGGCCTACAGGCACTACCTGCCGATGCAACCCACGTGCTCATTCACGATGGAGCCCGCTGCTTAGCCAGTCCCGCCTTATTTGATCGCTGTACTGCAGCATTGCAAAACCACGATGGCCTGATTGCAGCCATCCCGGTTAAAGATACGATCAAGCAGGTCGACGAAAAAGGCATGATTTTGGCAACTCCGGACCGCAGCCAGCTTTGGGCCGCGCAGACGCCCCAGGGATTTGCCGTTGCCCCCCTCAAAGCCGCTCACCAGCAGGCGGTGCAGCAGGGTTGGGCGGTTACGGACGATGCGGCTCTGTTTGAGCGGGTGGGACGCCCCGTTGTGATTGTTGAAGGGGAAGAACCCAACCTGAAGATTACGACGCCAGTGGATTTAGCGATTGCCACCTTTATTCTCAAAAAACGGCTGGGTGAGGAGTCTGAGGATTAATGTTTAGGCCGCTGCATAGGAATTGCCACAGCAAAAAGCAGGCCATGGTTGACCTGCCTAATGAAGCGCTAGTATAAATCGTTGAATTAAATCGAATCGTACGCTTTGCCCATTCTGAGAGGCCGCCTGCCCCTAGAGGTCACCACCCCGCAGGGATAACAAAAACACGATAGCAGGCCCAGAAATGACTACCAGTGCCAGCACCGTCAGCTGAGCAATGAGGACAAAGTCGATATTGCTAAGAAAACCCATCAGACCTCCAAAAGACCAGACCTATTCTGTAATGTTAAGTGTTGAGGTAAGGGGGTTAGCCATGCTGAATCGCCTTTGCACAGCAGGTTTTACCAACCCATTTAGTTTTGTAACTCAAACACATTCGATATTTTACCTGTTTAAATCCCCGCTAATTTAAGTAAATTTACAAAATTCTAAGAAGCGTTGGCCTAAGGAGGTGTGCTCATGGCCACTTGGCAATGTGTTAAGCACTGCGGTGCCTGCTGTCAGCTCGATCCCAGTGACCGGCCTGAGCTGGCAGATTATCTGACGGAAGCGCAGCTCAGTCAGTACCTTGGCATGGTGGGGGAAGACGGCTGGTGCATCCATTACGACGCGGAGCAGCGGCTTTGCACTATTTATGAGGAGCGTCCCGATTTTTGTCGGGTGAGCGCTCCCACCTTCGAGGCGATGTTTGGTATTGATGCTGCAGACCTGAATGACTTTGCCGTTGACTGCTGCGAGCAGCAGATCGAGGGTGTGTACGGGGCAAAGAGTGCGGAGCTGGCGCGATTTGTCGCAGCTACAGAGGCGGAATGACGACAGGGCAGCAAGGTTTAGACAGTGCGGATGCTGCTGTCGTAGCGGGCGATCGGCTTGGACGCGATCGCAAAGATCAGCTGCAGGCGTGGGCCGCTCAGTTCGGTATCCCCATAGAATCTGTGAACTGGGCACTGCTGGACCAGGCGCTGACCGACATTTCCACCTCGGCTGAGTACAACAACCAGCATCTAGAGTTTTTGGGAGATGCCGTTCTGCGATTGGCGGCGGCTGAGTTTTTGCGTGAGGCGTATCCGGCCATGAGCGTCGGTGACATGGCTGCAACGCGATCGCAGCTCGTGAGCGATCGCACGCTGACGACCCTAGCCCAGCGCTACCAATTAGATCGGCACTTAAAGCTGGCTAGCAGTGCGCTGGGAGACCGGGCCGGTCACGCCTCGCGGCTGGCCGATGCCTTTGAGGCGGTGCTAGGGGCACTGTATCTGAGCACATCTGATCTGAGTTTGGTGCGTCCCTGGCTAGACCAAGAACTCGAACAGCTGACTCAAGCCCTACAGGCCGATCCGGCCCGCCAAAACTACAAAGCTGCCCTACAAGAACTAACCCAGGCCCATAACAAACAGCTGCCCGAGTACCGCGTCACCGAAATCAGTCAGGTCCACGGCGATGCAGAACGGTTCTATGCGGAAGTCTGGTACGAAGGGCAGCAGTGGGGTAACGGCAAGGGTGGTGCCCGCAAGCAGGCCGAACAGGTTGCCGCTCAGCGGGCGCTTCATGGTCTGACCGCTGCCCTATCCAAGAAAGCGGACGCCGACGACTAGCGCCCCATATTCATCGGGCATGCTGGAGAGGGTGCTGCTTATCCTGTCCCTTCCGAGTTGCTAACTATGGCGTCACAAATCTCTCTTGCGCTTTTTGGTGTGGGTCGCTGGGGTACGCATCTACTGCGTAACTTTCTCGCTCACCCAGCGGTAACGGTGCGAGCGGTGGTTGACCCCTATGAGGCCCAACTGCAGCAGACGGCTCAGCGCTTTGAGCTGCCCGATACGGTGGCACTGCTGACCGACTGGCAGACGGCTCTGGATTTACCGGGCCTAACTGCGGTTGCGATCGCGACCCCGGCTGCCACCCATTTCGATTTGGTCAACGCTGCGCTGGACCGGAATCTGTCTGTGCTGGTAGAAAAGCCGCTGACGCTCAGTACCGCCAGCAGTGCTCAGCTATGCGATCGCGGCGGACAGCTGATGGTGGACCACACGTATCTATTTCACCCGGCTGTGCAAACCGGGCAGCAGGTGCTCTCTAAGGTGGGCCAGCCCCGCTACGGCTACGCCACCCGCACCAATCTCGGTCCCGTCCGTTTTGATGTGGATGCGCTGTGGGATTTAGCCATTCACGACATTGCCATTTTCAACCACTGGCTAGGGGAAGTACCCCAGCAGGTGCAGGCCCACGGGCTGGGCTGGCAGCAGCCCCAGGTCCAGCAACCGCCGCTTTTTCCCCAGGGATTGGCAGACGTGGTGTGGTGTCGGCTGCGCTACCCCAGCGGCTTTGAGGCCGTCATACATCTGTGCTGGGCGAACCCTGACAAGCAGCGTCGCCTTTGCGTCGTGGGCGACCAAGGGACGCTGGTTTTCGATGAGATGGCCGAACAGCCGCTGACGGTGCAAAGCGGGACCTTTGACCGGCAGGACGGTCGCTTTATCCCTACAGGGCTGGCCCACACGGCGCTGGTCGTCCCGGTCGCAGAGCCCCTGGCCCAGATGTGTGACCACTTCGTGCAATGCACTCAACAGCAGCAATTGTCAGAGATTTCGTCGGGGCAGGTAGGGACCGCACTTGTAAAGGTGCTAGAAGGGCTGTCCGCATCGCTGCATCAGGACGGTCAGTGGGTATCCCTGGGCTAAGTGGGTGCGATTAGCGCTTCTAGGGCGGTGCGCAACTCCTGGGTGAGGCCATCTACCGCTCGGCGACGGCTCTTTTTGTAGTCGGGGTAGCGATCGCTCACCGACAGCGGCTGGCCCACTGTGACGGTGGCCTGCTGCGGCCCCAGCTGGGGGCGAGGGAAAGGATTCTTGCCTTGAATGCGCATAATCATGTCGCGCAGCAGCAGCAGCGTCTCGGCAAAGCGTTCAATTGTGGGTTTGTCTAGAACGTAGCGACCGGTAACCGCCACAAAGTTTTCGACCAGGCGCATGTGCCACAGCCGCAGGTCCGCCTCTGCTGCGGCCCGGTCGGCTAGGCTGCGCTCTACCACGGACAGCGCCGCGCGATCTTGAATGTCATCTCGAAAGATGCGCTCCCACCCTGCCTGCTCCAGCCGCCGACATCGATCAATCACCGATCCCTTTGGCGATAGACCAAAGGAGGTTTCGGCTACGGTCAGTGCGGTGTTCATCAGCGTATCTAGTCGCTGCGCGAGTTGCTGGTTAGGATCTGTTGTTGGGGCTGATGCTGGATCCGTAGCAGCCGGGAGGGTCGTCTGAAAGAAGCGATCGTAATAGTCTTCCATCAGCGTCAGTAGATGGGCCGCTAACCGGTAGAGCCGCTGGTAACGAGATTTTTGACCCGGAGCCAGCCCGCAGCTTTGCTCTAGCTGGGCGAGGAGCTGTTCTACTGCTGCCCAAGGCTGGCTCAGGTAGCGGTACTGAATGCCCACGGGCACAATCTGGACCGTTTCAGGGCGATCAGCCTTGTGCAAGTCATCGGCACACCAAAACCCCAGCTGGGCAACGCCGGGTTCTAGCGGACTGACAATTTCGCTGTGGCCGTTGTTGCCGCCTTCGGGCGCTGCCACTAGGGGAAACTGACCGTCGAGAAAGCGCGATCGCGCCACCCTCAGCGCTTCTAAATCGAGCTTGCCGCGCTGAATTGAGATACCGCCCAGCTGAGAGTACAGCCACCCCATCCACTGACCGGCCCATAGGGGAATACCGCGATCGTAGATGAAATAGGCGTGTACCGGATGCGCCAGCGCTAAATTCTGCTGACGTGCCGCCTGGGGAATCGCCTGCCAGAACAGCTGCGATAGACAGTAAGGATCGTCCGGACTGGGGTGCCGAAATGCCACTAAAAACCGAGTTTTGCCCTGCTCAAACTCGGTGTAAAGCTGGGCCAGAATCTCTGCGTGTTGGACCTGAATCTCCCGCAGAGAGGTGCGCCAGCGCACCCATCCCGGAATCAGTGCCTTGACCCCTTGCCGCACAACCGGGTTAAACCGGGGTGGAATGAAGTCAAGGGACGGACGGGCAACGACACGATTCAAGGAACTTTCCTCCGGCAGGATTCCGGGTGCAGCACAACGTTAACGAGATCAGGCTATCAGGTGCAGGTGCCTCAGGTTGCCCCGTCCCCAGCTCGTATCATCAGGGGAAATTCGCAGACTTCTCTGGGAACTTAACAGTTCCCGGTACCCGTTAAAGCTTCTATAAAAATCAGCTCAGTTAAATTACGGAGCTGCTGCCCCAGCGGTTTAATGTTTCTAGACCGCAGTGGAGACAGTAAACCACTGACGGCATTTACCACCGTACAGCTTGTCTGACGAGCTGACTAAGGCACGCCATAGCCGCCTTTGACAGCCAGCCTATGCCGACCGTTTTATTCGACCGATTTATCTGCTTCAGCTTATCTACCTAACGTTCTATCAACGACATGCGTTAGCCACCGCCGAGATTGGGCCGGATCTTCTTCATCTGGAATGCCGTTCGGGCCGCGGCTAAGGCTTATACCGAATCCTCTATCCTGTCATCTGGGTGCATCTCTGCTTTTTCGAATTAGGGTGACAACCGACCGGACCTCTACCAGCGCCTGCAGCCATTAAGTTAGACCGTCGTTGTCCATGTCCCAAGCTAATATTTCTCCAATGTCTGTGAGCCAAGCCGTTCAGCCAGCACGGCTGTTCTCTCAGGGCTCCCAGGTTTGTCCTTTGCCAAAAACCTCAACGGATCGTTCTGTCCCTGTTGTTCCAACGCCGGATACGTCGGATATGGCAGACGCGGTTGTTGACGCTAGCCACAGTGGTAGTCGCCTGTGGGAAGCGCTCTTTAAGAATCTGGACTACAACTTTGATGCGGTTTATACCGTGGTTGATGCTGTTTTGACGGCCAAAGATCGCTGTCAGATCACGCCTTTATATATTCAAGGGGTGGTGACATCATCCGCTACGTTTTTGGTCTCCAACGTCGGCAATGCATCTCAGCTTCACTTAACTGATGTTGATACTTGCTGGCGAGTGGGTCGGGCGCTTGACTGTGCGTTGCGTATCGATCACCCGGCTATCGATAGCTGCCAAGCCGCGATTGACTACGCTGCGGGCACCGGCTTCTGCATTGCCGACCTAGGCAGTACCACTGGCCTACGCCACAATCGACACCGTTTACCCAGCTTAGGTAAGCGGCAGCTTCGAGATGGTGACCTGTTAGAGATGGGCACGCTGCGGATCGAGTTTTTCATCGATGACTTTACCCACGCCAAGTCTGACATCAGCGGCACCTATTTTTAAGTGTGTGGTTTCTGGGGGCTAGCGCAGGTCCGAGTGGGATCTACTGCACAAGGCGCTGATACTGCATGCCAGGTAGCTGCGTCACATAGCCCTCTAGCTCCAGCTGCATCAGACTGCTCAGCAGTGGGCCAGTGGCCTGCCCGGTTTTTTGGGCTAGGGCATCTAACCCTGTGGGTTCAGCTGACAGTGCCTCTAGTATGGCTGTCAGTTCTGGCGTAAGCGAAGCTGTATCCAGTGAGGTCTCAGGTGGCACGCTGGGGGGCTCGTCTGGACCTGGGGCGATG
>CAWUKV010000050.1:0-27160 GCA_963923025.1 uncultured bacterium
AGATGTAAGCTCGCTTCCGTCTACCCTAAAATTAAGCTTTGACGATGCACTAGTTTGAACAGAGGACCTTGCTAGCCACGACTACTCAATGCTCGACAGCTGAGTGCTTTGGTAATAGTGGCGAAGAATTTGATCGTAGCTGTGGCCCTGTTCGGCCATGCCGCGTGCTCCCCATTGGCTTAGGCCAATGCCATGACCAAAGCCGCGACCGCTGATCAGCAGTAGATCTTGCCCAGCATCGATAGCAATAGAGTCAATCTTGGTACTGCGTAGGCCCAGCGCTCGACGTAAGTCGTTACCGCGAATGACGGTGCTATCTAAATTGCCCACTACGCGTACTTCTGCCACTCGGTTCTGGCCACTGCGGCGCACGATTTGAATATCCTGGATCTGCCCAATACCGCTGAACTGACTGCTGGCTTCTGTGAGTGACAAAGTGGCATCCCAGCTGAATACGGGGGCGTTTTCGTCAAAGTCGCGCACGCCTTTGAGGTAGGGGACGGCGCTGGACCAGACATCTTCTGAGTTTTCGGTGTGGCCGCCGGAAGACGAGTGGAAGACGGCTTCGATCACCTGGCCGCCGTAGGTGAGGACCTGGCCTGCGGTGGCGTCTACGGCTGTGCGAGTGCTGGCAGCCTCGCCGCTGAAGCCTCGATAGACCTGCCAGGTGGTAGTGCCGCCCATGTCGTAGGCGCGGCTAGTGGCGCGGTTTTGATGATACATCGCATAGGAGCGGGCGGCGACGGCCTGGGCTTGGAGGGCTGCCTGGGGCCAGCTAGCGGGCATTTCGCTACCGACAACGCTGTAGAGGTACTCTTCTAGGTCCACGTGGTTAATGGCAACCAGCCCGCTCTCCGCAGGGACCACGCGAACGCGACCCCGATACCAGCGGTTGCCGATCCATACCAGTCCATCGTCTTGAGGTTCAATCCAAAAGCCGTTGGCAACCGCGTACTCGGTTTGGCCATCGCTGAGGGCCAGCTGCCCTGGTCCGTCACTTTCGATCACTAATCGCTCGAGCTGGGGGACTTGAAACAGTGCTTCCCCTCGGTCGTTGGATAGCGTGCCTGGTGTAGAGGTGCCGACGTCGACCGTTTGGGTGGCATTTTGTACCGCTATTCGTAGCTCTAGGGCTACAGCCGGTACGGCCCATAGGACCCAAAGTAGGAGCGAACCCCACCCGTAACGGCGCATCAGTTTGAGGATAAATAGCAGTCCGGTACTCAGCTTGACTGGTTCCGTAGCTGTTTGAGCGTCGGTGGGTGTAAGCGCAGTTGTCATTTTATGAAAACGAGTACTGTGAGCAGCTTTCACACCGCTAGGGGTGCGACAGAATTAAGAATGCGATCGCATCATGCACTGAGATATCCCAAACGGCGTGATGCCTCCAACAACGGGCCAGTACCGCCTCCGATACCACAATTAGACGTTGCGATTCGATGCCGTAGGGTCTCGTACAGGATTCCCAATCATGCTAGGGAACTGTACTCAATTTTGTATCAGAAGTCGGGACAATTTTTAAGCTGGAAGCGTTAGCCCTTACCGTACCTTCACGTGAGCGAGACCTAGAGCAACCCTGCGGACTCGTAGAGCTGCCGCAGCTTGGCTAAAATTTTCTGACCGTAGTTGGGGTCAGCCGCCCAGCGGCCGCTGAGCTGGTCGACCAGCGGGGCAATGCCGCGACTGACAAAGTCGAACCGCGGGTCTACCAGTTCTTGCACTAGCGGCTCGGTGCTGCCGTAGGCCTTGAGATGCTGGATGTGGGCCCGCACGCCGATGCGAATGCTGGGGAAGGACGCGCCGCTGGGGCCGCCACCGACTGCGCCGAGTCCGGCAAAGTTGTTCTGCTCGGCTTTGACGTCACCGCCAAATCGTAGGAATGAGGTCTCAACGCACATCTGCGAAAAGGCAACGTCGTAGTTGACCCCTTCGATAGCGCCTTCTTCCCGGTAGATCCTGGGCAGATCTGAAAACTGTCCCTGAAGTGCTGATTCGTTGTTGGCCTTGAGGAACATCATCAGCTGCACGTCGGTGGTGTTGCCGTGGCCCATGATGCGGTCGATCAGTCCAGGGCAAATGGCTGAGGCTGAGGGCGTTTTGAGTAGGACGGAGCGAGTGGCGCTGTCCCAGCCGATGGAGATGTTGAAGTCCCGCAGGTCAACGGCTTTGACGTACACCACGTTGCGATAGCGAACGCGACGAATCTCGGGCTCGTTGGTCAAATCGACACCCAGCCGGTCGGCCAGGTCTATCGGGACGTAGGCATTGTTGTTGATGATTAGTCCTTTTTCGTCGTACTGTCCGCCGTTGATGCGAATGTTGATTTCGGGGAAGCCGCCTTCGTCTACGGTGGTGGGGGGAGACTGACCTGTGACCGAACGGCTCCAAGCGGCCAAGCCATCGGCTAGACCGAGCGCAAAGTCACGGCGGCGGTTTTGCAGCAGCGAACGGTCTTGGGCGTTGGACAGGTACCCCAGTTCGATGAGCAGGGACGCGGGCGAAACGCGGCGGCAGAAGGCCAGCTGCCCCATCCCCGAAAAGGTGTCGGGCTTGGCCCCGCGACTGGGCAGCTGCGGCACCCGTCGGAGTAGGGCTAGCAGAATCAGCTCGGCCTGGGACTTGCGCTCTGTATTGTTGGCAATGTAGTAGACACAGGCTCCGCGTAGGGCTGTGTTGACGTAGGCATCGGCATGCAGCTCAATCGAGATCGCACCCGCCTGAGCCCGACCGTTAATCCAATCGATGGTTTGGGTGAGGCTGAGGTCGTCGGGCACAGACAGGACGTTGAACCCCCGCGATCGCAGTTCCGGCACGATCAAATCTCGCAGGCTGATCATCTCCTGCGCTTCAGTGGTGCCGCTTACGACAGACCCCTGATCGCGAACACCGTTTTCAAATCCACCATGCCCGGCAGAGATAAAGATCTGGGCCATGTCCTACCCATAAGCGACTTGGCAAGAATACCCCAATTGCTGCCGAATCTGTGCAGCTAGAACTGTGTCAGCGGGGTTAGGTTGATTTGCGCCGGCCGAGACGCCTGGCTGCTAGCAGTCCTACCAGCACCATCCCGCCCACGGCAGAGGGTTCTGGTACGTCTTGGTGATGGGTGGAGCGGTTACTGGCTAGGGCAATGCCGTCGTTGATGCATTCTAAGAAGACGCTGGCCAGAAAGTTGCCGGTGGGCAATTGCGATCGCTCAACTTTGAAGGTATGCGTTTCGGGTGCCGCTGCATCGAAGTTAGCAAAATTCAACCCCTCGTCCGCTGCTTCCTGGTCGGTTAAGAAGGTCAGCCCGCCGAGATAGGTGCCACTGCCAATACTGCTTTGGATCGGTGTTGTCTCACCAAAATACTCAAACGCAGCCTGCTCGGTGGCGATGTCGCCCATCGTATCGAGGCGACCAAAGCCCGCATCGTAGTACTGCTTTAGGCTGCCGTAGCCATTGTTATCGGCATAGACAGCAATAGCGCTATCGACCTGGTACAGCCCCACCTGATCGACGCCTGAATCGTTGGTTTCGGCAAAGCGAATGCCCAGAAGGGTACCGTCATCCGCCGCTGTGCTGTAGTTGTTGTCTGAGAAGTTGAGCATCAGGTCGGCCCAGCCGATGTTGTCGTCAGGGGGACCGTCTGCTGGAATGCCGGTTAGCGCTGCGCCCCCGGCGACCGAAAAGATAACAGAGTCAGTCGTTTCTTTGATCGCGAGTCCTGTGATCTCGTAGGCGCTGCCGCCGGAGCCGTCATCAAAGGCATCAATGCTGTAGGTCCAGCCATTGTAGAAAGTCCCGGCTTGGGCCACCGGCATCAGCCCGAGGGATAGCGCCGCAGCGCCGCTAACCGTCAACAGCGTTTTGAGCATGAGGACAAAAATGATTTCGTCTCTCTATTTAGCCATTCCATCAACGCAACTTCATCTGTAAATTCTCAGGAGACACAATGTGTAATATGACGTTTCTCGTTTGGCTTGACGCTCAGTCGCCTTGAGCTAGCGTGGCCAAGGCCGGACCGGTGACCCGACAAATGCGCCATTCGTCCATTAACGTTGCCCCTTTTTGTTTGTAAAACGCGATCGCGCTTTCATTCCAGTCCAGGACGCTCCACTCGAATCGACCACAACCTTGGTCGATAGCGGTTTGTGCCAGGTACTGAAAGATGGCGCTGCCAATCCCCCGACGACGGTAGTCGGGGCGAATAAACAGATCTTCGAGATACAGCCCTGGCTTCATTAAGAAGGTGGAGAAGTTGTAGAAATACAGCGCAAACCCGGCGGGCTGTTCGTCGACCCAGGCTAAAATCGCGTGAGCATAGGGCTGAGGGCCAAAGAGACTTTGCCGCAGTGCTTCCGGTGTGCCCGTGACTTCATGGGATAGCTTTTCGTACTCGGCTAAGCCCTGCACCAGCTCAAACAAGGTTGAGACATCATCAGCTGTGGCCGGACGAATGTGTACGGTTGAATCGCTCATGTGAGTTCAGCTATCTGGGGCAGCTATGGGTGATTAGCTACGGGGTACGGGCACCAACAGGCTGGTAACGCGGGCAAGGATTTGCTCCGCCGCGATCGCGCCAAAGCTGCGACTGTCTTGGGCCGTTGGCTCAGCCAGGTTATCACTGATTACCGTGCAGCTACCGTCATCAAAGGTTTCCTTAACCCGCTTAATCAGCAGCAAATCAGCGCGCGAGGGATGGCGCACAATAACAACGTCTTCAGCCGTCAGTACAGCCTGACCCCGGCGATAGGGCTCAGCCAAAACCGTATCGCCGGGGTGTAAGGTCGGCAACATTGACTGTTCAACCACCTGATACCGCCGCCGCCGTCTCACTAGCCAGCGACACAGCTCTTGCCAGTTGGAACGAGTGAGCGGCGGTGGGGGCATCGGGACCTAGGGCTTCTAACCCAAGACCTGAGCTAGCGCAGCCAGCACCCGATCCACGTTCTCAGGCTGGCTGTTGTAGCCCATTAGGCCAATGCGCCAGACCTTGCCCCCCAGTTCACCCAGACCGTTGCCAATTTCCAAGTTGTGCTCGTTGAGCAGACGGCTGGTGACGGACTTGGCATCTACGCCGTCCGGCACGCGCACCGTGGTCAGGGTCGGCAGGCGATGTTCCTTGGGAACGTGGCAGGTCAGCCCCAGGTCGGCCAGTCCGTCCCACAGCCTCTCTGCGGTGGTTTGGTGCCGTGCCCAGGACTGCTCTAGACCCTCTTCCATTAGCAGACGCAGCGCTTCGCGGATGGCGTAGGTCATGTTGACGGGGGCGGTGTGATGGTACTTGCGGTTGTTGCCCCAGTAGTTGCGCAGCATGGACATATCTAGGTACCAGTTGGCCACTTTAGTCTGGCGGCGGTCCATTTTCTCCAGGGCTCTAGCGCCCATGGTGAACGGGGAACTCCCTGGCGGGCAGCTGAGCCCCTTTTGACTGCAGCTGTAGGCCATATCTACCTTCCACTCGTCGAGAAAGATGGGAACCCCGCCCAGGCTGGTCACCGTGTCGATGAGCAGCAGACAGTCGAACTCACGACACAGATCGCCCACGCCTTCTAACGGCTGACGGGCTCCGGTAGAGGTTTCGGCATGCACCAGTGCCAGAATCGCCGGGCGGTGTTCTGCCAGGGCCGCTCTTAGCTCCGCCAGGCTAAATACTTCACCCCAGGGCTTGTTAAGGGTGCTGACCTCGGCCCGGTAGCGTTCGGCCATGTCGACAAGACGGTGACCAAAGTAGCCGTTAACGCCGACCAGTACCTTGTCACCGGGCTCTACCGCGTTGGCAAGGGTGGCTTCCATGGCAGCGGACCCCGTGCCGCTAATGGGCAGGGTCATGTCGTTGTGGGTTTGCCAAGCGTAGCGCAGCATCGACTGCACGTCGTTCATCAGGTCTAGGTATAGCGGGTCCAGGTGACCAATGGGCTGACGGTCCATCGCCGCTACCACAGCCGGGTTTGCGTTGGAGGGGCCAGGACCCAGCAGCAGCCGTTCGGGCAGCTCTAGTGGGCCATAGTTCTGACGCAGGGACTCGTCGACGGTGAGCTTAGGTGAAAGGGTTGTGATCATCGTTTTGGTAGCTAGCGTTACAGTCTGGCCCCATTGTCGGCTGTTGAGGCAGACTTAGCACAGCAACTTATTAGATGTTTGTTGAGAACCGCTGACGTTGCTAGCTCGCTAATCTTGCCTGAGCAGAGTTGATCGGCCCTGACAGCTGGGATAGGCTATGGGCGCAGGGTGAGCAGGGAAAGTGCAGAGATGGCGTCGTTGGACAAGATACTGGCAGCCGTGGATAGCCGAACGGAGTTTTGCTGCGATCGCACCCTCAACCTCTACAAAACGCCAGACTTGGAAGGACTCGTCACACAGCTGGCCGCTGGTCGGCAGGTGGCTGTTCTACAGGTCCAGTCCCGAGCCGTACAGGTGCGGGCCTGCGAGGACGACTACCCTGGCTGGCTGAGTCAGGCAGACCTGGATGCGCTTACCCCGACGTCCGCCTACGTTGCCCCTGTTGCAGATGCGACAACCATTCAGGCCCGCATTCCCAAAGTGCTGGCCTTTGCCCAGGCGGCCATGGCCGTACCCAACCATTACTACTGGGGTGGTACCGTGGCTCCGAATTATGACTGCTCTGGCCTGACGCAGTCCGCCTTTGCGGCAGCGGGTATCTGGCTACCGCGTGACTCGTACCAGCAAGAGGCGTTTACGGAACGGGTCGAGGCAGACGATTTGCAGCCCGGCGACCTGATTTTCTTTGGCACGCCTGAACGGACCACCCATGTGGCCCTCCACCTAGAACAGGGCCAATACATCCACAGCTCTGGCAAGGATCAGGGACGGAATGGCATTGGGATTGACTCAATTCGCGATCGCGCTGACCCTATCAGTCAGTGCTACTACGAACAGCTGCGCTGCTGCGGGCGGGTGGTGCGCAGCTATCAGTCCACTGGCACACCGATAGCGCTACGCACCGATACGGTTCAGCTACACTAAATGGACCCTGGGGACGCCTCCTACATGCACCACCTATTCACAAAAGTATTCTTCTCTTAGTAAAAAGAGATATTGTCGGGAAAACTGTCTAGCCTAGAACGCTGTCTACCATAAGAACCCGTTTTAAGCATGTTGATGTCTACCGTTGCTCGACTGAAACCCTACGTGCGTTGGTTGGCGTTGGGGGCTGCGCTGTTCTTCTTGTTGGCGACGCTGCGACAGCACTGGCAGGCCTTTACCGCCATCCAAATCACGCCAGCAACTTGGGCCGGGCTGATAGTCGCCTTGGGGGTGACGCTGCTGGCGCACGTCTGGTCGGGCTGGGTCTGGCACTGGATTTTGCAGGCGTTGGGCATTCAGGTGCGGGGGCTCTGGACGACAGCGATTTATCTCAAGACCAACATCGCTAAATATCTGCCGGGTAACGTTTGGCACTTTTACGGTCGGGTGCGGGCCCTCCAGGCAGCCGGGGCCACCACGGTGGGGGCGACGACGGGGGTGCTGCTAGAACCGGTGTTGATGGCAGCGGCAGCACTGCTGCTGACGGCTTTGGGTAGCGGCATCATTCTACAGGGCGGGCTACGGCTGGCCCTATTGGGCGTCTTGGTCATAACGCTAGGGGGGATCCATCCCCGTTTGCTCAATCCGGTGCTCAATCGGCTACGCCCTGCGACCACCGCAACCCCTACTGAACGACTACAGCGCTATCCCTTTAAGGCTTTGATTGGTGAACTGGGGTTTGTGACCCTGCGCGGGTTGGGCTTTGCGCTGGCGCTAGGAGCGCTGCAGCCCCTAGCTGGGGCCCAGCTGCTACCCGTGTTGAGCGCGTTTGCCGCGGCGTGGCTGCTGGGCTTGGTGATACCAGGCGCTCCAGGCGGTATTGGCGTGTTCGAGGCGGTGGCCGTGGCGCTGTTGCAGACTCAATTACCCGTTGGTCAGGTACTGAGTGGCGTGATTGCCTATCGCCTGGTCAGCACGCTGGCCGAGGCCATCGGTGCAGGGCTGATTTGGCTGGATCATCCCTCGCGCGAGCTGGCCATTGAGGCGGCTACGCCGTTCCTGCTGCCCCCAGCCCATGAGCCGCCCCTATCTACCGACCGTCAGCCCGATGACCGGTCGGTGACGAGTAATGCGCAAGTTAGTAATCCCGCTGCACCCGGCTTTTCGCAGGCTGCCCAGGCATCCGAGGTGCCGCCGTCTCCAGAGGTATCGGTGGTTTCGTCTGTGGTCCCGTTGACCCCCGACGCTGTTCCACCATCGCCCCCCACGGAACCCGCCGCCTAGCTGGCTAAGATCGCAGTATGCTGTAAGGAAACGTTGCTTTATTCGCTACGGCTATGGACGCACCCCCGTCTGTTCCCCTGCTCTCCGTCGTTGTGCCGATTTATAACGAGGTCGAGAGCCTACCTGTTTTAGTGGATACCCTGACTACCGTACTGCAAACGGTAGGGTCGTCCTACGAAATTATTTGTGTGGACGACGGTTCTAAAGACGGATCGGCAGATCTGTTGCGGGAGCTAGCGCGCGATCGCGCTGACCTGTGTGCGGTGCTATTGCGACGAAACTATGGCCAAACCCCGGCCATGGCCGCCGGGTTTAACTACGCCAGGGGTAAGGTGCTGATCACGCTAGATGGCGACCTGCAAAACGACCCGGCTGACATTCCCCACCTGCTGGCCAAGCTCAATGAGGGCTATGACCTGGTCAGCGGCTGGCGGCGCAACCGGCAAGACCACGCCGTTACCCGGCTGCTACCCTCTAAAATTGCCAACTGGCTGATTGGCCGCGTCACCGGGGTTGAGCTCCACGACTACGGCTGTTCGCTCAAGGCCTACCGAGCCGAAGTGGTTCACGATATGAACCTGTATGGCGAACTGCACCGGTTCTTGCCTGCCCTGGCGTTTATTGAAGGGGCACGGATTACGGAGATTCCGGTGCGTCACCATGCCCGCCGCTTTGGGACGAGTAAGTATGGGTTGGGTCGGACGCTGCGGGTGATTGTTGACCTGCTGACGATCTACTTTATGAAAACGTTCTTGACGCGGCCGATGCATGTGTTTGGCCCCTTTGGGCTGTTGTCCATTGCGTCAGGGCTAGGGATTAGTGTGTACTTGGCCTTTGAAAAACTGGTGTTGGCGAACGATATTGGCGATCGCCCCCTGTTGCTGCTAGCCGTTGTGTTGTTTATTTCGGGCATTCAGCTGTTGAGCTTTGGCCTACTGGCTGAAATGGTCATGCGCACCTACCACGAATCGCAGCAGCGGCCGATCTACCGAGTCAGAGAAGTGATTAGCACCGCGCCCGCTGTGCTGTCCGCTGTGGCGACAACGTCTGCCAGTTTGCCAGAATCCGTCTCTGAATAGGGGAAAGCTCGGGTGAGCTACAGCCACGGATTCCCCACAGTGACGAAGGCTGACCAATAGAACGGGTGGGTGAAGTCTGCTGTCTCCGGTAGGCCATCAATCATAGAGACATCAATGCGGCCAGTCGGCGTGATCAGTTGCCCGCTTTGCAGGTAAACCTCTCCCCGGAGCAGCTGTTGTTGGGCAATCTGCAAGGCTTCGGCTCGGCCTTGACCCTGGCTCAGCTGTTGATAAAACACCTCCATCAGCGCCAGGGTGGCAATGTCTGACACTGCCCACAGACTTCCCACGCTGCTTTCGACGCCGGTTGCCATTGCCAGTCCGGCAAAGCCTAGCTCTGCCTCAGTACTGCCGAGTGCGGTGGTGCAAGCGCTCAAAATCAGCAGTTCAATCCCTTGCCAGTCTTGTTCTTTGAATTGTTGCATCGACAGGCGCGTTTGCCATAGCTGAATGTAGGCGTCTTGAGGGCTGCCCGGAGTAAACTCGGCATGGGTCGCCAGATGCAGCACGCTAGGCTGAAGCTGGCGCTGCGTGCTGGCCAAGTTCTCGACAGTAAAGGCGGGGTTAAATAGGACTTCCGCCTCCGGTGCGATCGCACCAATCCGTTCTAGCTCGACCGCCACCCCAGGTAGTGCTGCCAGCTGCTCAAACTCGCTTGCGCCACCAGCCAGAGCTATGATTGGGACCCTCGAATCAAAACCGAACTGGGTTAACGACATACTGGGCACCATAGACAACCCATAGTGCTCAATCGCAAACTGTTCTCCGTCGTGCATGGCCGCCAATGGCAAGGTCCGCAGCCCAGCATCAGGGACGTAAATCAGCTGATTAATCGACCGCTGCTCTAGCTCTGCCTCAATCGGGCGCAGCAGCCAATCGTAAAACTGCCGTGCCAGGGCCTGATACCCCTGTGAGTCTTCTGGGTCTGAGGCAACCGTTTGAAACAGCCGTGCTTGGCGGAGTACGGTTGTTTTATCGATGCCGACCCGGCGCAAAACCGGCTGTCCGTCAGCCGGCACTAACAGTAGTGCCAGCTCCTCAGTGCCGTCTCCGTCTAACGCTGCTGCTAATCCGCTGGTGCCATCGTCAGCGGTTGAAACAAAGATGGGGTAAACCGCAGCAGGACTGGTGGGGTAAAGCTGCTTAGCACGTTGGAGAATCTCCTGCACCTGCTGTAGCGTTAGACTCGGCCCGGCTGCCTTGGACCAGTAGTGTTCGTAGGATTCGCTTAGCTGTTGTTCCAGCTGCTGGAAGGCAATTTCGTCCAACACCGGATTCGTAGCGCCAAGCTCAGGCAGGTTCAACCTGCCTTGCCGGTCTGGGTTATCCAGGCGAGGATCCGCAACGGTGGTATCTGTTAGGGGGATTTCTGTTGGGTCAGTCGAGCTAGGAAGCTCCTGCGGACCCAGCTCAATGGCCCCAATATCGACCGCGCTACCGACCAGCCGAGACTCCCCCCGCTGGTCTGTGGCTAAGGGGCTCGTCAGCGGCCCGGCATCAATGGCTGCGCTGCCCAGCTGAATCAGATGCGTCGCTGTTGGACCGCCGTTGTCAGCAAGTGGCCCTAAATTAGGGTCAGCGCCGTTGGGTAAGTCTGTGCTGACATAGCCGCTACTGCTGCCTTGGTCTCGAACCAGGTTGTAGCCCAGGCTATTGATAACGCCACCCGCGTCGGGATTAATGGGAGCCCGGTTGTCGGCAACGATGGAATTTTGGAGGGATAGCGTACCCCCCGCCAGGTTGGAGACACCGCCATTGCTGCCGCTGGCTTGATTGTTGGCAATGGTGGCATTCTCGACGGTAACCGCAACGGACGAACCGATAGACAATCCGGCGCCTGCGTCGGCTTGATTGCCGGACAGTGTAAGGTTGCTCAGTGTGTCTGCTGCTGCTGTTCCTGAATCAAGGTCGAGCCCACCACCATCATCCCCAGCGATGTTATTGCTGAGGGTACTGCTCGTAATAATGACCTGTCCCTGCTCGCGCGTGGCAATGCCGCCGCCATCACGCCCCGCTGAGTTGCTGTCAACCGTTGTTGCATCCAGACTTAGACGGCTGGTGTTGCGCACATAAAAGCCGCCGCCGTTATCTTGAGCCGCATTGTTGTTAATTGCGCTGTTGGTTACCGTTGTCTGACTATCGCGAGCGGTGTATATTCCCCCACCGTCTTCGTCACTGGTGTTGCTGGAAATTCTCGTCGTATTGATTGTTGCCGTTGAACCTGACCCGTTGTTGGCAATGCCACCGCCGTCCGATGTGGCTTGATTATTCGCAATCGTTGTACTGGTGGTGTTGAGCTGAGTGTTGGCACTCATGTAAATGCCACCCCCCTGGTCACCCGCCTGGTTACCGCGTACTTCAGAATTCTGGAGTGTCAGAGTACCGCCACTCCCTACGGAAAGGCCGCCACCGTCCTGAGATGAGATGTTGTCTGAAATTTGGCTATTTTGAATGGTCGTTTCACCGCCAACGTCGGCAATGCCACCACCCCTGGTCGCGGTATTGTTAGTAACTGTTCCAGAAAAAGAGAGGCGACCGGCATTGTGAATGCCACCGCCCTCAGTACCTGCTTGGTTATTCGAGAGTCCTACGTTAGTAATGGTCAACGTCGAGCTCCTATCGTTGTTGATGCCACCACCGGTTGTTGTCGCAGTATTGTTCTCGATGGCGCTACTTGTAATCGTTAGGGTATTGGGGCCAACGGCGGGTCCACTGCCTTCAATGCCGCCCCCAATATTTGCACTATTTCCTGTAAACGAGCTATTGGAAATTTCCGTGACGGCCTCAATACTGCGAAGGCCACCCCCTTCGGAGATGGCTGTATTGTCGTTAAACTGACTATTGGTAACGGTGGCCGTGCTGTCCCAGATACTGGCACCGCCACCGGTATCGGCATCATTGCGCTCAAACCTGACGCTATTGATCGTAGCGTCCCCTTGAAACAGGTCTAAGCCGCCGCCTTCGACTGTTGCTGTATTGTCGTTTAGGGCGACCCTTGCCAACGTGAGATCACTATTGCCGCGCACAGAGATGCCACCGCCCCGCCTCGCAATGTTGCTACCAACGGTAGACTCTTCGACCGCCAAGCGGCTGCTGTCAGAGGCACTTAAGCCTCCACCATTCTCGCTGGCTGTGTTTGAGAAGATTAGAGAGCTTGATATGGTTGATGTTGCGCCATCATCGGTGTAGATGCCGCCGCCACTGAGTGCGGTGTTGTCGATGATCTGGCTGTTGGTGAGATTTAATACGGCAGCTGTGCCGGTGTTCGCGATCGCACCCCCATTACCCACTGCCGAGCTTTCGCTAATCCGGCTATTGTCAATGGTTAAATTGCCCTGGTTGAAAATGGCACCCCCGTCTCCAGTAGTGGCTCCGTCAGTTATTCGAAGGTTCTCCAGGGTTACCGAAACGCCCGGTAGCACTTCCAGTAGCCGGTTGGCTCCTTGCCCATCTAAGAAGGTCGTGTCTCTACTCTGGCCTCGGATGGTTGCATCTCGGCCAACAACAATCGTATCGCCGGTATAGGTTCCGCTACCAATATCGATAACCAAGTTACCGGCCAGCGTTCCTGCCACGGCGAATGCATTTTGAATATGATCAGTTGTGCGCGAAGCAATGGGGTTGACCTGATTGAACCCAATCGTCAGTGTCCCCGTTGTTGCCAGGTTAATCTGTTGATCGGACACAAACACGCTGCCAACGGTTGAACCTGTCACGATAATGCTCCGCGCTAGCAGTGTCAGATTAGCGGTGCTGCTGCCGGTTTGTGTAATGGAGTCTTGCAGGTAAATATCGCCGTTATCCGTGCCAGTACCGGCCGTGGTAATGGTCACATCTGTACCTGCGTCCAACTGCGCCACGATGGTGGCGGGGGCAATTTCATTTAGGCCCGTCGCCCCATCACGAATGGTGATGTCGGTCGGGTCGATGAGCCACTCGCCACCCGCCGCCCGAATGCGCACCCCGGTTAGGTCAATCTGACGCTTGCCTGACGTTTCGATAAACCCGTTTTCAGCCGTCAGGCTACCTTGTACCCGAGCCGTATCCTCCGCCCAGACAACAATCTGCCCCCCATGCTCATCCTGCGTTGCGCTGGCTTCCAGGGCCGAAGCGCTGTCAATCTGAGTGTGCTGAGCGTTATACATTGGCCCTTCCCCACGGGCATCGCCGCCAATGCGAATCCGCCCGCCAGAAGAGGTGACCGCTGTAATGTTTGCCTCAACAACGCTAACGGCAGGGGCGGTGACGGCAATGTCGCCCCCCAACAGTTCTCCAGACACAACTGCGCAAGTGAGCCCAGTACAGTCATCCCCAATTTGCACCGTCCCGTCTGCCCGCGTGAGCAGCTCAGTCGGCTCAGAGCCCGCACCACCCCCCGTTAGCAGCGCTGGCAGGTCAGCCACGCTAAGGTCAGTAATGGCGTCAACTTCCAGACTCAGCAGCGAATTAGAATCGACTCTGAGGCGGTGCTGCGTGGGTACCCCGACCACCACAATTTCGCCATTGGGCGCGGTCAGTGTGCCGCTGTTGACCACATCCCCACCAATCAGTCGAATGGCTTGACCCGTTTCAACGGCGAGCTGCCCTTCTGAGAGAATTGCCCCCGACTCTGCCAGGGTGAAGGCGTAGCTGTCGGGTGTACCAACTAGCGCAGTGTAGTCGTGGGTTTCGTAAACCGAGAGCCAGTCATCACCAAACCCGATGCGGTCTGCCGTGGTGGCGGTAAAGGAGCCGGACAGGTCTAGCCGAGTGTTGGGTCCTAGCAGCAGCCCTGCTGGATTAATTAGATATAGATTAGCGGAACTGCCGGTGACCCGTAGCAGCCCATCAATTGAAGAGGGCGATCCGCCAACAACTTGGCCAAAGATATTGGCCGTGCCGGGGCTACTAAGGAAATCAGCCGTCTGCCCCGTCGTCAGGTCAAACTGGTCCAGCTCGTGAAATAGATTGTCCTCGGCAACGGTGCCACCGCCTATGGTGAAGGTATTGCCTGTGGTGGTAACGGTGGTGCCAGCCCCAGCGGCAGTGACCTGTGCGATCGCACTTGTCTGCGAACCGACCAGTAGGGTTAGACAACAAGCCGCATAGCGAAGGCCACTCATGTAAGCGGATAAAAGGAGTACTCTATCTCACAGTGTTCCCGACCTGGCAAAGCGTTACCGGACAGTGCTCAGAATTGGGCAAGAATACGGAGACGCTTGAGAGTAGGGTAGGTTGGGGTCCGTCACCCGCACGTAGGTTGGGTCCCGCCAGCAGCAGACCTAGCCACACAGTCAGCCCCACTCGCTGCGGAACCCAACACCCACTACCGCACCAGTCGCCGCGTTAGCAGGCTCATTTGCTCACCCGCTTCGGTGGTAAACACCAGCCGCCGCTCGGGTATTTGCACCAGCGGGCTCCACTGGCTGACTGCAGGTTGAGGAGCAGGTAGCACACTCAGAGTTGATCATTTTCCTGCGCTAGAAACGAGAGAAAGACTTTGACCTTGACAGTTTGGCGTAAGTCAATGTGGGTGATTAACCAAAAGGGGACATCCCATTCATCCTGATGAGGCCAGACTTCAATTAAGTCAGCATGCTGACTGGCCCGATGCGTGGCAAAGAAACCAATCCCCGTACCCGACAGAATAGCCTGTTCTAACACTAGTGGACTGTTACTGCGAAAAACAATATTGTCTGCTGGAACCTGATCTCGCATCCACCTATTGAAGGGACTTCTGGAGTTCAAGTTGTCGGATCCAACAAAGCAATGGGCTAAAAAATCCTCCGAGTTTTGGGGGATGCCGTGACGGGCAACATAGACTGTACTGGCATATAACCCCAGTCTGAGGGTGGTAAACGGCTGAACAACGATATCCGGCTGTTCTGGTTTAGGACCAGTACGCACGGCCACATGGGCTTCTCCATATTCCAGTCGAAACAGGCGATCGCTGGCTACATACCGCACCACCAAGTTGGGATGTTGGGCCTGAAAAGCATTCAGCGTCGGCATTAACATTGGGGCTATCACATTTAGAGAGGTCACAATAAAATCCCCGGACAAGTCTGTGGCGCGTCCCTTGGTGCGCCCAACCAATTGGCTAAACTGTTCATCCGTGGCTTGGGCCACCCGCATTAGATCTAATCCCACCTCAGTGGGGGTATAGCCACGGGAGTGGCGTTGAAAAATCTTTGCGTCTAAAACGGCTTCCAGAGCATCAATATGACGGATCACAGTGGCGCGGTGCACCCCTAGAGCCGCCGCCGCCGCACTGACCGTGCCTAACCGTGCCACTTGATAGGCGGTTCTGATTTCATCCCAATTATCCATAGAGAGACCTTAGCAAAAATGCACATCAGATGTTCAGATAATTAGAATTGTGCACATTTTTGCAACATGATAGATCTGTAGCAGTCGAAGGGTTGGTTAGTTTGAAAACGCCCCTCACCACTTTGGAATAAGCAAAAACAGCTATGACACCCCTAACGCAAAGAACAACATCTGCCATGTTGAGAATATCTGCCATTCTCTGGGTGATTTGGGGATTGGTACATGCCCTAGCCGGAGTTCTGACCATTTCTGGCGACACCGCCACCGCCGCCGCTGGTATTGCTGATGCTGTGGACCCCAGAACTTTGGCGATGGATTACCCCGCTGCGATTGGTGCCATCATCAATCAGCACGGTTTTAATTTACTTTGGGCGGGCATCGTGACGATCATCGGTGGCATCTATATCTGGCGCAGAAGCGTTGCCTCCATTTTTGTCACGGCCCTTGTAGGCGGTCTGCTAGATCTCGGATATTTAATCTTTATTGATCTCGGTGGCTATAACAAGTTTGCGCCTGGAACTGTCATGACCATTATTTCGGCTACTGCGATCGCACTCAGTTTTTACGCCTATTTTCAGAGTAAAAAAGCAGTATCAGCTTAAGCCAGCGTAAGGCGAGCAGTGCCCACGTTTGCCCGATTCCCCTTACGGTGTTCGCTAATTGCCTGGGTATCGAGTCAAAATAATATCTTCAGTAGCGGTACGCGACAGGTCTTGAACCCTACTGATGTACCAAAGGAATCCTTTTCACACTAGCGGTTTTAGATATCCCTTCAAACCTAACGAGCCCTCTCAAGATTTCGTCCGCTTCCTCAACACAAGTTTCAATGGACTGGGTTCCGCCATCAGTAAATCCAGCTGCGGAACCCAGTACCTGCTAGCGCACCAGTCGCCGCGTCAGCAGGCTCATTTGCTCACCCTCCTCGGTGGTAAACACTAGCCGCCGCTCAGGAATTCGCACCAGCGGGCTCCACTGGCTGACTTCGACGTAGCGCAGGTTGTGGAGCAGGTGGCGGGTTTGGTGAATGTCGGCGGGGGTGCCGAGTAGGATGTGGCGAATGGTGCCGCCGTTGGGCAGCAACAGCGAGAAGTCTGCCGGTAGCGGGGTGCTACCGGACATGGGGTCAGTACACATGGGGCCTCCTTTTCGTAGGTGAATCCTCCGTCGCGTTGCTAGGCCAGTTCTTGGCGTTGAAGCCTAGGACCCTGGAGCTACGCGATGGGGGAAGGAAGCCCAAAATTAAGCCACTCCAGCGTTAGCAAACCGGAGTGGCTGTAAACTATGCACAGCTTCGCCGGACTGCTTGGACAGTCTGGTTGGAGTTAGCGGCGTATGGGGTGTTGGTAGCACTCCTACGTCGCGGCCAAATTTTGGGCGGAACTAGCTACTGGGTGAGCAGCTATTAACACAGCACACTAACAGCGGTGACAGGGAGAGTCAATGTCTTATTTTATGAACATTGTTATCCATTTGAACAATGCTTTAACTCTTCAACCTTAAGAGTGCTCATGCTGAATAAATCTCCCCGGTACTTATATTTGGGTGCTTAGGTGGAAAAAGGTCCATCTAATAAGTAGTAGTTCCGAAGTAGTACATATATTTTATTCTATATGCTAAAATCCTGTAACTACGAAAGAACAAATTGCTGGAGCCGATAACACTTTCTAACCGCACGGCGTTCGTTTAGAACAGTGTTGCGGTTCAGCTCAATCGTTAGTATGCCCGGCATCGTAGTCGTCGGCGTCGAAGATTCGAAAGGTTATCTTATCGGCTAATAGTAGTCGGGAGAATTACATTGGTTAGAGATTGGGAAAGTAGCTTTTTATTCTGGGCCCAGCCGCCCAGCAATACTGAGCAGGAGCGCTGCGAGCGTGTTATTAAAGCCATCAAAACCGCCATACGCAACAGCTCAAAGTTAAATGCACATAATATTTTGGTTTTCACGCAGGGCTCGTTTCGAAATCGTGTCAACGTTCGCCAGGAGAGCGATGTAGATGTTGGCGTCATGCTCTACGATTGCTTCCTTGCCCAATACCCTGAAGGGAAAGGGAACGCCGATTATGGCAACAGAGACGCAGGCTACCCATTCTCACAATTTAAGAACGAACTCGAGGAAGCACTTGTGAACTACTTTGGCCGAGTTGCTGTTACGCGTGGTAATAAGGCATTCGATATTAATGCAAAGAGTTCACAGGTTGAGGCAGATGTTGTACCGTTCTTTGAGTTTCGAAGGTATTGGGATCGTGGAGGTTACCGCGCTGGCGTGGCTGTCATACCCGATAAAGGAGGTCGAATAGAGAATTATCCTGAGCGTTTGGTTGAGTACTGGCCATCAACACCGTTGCACTATGAGAATGGCGTATCGAAAAACACAGCTACCAGTCGACGCTTTAAAGGAATGGTTCGTATTTTCAAAAAATTAAGAGTTGAATTGGAGGAGGCTGGCAATCCAATCGCTACAGAAATCCCTAGCTATCTGTTGGAGTGCCTTGTCTGGAATGCTCCGAACTGGTGCTTTCAGGGAGATGCTTGGGTGGATCGCGTCCAGTCTGTGTTGAGATTTCTTTGGCAGAACACTAATGAAGCAGCGCTCTGTAGAAAATGGTGTGAAGTAGATAATATCAAGTATCTTTTTCACATTTCACAGCCTTGGTCGCGGCAACAGGCGCACTCTATCATTGACGCTATCTGGGACTACGTTGGAGTAAAACCAATATGAAGCTTGAGCGCCTCCATATCACAACTTTCGTCGGAGTTGCCGCTGTGATATGGGTGGTTGTACTTTATTTTCAAGGTACGACCGCCACTTGGGACCAAGCACGCCCATTCAGCGTAGTTGTTAGCAGCCTTGTCGGCATAGGGTTGCTCTTCGAATTAGTACTTTGGCGACAACCGTGGCTGCACGGTTGGTTCGTAAAACGTCCAGATCTTCGCGGAACGTGGCGGGTCGAACTCCAATCAAGCTATGTTCGCCCTGAAACCAATGAGCGCGTACCGCTTATTATTTGCTACATGTGCGTAAAGCAAACACTCTCGACTCTAAATATGCACCTTATGACTCCTGAGTCTGAGTCCTGGTTCATCGCAGACAACATTAGGCTCTCACCGAATGGTAACGGCTTCCAAATAATTGGAGTCTATACGAATGAGCCCAACATTCACCTACGTGATGAACGAATAAGTGAGATGCACCAAGGGGCAATTATCATTGAGACTCATGGACCAAGCTTAAGACCTACAACGCTCACGGCAAAATATTGGACTGACCGGAAGACCACGGGCACAATGGACTTCACTGCACTAGTTAGTCAAGTATGTACCAGATTCAAAGACGCAGAACATGCTTTTGCAAATAGCGGTCATGCTAAGTAAGTGTGATCAACACCAAGAAAATCATCTTAAAAATTGCACGCAGCGGACTGCGCAACGCGCAGCCGCTGATGCTGGTCGTTAGCCCGCAAGTAACCACTACTGCGTCGAACGCCGCCTACTCCAACGTCTCGGCGAACGTTACCGCTTCATCCACCGCGAACTGCAAGACCACTTTGCAAACATGGCAGAGTAGGCTGCACACAACCCCTACATGTCTGAGTCGATTACAACTTCGGTGGATGCCAATTCTCTGGTACCCAAATCTTGCGAGACTCAACCACGTAAGTGTTGTTCATCTGCAAAGCCGCCACAGTCGCTCGTCCTATTGCAGTTAGTCCCTCAATCTTCGTAGCTCGCTCAGCCCAGGCAAAGTGATCTTCCCAGATCTGTTGCCGAGGATTGTAGAGAGGCATCAATTCACCTGATTCAGGATCAGGCACCTGTAGCTTAGCTGACTTAAATGCATTACAGCGGTGACACGAAGCCGCTAAATTTGTTCGCTTGTCACTGCCACCAGCGGCAGTCGGCTGAATGTGGTCAATTACCAGCGGCATCCCAATCAGGCGCTGCTGTGTTCGGCAATATTCGCAGCATTGTTTGGCCTCTGCGATGACCTGCTGACGAATTACCTGTGAAACTGAAGACATGGGTTAACTGACCGCAAGCTCATCCAGGCTGAGAATGGGCTGACCGCGCCATCGTAGTATGGCGCAAGCATGAGCTTTCTTAAGCATGAGCTGATCCGTTAGCAGCATTAGATGCCTAAGTTCTTGCTGCTCCTTAGACGAGAGCTGACTCATCTGGTTTTGTTCTAACAGGGCGAGATACTGCTGCTGCTGCGCTTCAGGAACTTCACTCTGAGCAACCTGCCTCAAATTTTCAACGGACGCCGTCTGTAGCGCCAATAACTCATCCTGTATTTCAGCAGGCACCGTTTCTACCGTCGGCGGCAGATTTCCCTTAATGCTCTGGACGACCAGCTCATCCAAAGACTGATTGGTCAGCCTAGCCAATCGTTCCAGGTGTTGAAATACCGGGTCAGGTAACTCAATAGCAAGCTGCATAGGCATTTAAACAACGCTGCAACTATGGTAGCAGTCGCCAGAAGTCTACGACCCTCATGACTTTGCCCGCTTTGTCCGCCGATTGTAGTGAAACTGCCGCGCCAAATCCTCCACCACTGGCTCCAGCCCAACCCCCTCACCCACCAGCTTCAGCGACTGATACACCAGACGCGCCGCCGCATACGCCTCACTACCGGCCAGCATCTGCGTACAGTACACCCGCGTCCTCAGCTCCGTCAGCGGCTGCAAGATGCCATTCAACGTTTCGTACAGTGCCAACTGCCCCCTCGCCACCGACATATTGACCCGCCCAGGCACCAAATCCGGATGCCGCTCGGCCACCAAAAACGCCTTTTCGGTAAACGTATGTGCCCGCATCCCAATTTTGGTCATGCCCTGTCGCTCCGCTGGCGTTAGCCCCACCAAAAACGGCAGCACCTCTCGAATGGTTGCGATCGCACCCTCCAATCGCTCCAAATCTTGCGGAGTCAATGTAATATGCGCCAGTGTCTGTTTCATGGTGGATGCCTGAGTGATGTTCGCCAACGCAGAGAAGAGAGTCTCCAGCCGCGTTCGCTTAGGGTTGGTCCTTATTCCCTGTATACCGTCAGTGTCTCCACGGATCTTTCAGCTGTGTCTGCGCACGTCCAAACTGAGCGCGCGCCCCTCAAACCCACGCCCGCGCAGCTCAAACTATCGCCTACGCAGCTGTAGAGCATCGCTCACGCTGCCTACAACCCTCGCCCGCGCAGCTCAAAGGTACGTGGGCGCACCTCCCAACACCGTCCGCGCAGTTCCGAACTGCGCAACGGCTGCTCAAAGCTGCGTCTGCGCAGCCCTCTACCATCGCCCACGCAGCCCTCTACCATCGCCCGCATAGATCAAAAGTGCGATCGTCGCGCCGTCCTAAACAGCGCAAACGATACTCGACCATGCTTCTCACAGGCTATCTGGATCAATGCCGAGTTCTTTGAGCTTATCCGCGAGTTGCTGATTGCGATCGCGTTCGCTTGTCAACTGTTCCTCTAACCGCTCGACCTGCTGCCCCAGCTCGGTATAGGTCAAAAACCGCTTACCATCAGGCCGAAAAATCTCTAAATCTGCCTCGCCCAACTCAAATCGAATTTGCAGCAGAGGGCTGATCCACCCATTCATCTCATCAACCGATTGCCAGACCCCGTCATCTCGAACGAGTCCGGCCAACTCTACGTCGTCTGGATCGTAGATGTAATACTCCTCCACGCCATAGCGCTCGTAGAAAACCTGTTTCTGCACCATTTCAGTGAGGCGATTACCCGGCGACAGCACCTCAAAAACCACCTGCGGCGCAATGTCATCTTCAATCCACTGGCGATAAGAGCCCCGGTCACCCTTCGGTCGCCCAAACACCACCATCGCATCCGGTGCCCGCCGAATCTCTGGTTTACCTTCCACCGGGTACCACAGCAGATCCGCCGCCACAAACACGTCTGCTCGATCCGTAAACAGCAGCTCTAGATTTTCCTTGATAGTGACAATCCACCGAAACTGCTTAGTATTGTCTGCCATCGGCTGGCCGTCACTGTCCGGATAAACAATGTCTTCAGTAGCGGTACGCGACAGGTCTTGAACCATACTGATGTACCAAAGTAATTGACCTTAGATTATCAATTTTTTCTCTGGCCTACAAACGTGAGCAGGACCAAATGTCACGTAGCGCCCGTAGCTGAGAGATATCGATACTCGGAGGCTGAAGCGGAGTGACCAAAGAAAACACAAAGGGGCTGAACCCGCAGGTCCAGCCCCTTATTCGTGTGCCGATTTAATGGCTTAGTCGCTTAGGACAACGCCTCGCTAGAGGGGTCAACCAAATCGACTGGACGTTGAGGCTATCAGGAAGGCCGCATAGGTCAGGATGTAACCCACCGTGAAGTGAGCCAGACCGACCAGGCGAGCCTGAACGATAGACAACGCAACGGGCTTGTCCTTCCAGCGAATCAGGTTAGCCAGCGGTGTGCGCTCATGAGCCCAGACAATGGTCTCAATCAGCTCTTGCCAGTAACCACGCCAGGAGATCAAGAACATGAAGCCGGTTGCCCAGACCAGGTGTCCAAAGAGGAACATCCAAGCCCAAACCGCCAGGTTATTCATGCCATAGGGGTTGTACCCGTTGATCAGCTGAGAGGAGTTCAGCCATAGGTAGTCGCGCAGCCAGCCCATGAGGTAGTTAGAACTCTCATTGAACTGAGCCACGTTGCCCGACCACACCGCAATGTGCTTCCAGTGCCAGTAGAAGGTCACCCAACCAATGGTGTTGAGCATCCAGAACATAGCCAGGTAGAAGCTATCCCATGCAGAGATGTCGCAGGTGCCGCCACGGCCAGGGCCGTCGCAGGGGAAGCTATAGCCGAAGTCCTTCTTGTCGGGCATCAGCTTAGAGCCGCGCGCATCCAGCGCACCCTTGACCAAAATCAGGGTGGTGGTGTGCAGACCCAGAGCAATTGCATGGTGAACCAGGAAGTCGCCAGGGCCAATGGTCAGGAACAGGGAGTTGGTTCCGCTGTTGATGGCATCCAACCAGCCCGACAGCCAAATGCCGTCAGCCGCGTTAGTGGCCATGCTGCCCGAGTTAGACAGCAGTGTGTCGAAGCCGTACAGCGCCTTACCGGAAGCTGCCTGCACCCACTGGGCAAAGACTGGCTCAACCAGAATCTGCTTCTCGGGCGTGCCGAAGGCGACGACCACATCGTTGTGGACATACAGGCCCAGGGTATGGAAGCCCAGGAACAGGGACACCCAGCTTAGGTGCGAGATGATCGCTTCTTTGTGGTCCAGCACGCGAGCCAACACGTTGTTAGCATTCGCAGCCGGGTCGTAGTCGCGAATCAAGAAGATCGCACCGTGGGCAAAGGCCCCCACCATGATAAAGCCAGCAATGTACTGGTGGTGGGTGTACAGCGCCGCCATGGTGGTGTAGTCCTTAGCCATGAAGGCATAGGGGGGCAGCGCATACATGTGCTGCGCCACCAGGGACGTAATTACACCGACAGACGCCAGGGCCAAGGCCAGCTGGAAGTGCAGGGAGTTGTTGAGCGTGTCATACAGTCCCTTGTGCGCGTCGCCCAGCTTGCCACTGGGGGGCTGGTGCGCTTCCAGAATCTGCTTGATGCTGTGGCCAATACCAAAGTTGGTCCGGTACATGTGACCGGCAATGATAAAGATCACGGCGATCGCCAGATGGTGGTGCGCCATATCCGTCAGCCACAGCGACTCAGTCTGGGGGTGGAAGCCGCCCAAGAAGGTCAGAATCGCAGTGCCTGCGCCCTCGGACGTACCGAAGACGTGGCCAGCAGTGTCGGCATTCTGCGCGTACACGCCCCAGTTACCCGTGAAGAAGGGACCCAAGCCAGCAGGGTGAGGCAGCGTGGTGAGGAAGTTATCCCAACCGACGTGCACACCGCGGGACTCAGGAATCGCCACGTGTACCAGGTGACCCGTCCAAGCCAGAGAGCTGACGCCAAACAGACCGGCCAGGTGGTGGTTCAGTCGAGATTCAGCGTTCTTAAACCAGCTCAGGCTGGGGCGGAACTTGGGCTGAAGGTGCAGCCAGCCTGCGAACAGGAAGATGGCCGACAGAATCAGCAGGAAGACAGCGCCCATATAGAGGTCGCCGTTGGTGCGCATGCCGATGGTGTACCACCAGTGGTAAACACCGGAGAATGCCACGTTAACCGGGCCAGTTGCCCCAGCCTGGGTAAACGCATCGACCGCAGCCTCACCAAAGTGAGGATCCCAAATCGCGTGGGCGATGGGCTTAACGTTGAGCGGATCTTTGATCCACTGCTCGAAGTTGCCTTGCCAGGCGACGTGGAACAGGTTGCCAGAAACCCAGAGGAAGATGATCGCCAGATGACCAAAGTGAGACGCGAAGATCTTCTGGTAGAGATTCTCTTCGGTCATGCCATCGTGGCTTTCAAAGTCATGAGCCGTGGCAATCCCGTACCAGATCCGCCGAGTGGTCGGATCCTGCGCCAAATCCTGGCTAAATTTCGGGAATTTGGTTGCCATAGTGTTTTAGTTGCTCCTCCTAACTAACTGCGATGATGCGAGCCAGGAAGAATGCCCAGGTGGTTGCAATACCGCCCAGTAGGTAGTGCGCAACACCAACCGCACGGCCCTGAGTGATGCTCAGTGCGCGAGGCTGAATCGCAGGGGCTACCTTGAGCTTGTTATGCGCCCAGACAATCGACTCAATCAGTTCTTGCCAGTAGCCGCGGCCGCTGAACAGGAACATCAGACTAAACGCCCAGATGAAGTGGGCACCCAGGAACATCAGACCGTAGGCCGACAGCGCCGAACCGTAGGAGTTGATCACCTGAGAGGCTTGCGCCCAGAGGAAGTCCCGCAGCCAGCCGTTGATGCTGAGGGCACTGGTGGCAAAGTTACCGCCAGTAATATGCGAGACCGACCCGTTGGCCGAAACCGTACCCCACACGTCGGACTGCATCTTCCAACTGAAGTGGAAAATCACAATCGACAGGGCGTTGTACATCCAGAACAGACCTAGGAAGACGTGGTCCCAAGCCGAAACTTGGCACGTACCGCCCCGACCAGGACCGTCGCAGGGGAAGCGGAAGCCCAGTTCGCTCTTGTCGGGAATCAGACGAGAGCTACGGGCATACAGCACACCCTTGAGGAGGATGAGCGCCGTCACGTGGATAGTGAAGGCGTGAATATGGTGGACCATGAAGTCTGCAGTACCCAAGGTGATGGGCATCGCAGCCACTTTGCCAGCAACGGCAATGGTGTCACCACCGAAGGCATAGCTGACGGGTGCCAGTGAATTCGGCGCAGTGGAGGTGACTGCAGCAGTGTGCAGGCCCTGAATCCACTGGGCAAAAATCGGCTGAAGCTGGATGGCGCTATCAGAGAACATGTCCTGAGGGCGACCCAACGCACGCATGGTGTCGTTGTGAATGTATAGACCGAAGCTGTGGAAGCCCAGGAAGATACAAACCCAGTTCAGGTGCGAGATGATCGCGTCACGAGCCCGCAGGATACGGTCGAGCACGTTGTCCACATGCTGAGCCGGATCGTAGTCGCGCACCATTGCGATCGCAGCGTGAGCCGCACCGCCCACAATCATGAAGCCGCCAATCCACATGTGGTGGGTAAACAGCGACAGCTGAGTGGGGTAGTCAATCGCAATGTAGGGATACGGCGGCATCGCATACATGTGCTGAGCCACAATGATGCTCACCGAACCGCCCATAGCCAGGTTGATACCCAGCTGAGCGTGCCAGGAGGTCGTCAGAAACTCATAGAGTCCGTCGTGACCGCCCGCGCCGGGGAACAGCAGCGGATCGCCTTTGTGAGCCGCATGGATTTCCTTGATGCTGTGGCCGATGCCCCAGTTGGTCCGGTACATATGACCGGCCACCAGAAACATGACCGCAATCGCCAAGTGGTGGTGGGCCATGTCCGTCATCCATAGACCGCCCGTAACCGGGTTCAGTCCACCCTTGAAGGTGAGGAAGTCGGAATAAGCACCCCAGTTCAGGGTAAAGAACGGGGTCAGACCCTGGGCGAAGCTGGGATACAGGTCTGCCATGAAGGCCTTGTCAAACAAGAACTCATGGGGCAGAGGAATATCTGCCGGCGCCACACCGGAGTCCAGCAACTTATTAATAGGTGCTGCCACGTGAATCTGGTGAGCCGCCCAAGACAGGGAGCCCAGACCAAACAGACCGGCCAGGTGGTGGTTGAGCATGGACTCAACGTTTTGGAACCACTCCAGCTTGGGTGCTTTCTTGTGGTAGTGGAACCAGCCTGCAAACAGCATTAGACCGGCCATCACCAGACCGCCGATGGCCGTTGCATAGAGCTGGGTCTCGTTGGTAATACCCGAAGCCCGCCAAAGTTGGAACAGGCCCGAGGTGATTTGAATGCCTTGGAAACCGCCACCGACATCGCCGTTCAGGATGCCCTGACCGAAGATATCCCAGACGACCTGAGCGCTGGGCTTAATGCCCGTGGGGTCACTCATCCAGGCTTCATAGTTGGAAAAACGAGCGCCATGGAAGTACATGCCGCTCAACCAAATAAATACGATGGCCAGGTGACCAAAGTGCGCGCTAAAAATCTTGCGCGAGATGTCTTCTAAGTCACTGGTGTGACTGTCGAAATCGTGAGCGTCGGCGTGGAGGTTCCAAATCCAAGTTGTGGTTTTGGGACCCCGAGCCAGGGTGCGGTCAAAGTGACCCGGTTTCGCCCACTTCTCGAAAGAAGTTGGCGTCGGATCGGTATCAACCACGACCTTAGCTTTCGCCTCCCGCTCGCGCGGGGTAGTTGTCATGGAGACTTCTCCTCTCTCTAGACAAAGAACGAACATCCTTCATCCGAGGCTAAGCATGCTAAGCCATTAAATCTAGCGATTGGCTCCAGATTCAGGGGATCAAACAGACAGCTGATGACTCAGCACGTCTATCTAAACCATTGAACCAAGGACCAAACATGAACGCTCGGCACGGGAATGTTCCAAAGCATTATAGTTGGCTGCCCTAACCTCATCTGAATGCTGTTAACAATAATTCAACCTCCAAGAACGTTGATATTCCTAGGGTTGCACGCTCAAACAATGCACCTATTGGCGTCCGTTCGCACTGGCTATTAACAAAACGCAATGTTAATGCCGCTGTTCCTCAGAAAACGCATTGTTTTTGTCAAATCTGTATCACTTTCGCAGGTCTGAATAGTTTCTCCTTTTGCCATTGATAAATATCTTCAATCGCTGAATCGGCAGGTCATTGAGCGTTGAGATAAAGACCTGAATTTATGTTTGCGATTTATGAACAAAAAGTTTATTTTTGTAACAGAAATCTAAGTCTGCCTTTTTTTACAGAATGCGATGACAGCCTCGACCGTCGGCTATAGTCCCTATTGCTAGGAGAGTTGGTCACTGGGGCTAGCAGGTTATGAAACGTCAAATTTGGCGGTGGTGGGTCAAAGGCTTTTGGGTTGGATGTCTGCTGCTGGTGCTAGCAGGGTGCAGTCAAGAAGCGGTTACATCGGCACCACCCCCGCTTAATCCGCCACCCCAGTCG
>CAWUKV010000051.1:0-26458 GCA_963923025.1 uncultured bacterium
CACATCAGTTGGGTTAGTGCAGTTTTGGGCGTCGTAGCCCACCTCAATATTGACTCGATACGCCGTGGGCGTTTCGGATTGGGCGGCCGCAACAGTGGCGGCGTTCAGGGCAGCTTGGTCGGTGGCGGCATAGCCGGTGCGCTTGATTAGGGTGGCGTCGGCAGTGCCATCGGGCTGAACCAGCACACCTACAATGGCGTCGGTGGGCGGGGTTTCCACACAGACGCGGATGTTGGAGTCAATGCCCTGGGCAACTTCAGCGGCGACGATTGATTCATCAGCTGCTTGCAGTTCGGCAATCCAGGCGCTGACTTCGACGTCTCCTGCTTCGGTATCCGTGGCGTCCCACCTTAAACTGTCGCGCAGGAGCTGATAGGCATCGGTTTCATTGCTGTCTAGGTTCTCTGGCTCAGTGCCATCGTTGCCGGACTCCCCTTCAGACGGCGTTTCGTTGCTGGATTCGTTCTCTGGATCGTCCCCACCTTCGATGCTTTGGGGATTTTGCAGCGTTTCTAGGTCGAGACCCGCTGTGCCATCAGTTTCAGCTGCGGCAGTTGTGGTGGTAGAAGGGGCTGTTGCTTCGTTGGGGGTGTCTGGACCCGTGGTCGTAGTGCTGGCAGTCTCCTCCTCTGGGGGCGATTCAACCGTACTGCGATTGGGAATGGTCTCGATGTTCGGGGGACGAATAATGCGGCTACTATCCCAAATGTAAGACGATCTGCGGTTACTGTTTTGACCGCTAGAAGGGGCTGTACGCTGGCCAATGAAGGGGGAGGATCGGCGAATGCTGGTGGACCGCTGGGGGCTGCTGCCCAGGCGAGATCGCTGAGGTGTCCGCTGAATGGGTAGAGAGGGTGGTGTTGTGCTGGGTACGGGCAGGCGTCCCGTAAAGGACCGCTGCGCAGAAAAGTCGGGCAGCCGTCCCTGCTCAGCTTCGGATAGCTCTACCAACGGAACGGTGCGCTCGCCAATATCATCGCCAAACCCTTCGTCAAATGGTGCGATCGACACACCTGCCAGCGTGGGACCTAGGGCGAAGACGACCCCATGGAAGCTGAGGGACGCGATCGCCGCAATACCATAGGGGCCTTGAAGTACGCGGCCCAGCGGTTGGAGGACACGTTTGACGATGGGATGGGGATTAGAACGAGGACGATTGCGCGATTGAGGCATCGGTTCTCAAATAGTTAGCCGTTGGCAGACAAGTAGTGTACTGGCACGTGTGAGTGTAAGAAAAGTTTAGCCTTAACTAGGCTAGCAGCGAGTTAGCGTTCAGTTTTGGTAACGGGGTCTGTTTCTATATCGTCACTGTCTACTTCAACTCAGCTGAATGGGATGAACCTGAGTCACTAGGACAGAGAAGTAGGGCAGTACTAGCTCTGGCAAATCACTTAGACCAGCATAAACAATTTGATCGGCGGTTGTTGCGCTTTGCACGATGTAGCTCTGCTGAAGGAGCTGATGCTGGGCCAAAATCTGCCAAACCTTCCGGTAGACCGAACTAAACTTCATTAGGACGACGACATCGGCCCAGGCAAGTGCTGCAATCAGCTCATCGACGGCATAAACGCTGGGTAAAACGGCTAGTTTTTGGTGCTGTAGCGTCAAGGGCTGGCCTCGTGTGGCTGCTGCCGCTAGGGGAGAACAGACCCCAGGAATTGCCTGTACCTGAACGTCGGGATGCTGCTGTATCAGGGTTTGTGCCAGGTAGGAGAACGTGCTGTAAAAGCTGATATCGCCTTCGGAGGCAAAGGTGACGTCCCGTCCCGCCGCGAGGTGCTGCCAGACTTTTTCTGATGCGGCCCGCCAGGCTACGGATAGCTGGGCTGGGTCAAAGACATAGGGAAATTCGAGGGGCAAGCAAATTTGGTGCGATCGCAACCAGGGCGTAACAATTCGCTCTGCCCATCCGGGTTGTCCTTGACGACCGGATGGAAAGGCCACTACAGGAACCTGTTGCAGCTGTCGTATCGCCTTTACCGTGATGAGTTCAGGATCACCAGGACCAACGCCAACACCGGTTAGCGTGCCTAAGGTCATACATGGAGCCGTAGTGCTAGCCTGCTGTGTTGCCGATGCAGCCATTTTCGGCGGGTTTATATTATCTGGGGGCACGGTTCTGTGAGGCACGGTTCTGTGGGGCACGATTCGACCACTGAGACAATGCTTCTACCGCGTTGGTGAGGTTGAGCGGGTGTGGAAGTTTGCCCAGAAGCTGAAGTATAAGCGAAAAACCTCTCATGGAAGCTAATTAACGAAACTGTCTAGAAGATTACTTTTCTTGAAAACTATTTTCCTCGGGGTATTACTTTTCTTGAAAACTATTTCTCGAGGTAGATAGGCTACAGCAAAAAATGCTTAAAAGTAACCGCTTCCGTAGATCTGTCTAGGTGAATACAGCAGATCACAAATGGCCTAGAATCCGCAATTTATCGATGGCTTGATGGCTGTTTAGCAGGCTTAATAGAGGTGTGGAAAACAGCTTTTGCCAGTTTAGAGCTCTGTAGAAGTAGTCTTCGCTTAGAGCAAAAGTAGGCGCGATATAAAGCAAAGGTTTGAGCTAGATGAAGGTGGTCAACACGTTTCATCAGAAAGGTGAGCTTACATTCTAGAGACTTTTCTGTAGTTAACGAACTCATTAAAGAAATAACCTATTACTTTGCTGGTAACGTTTCCGCATCTGGACATCAAAGGGTCGACAGTACAGCACCCCATAGCAGCGTTATCCGAAGATTTGAACGTCATTTCGTCATTTGTTTTCTAGACATAATAACTGGGGCATCGTGATGAGCTATGTGTTGCTAATAGATGATTGCAATTTGCATCAAGAGATGCTGACCGAAGAGTTGCTCACACAGGGTATTCCATGTGTGCCGGTCTCTTCAGTTGAAGATGGTATGCAATACATTGCTGAGGCACCGCCAGGGTTAGTCATTATTGAACCCCTGGCTATCAACGGTCAGGCCTTTGGGTTTTATCAACAGCTCCAGAACAACCCTCGGACTCGGCGGATTCCAACGCTGGTTTTGACAGCTGCTTCTCGAGGAGAACTGAAACGATTTACTCGGAGCTGTCGTGGACGGATGACCTGCCTCAGTAAGCCTTACCAGATGAGTGCTGTTGTGTCCGCGGTTCAGCAAATGGCAGCCTAAGCGGCTGAGCGCAGGCCAGAGTAGATACGGCTCACAGTTGAAGATGGGCTGTCTGCTATGGAGTCTCGGGGGCTGATTCTGCGGTGGCGTCAGAAGTGGTCGGGGTGTTGGAGCGTTCAGGTTTGACGTCGGATGTCTCCACTGGGGTCGATTTTGATGGGGTTGGCTTGGGGAGCTCAGATTTGGCGGCGGGCAGTTTCTGAGTGGCTAACCGTGAGGTTCGCTTTCCGCCAGATAGGCGCTTCATAATCTGAGGGGTGGGGTCGTGGATTAGGTAGGCAATTAGGTCGTTAGCCTGCCACTGTTGAGGCGTGAAGGCTAACTCCAACTTACCGTCCCGCTGCACCGTCAAGGGCAGAATGTCACCCTTGGCGATCAGCTTTTGTAACTGATCACGCTGTGTGTCCAACGCCTCAGCCTCCAGCTGAGTAATTTGAACATCTGCTGTGCCCTCCTTCAGATAGGTATTCCAGGTTTTGATAGCCAGCTTTGGTGTCTGTAGTCGTGCAGTATTGGCAACTTCTAGTTGGTCGTTCGCAGGTTCCGTTTCGCTGCTGGGTTGAACGGCAACGACACGCGGGGGCTGAAACTCTTCCGCGGCTTTGGCTGCAATCACCGCGTTGACTTCTCCGTTCGTGGTCAGGGCAAGGAAAGTTCCCATGGCGCTAAGCCCAGCAGTTTCCAGTACATCAGCGTCCAACGCGCTGCGTAGATAGGTCCGCAATCCTAAAGCTTCTGCCTCGCGGCAGGACGCCTCGTCGGTGTCGATAATGACAACGGATTCTCCCTGCTGTTGAAACAGCTGCCCCAGGGTTCGTCCTAGGGGGTGCCCGCCGACAATCACCACCCCGGTGGCTGTGTCTAAGGTCAGTTTCAGCCATTGGGCGACAGGGCGGGCCGATACGCCCTGGACGAACACCGTCATGATGATCGTCAGAAATACCAGTGCTTTAATGGCATCACCCCCGTTGATGCCCCGGTCTGTCAGCAAAATGGCAAATAACGAAGCGACCGAGGCCGAGACGATGCCCCGAGGGGCGATCCAGCTCAAAAAGGCTTTTTGACGCCAGCCCAAATCGCTGTTGAGGGTGCAGGCAAAGACGTTGAGCGGTCGTACCAATAACATCAGTGCCGCTACGGTAAGCACCGAGCCTCGCCCCAACGCAAACAGACTGGCGATTGACAGGTCGGCCGCCAGCAATATGAACAGCACTGACACGGAGAAAACGGTCAGCTGCCCCTTGAAGCGGCGTAGTAGGCGTTCATCAGGGACGGACAGTGCCCGGAGTACAATGCCCGCCGCCACAGCTGCCATCAGTCCAGACTCGTCTCTGACGGTTTGGGCTAGGCCAAAGAGCCCCCATAGGCTAGCCAGCACAACTAGATTTCGCAGCTCCTCGCTCAAGAAGGTGGCCTGTTTCAAAAACCAACCCAGCAGTGCACCACCCAATCCACCAATGGTTGCGCCAATACCCAACCGTAGGGCCAGTCCTCCCACAATCAGCGTGGGATTAGCGTCGCCGTTCAAAATGATGTCTAAAACGACCACAGCCAGGATGGCACCGACTGGATCGATCAGTACGCCTTCACCCTCCAATAGGGTTGAGACTTTGCGTTCTACCTTGACCTGCTTGAGCAACGGGGTTACAACCGTGGGACCCGTTACGACAACCAAAGAGCCGTACAGGAACGCTAAGGGCCAGGGAAATTCGCCTAACCAATGGGCTGCAATGCCTCCCCCCAGAAGGGTGATGAACGTGCCCAGGGTGATCAGGTTTCGGAGGCTACCGGAAACTTTGCCCAGTTCCTTGAGTTCTAGGCTTAGTCCGCCCTCAAATAGAATCAGGGCAACGCAAAGCGAGACGATGACTTCTAAGCCGACGCCCAGTAGTTTGGGGTTGACGATATTGAGTCCATCGGGGCCAAGACCAACACCAAAAACCAGTAGAAAAATGATGCTGGGTAGCTTCAAAAATTCTGCAATCACCTGAGCAGAAATACCTGCTAGAACCGCTAGGACGATCTGTAGCGTGATCTCGAAGGAAAGGTCCATGAACGCAGGAAGCTGGGGTCGGCGTTTGAGGCTTTAGACGCAGATTTGTCAATCGCTAAATCTAACGGTAAACCAAGACCGTGCCGCTGGATATGGCCTGGGTCTAGCATAATACCATCAACTGCTGGCGGACTCTTTTGATATCAGGCAACGGGCTGATACCGCCTGAGATCTGATTTGTCGCGCTGATGATGTGCGACGCCATATTCAACATGGGGGCTTAACACAGGTTCATTGACTCTAAAGTCGTTGTTAATATTTTGCCCGAGTAGATTTGTGCGGGTTAGCGTTATGTATAGCAGCCGCCAGATCCGTTAGGACAAGGCTGCTCAGATATTTTTGGGGCCATTTCGTTGTGTGCTGAGCAGGATAGTTTGACTCGGTGTCTGAACGTAAATGGCGCTAGCTACAAAACCGAGTCACTGCCCGTGCGTTCTCGAAAAAGTCAAAAGCTAGATATTAACGAAGCGTACCCCTGTCCCTGTCGACGTCGAGGAACGCTAAAGCCGATTGTGCTAACTGAGGCGTTTGGCTGCGATCGCTGCCAGCAGATTTTTGTCCTCAAGGACGAGGGCTATACCATTGAGCAGCTCTCCAGCCATTATCCCTATCGCCGGACTTGGCGTTGGACCGGGCATCAGTGGTTGATGAATCGTCCCATGGGGATGTATCACTACTTACTGCTGTTGCTGATTGCCTGTTTTGCCGTTTTTGTCTTTCTACTGCTCTGGACAACGCTACAGCCGCCTGCAAACGCTAGCGCTGCGCTCCGGTTTGGTGTTTTATTAACGGTTTTGACCATTATGTTGGTGGTGTTGGTCATGGCTGTGCGACGCTAGGGGAGCGATCTGATGACTGCATTTGCATCCTCTTGCCGGTTTGCTGCTAGCCTGCTATGTCCGATTCCTTGACGTCTTCTTCTTCAACCGCCGTCGACGTACAGTCTGAAGCTGCCGTCGATCGGCTGACGATGTTGCTAACGCGATCGCGCCAAGCCATGGGAGAGCTGGGCCAGTGCCCGCCCCATCAGCACAGTCAGGCCTTGAAGGCAATGGGCGAGGCGGTTCTGTCAGCCCATGCCCAAATTCTTGAAGCCAACACGCTGGATCTAGAAGTGAGCCGGGAAATGGCGGTACCCGAGCAGGTCACCGACTGGCTCAAGCTCACGCCCGAGCGAATCAATCGCGCGGCCCGGACTTTGCATCGGTTAGGGGAGCTGGGCAGTCCCTTTGTGCTGTGGCCAGAGCGTCGGCGTCCGGTCGGACTGGTTGCCCTGGTCCATGAAGCCTTTCCTGAGCTAGCGGCATTGGCTGCTGGACTCTGTCTGCGTACCGGCAATGGCCTAGTCCTCAAGAGCAGTACCGAAGCTAGCCAAACGAATCAGGCGTTTGTGGATGCTCTGCAGGAGGGGCTCGTGACGACGTCGCTGCCAGCGGCGGCGGTTCAGCTGGTGCCACCTGCGTGGAGTGATGTGACTCGGGCTATGTTGGTGCAGCAGTCGGCGTTGGATTTGGTCATCCCCCATGGACGGCCCAAGTTAGTCGAGCAGGTCACCGCCCACGCCGCTGTGACCGTGGTTGAAACCTATATCGGCGGCTGTAGTCTTTGTGTTCGGCCCAGCGCTGACCCCAATACGGTTCTAAGAATGCTAGTAGACAGTTATCAAGGGGCACCCGATGCGGTTAACCAAATTACCACTGTCGTATTGGCCGGTGACTTTGACCCCGAAGGGCTGAGTACTTGGCTGTCCCAACTGGCTTCACAGTTTAGCCTGGTGGGCTCACCCGCGCTGATATCGGGCTTTGAAGTGCCGTCCCAGGATGGCGACAAGCGGGGTAAAGACCCCTTAAAGCTTCACCAAACCCCAACGCTATCTGCCGCAATTGACTGGATGAACGTCCACGGCAACGGGCGGGTGATGAGTCTGTGTAGTGACCGACAGACGGATGTTCAGCAATTTCTAGCTGGTGCTAACGGCGTTGAACTTTACATCAACGCTTCATCCCGGTTCTACCGCAACCCTACAAACTCCGTTGACATTGCCCTGGGTATGTCTGTGCAGAGGGGGCGGGTCGGCTTGAAAACCTTGACCCGCCCCCAACGTGTGACCTATGGCGACTGATTGCTTTGATTAAATTGCAGTCTCAGTGAGAGGGCTTGAGCTTGGGAAGCTTGACGTTTCTTGCTAGCCCCACCTTTTGTAGGGTGCTGATTACCAGCCAAGTCAAGTCGATTTCCCACCACTTCAGACCGTGACGGGCCGAATACTGAAAGGCGTGGTGGTTGTTGTGCCAGCCCTCGCCATAGGTGACGAGCGCCACCCACCAGCAGTTGGTTGAGTTATCACCCGATTCGTAGGTCCGGTAACCAAACTTGTGGGTGGCACTGTTGACGAACCAGGTGCAGTGGTAGACGGCTACGAGGCGGACAAAAACGCCCCACACCACGAAGGGCCAGCCCCCCAGCCAGTACAGCAGCGCTGCCAGGACAATTTGTAGGGGGAAGAAGAAGTACTCAAAAAATAGATATACCGGGTCATTAGCAATGTCCTGGGTAAGGCGAGGAACCTCTTCTTCTGCCGGAACGTGGTGAAAGATCCAGCCCATGTGACTCCACCAGAAGCCGCGATTGGAGTTATGGTGGTCGTCCGGCTGGTCGGAGTGGGAGTGGTGATGGCGGTGCAGCCCAATCCACTCAATCGGGCCGTGCTGGCAGGCCAGACTGCCGCAAAAGACAAAAAAGTACTCCAGCCACTTGGGGGTCTGAAAGCTGCGGTGGGCAATTAGGCGATGCCAGCCCAGGGTGATGCCCAAGCAGCCGGTAAACCAGTGGAGGAAGAGTGCGATCGCAACGGCTGTCCAGCTGAAGTTACTCGGTAAAAAGGCAAACAGCACACCCACATGGATGAGCACCATGAAGATGGCCGTGGGCCAATTAATGGGGGGATTGATCGTTTTAGCAACAGTCATGTAAGAATCTCAGCATGAACACAGACAGCCACACATTCCCTCACGGTTCACCCACAGGGGTTCCGGTAGAGCAGGCACTGTTTACAATTTTTTACGCAATCGACGCTCAGGTCAAGGAAAATCTTAGCCGGGTTTTGACCGCTTTTCGCCGCCATCGCGTTGGCACGCATCACTTTGCTAGCGTTTCGGGGTATGGTCACGACGATTTAGGGCGGGAAACGCTAGACCGCGTTTTTGCCGACATTGTTCAGGCTGAATCTGCGGCTGTTCGCATTCAGCTGATGTCGGGCACCCACGCGATTGCCTGTGCGCTGTACGGCGTGCTGCGGCCCGGCGACGAGCTGCTGGCAGTGGCCGGTGCGCCCTACGACACATTGGAGGAGGTGATTGGCCTGCGGGGCAAGGGGCAGGGGTCCCTGAAGGAATTTGGTATCCACTATCGAGAGCTACCGCTGACCACGCAGCACACCCTAGATTGGGACGCCTTGACCGCCGCTGTTCGGCCCGAAACCCGCATGGTGCTGATCCAGCGATCCTGTGGCTACAGCTGGCGGCGTAGTCTCACCATTGCCGAAATAGAAAAGATTGTTGCCTTAGTCAAGCAGCAAAACCCCAATACAGTGTGCTTCGTCGACAACTGCTACGGCGAGTTTGTCGAAACTCAGGAACCCACGGCGGTGGGCGCAGACCTGATGGCCGGGTCGCTGATTAAAAATCCAGGGGGGACGCTGGCCCCCACAGGCGGTTACCTGGCTGGTCGGGCTGATTTGGTAGAGGCCGCGCTGTGTCGCCTGAGTGCGCCAGGCATTGGTCGGTCAGGTGGGGCCACGCTGGATCAGAGTCGGCTGCTGTATCAGGGGCTGTTTCTGGCCCCGCAAATGGTTGGGGAAGCCCTCAAATCCAACGTTCTGATCGCTCAGACCTTCGAGCAGCTCGGTTACCCAGTCAGCCCCGCTGCGACGGCACCGCAGCGCGACGTGATTCAAGCCATACAGCTGGGCTCAGCAGAGAAACTGATTGCCTTTTGCCGCGCCGTACAGCAGTGGTCCCCAGTCGAGGCCTATGTGGAACCTGTGCCAGCAGCACAGCCCGGTTACGACAGCGAGCTGGTCATGGCCGGGGGAACGTTTATCGACGGCAGCACTGCCGAGCTATCTGCCGACGGCCCGCTTAGGGCACCGTACATCGTCTACTGTCAGGGCGGGACCCACTGGACCCACGCGTCCCTGGCAATGTCAGCAGCAGCAGCAGCAGTCGAGGCCCTTGGGTGATAGGTTGGCCCGATGGGGAACTGAGCATTGGGCCGGAATAATGGGGTGAGCTAGGGATGCTGGGTGGGGGGGACTAACGAAAAGAGGGCGGCGGCAATCGCGGGTCGGTAGGCTACAACCGTTTGGCCGTTAACGCGTATGAGAGAAACGCTATGTTCGTTGACTTCGAGGACTCGGTAAACTCGGCCCGTTGCTGAGGCAACAATAGCCCCAGCCTGAAGTGAACGATCGGTTTCTGTAGTAGTGACTGTCATGTGGCAAAATCCGCAAGCTAGCACGACAAAACCCTTCGACCGGTACGACCAGGACAGACCCCATCAGTATCAGTACGGAAAGGTTGATAGAGAACGATGACGATAGTAACGGACATTCCATATTTGGAACAATACACCGTAGGACTTTCTACACATCAGTACGGAATTGTTTATCTTTCTGCGAGCAGATGGGCCATTTCTCGATACATTTGATACAGCTTCACTCCTGGTTTTCTGGGGGGCAGGCGCTGGATTGACGTCACGCAGTTTGCGATTGCCCTGCTAGCCCCTGTCTGCTGCCGCTGTCCCGTTCGCAGTTGCTGCCTGGTTCCCTTCAACACCCATTACAGTCCCGTGTTAACGATTGCCATTCCCAAAGGGTCTTTACTTGACGAAAGCTTACGACTCCTCCAGTCCGTTGGTCTTGACTTCACTGCCCTCCAGGCCAAGGGCAACCGCCAGCTTCAGGTTACCGATCCAACCGGGCGGGCACGGGCGTTGCTGGTCCGAGCTTGGGATGTACCGGTCTATGTGGAGTATGGGCAGGCACAGCTCGGGATTGTGGGGTACGACGTTCTCCAAGAAAAGCAACCGCAGGTCGCTAATCTGGCTGACCTCGGCTTTGGCGGCTGTCGCCTGTCGGTTGCCGTCCAGCGCAGTAGCAGCTACCGCTCAGCCCTAGACCTGCCGCCCCACTGTCGTGTCGCCTCAAAGTTTGTTAAATCCGCCCAGTCGTACTTTCAGAATCTGGATCTGCCAGTGGAAATCGTCCCGCTGTACGGGTCTGTGGAACTCGGCCCCATCACCGGCATGTCAGAAGCCATTGTCGATCTAGTCTCTAGTGGGCGAACGCTCCAGCAAAATAACCTGATCGAGTTGGAAACGCTTTACCACAGCACGGCTCGATTGGTTGCGCATCCGCTGAGCTACCGGCTCAATGGCTTTGACCTAGACCAGTGGGTGAAGCAGTTGCGGCAGCAGGTCACTGTGACGGTCTAAGTCGGCGGACTCAATTCACTAGGCCTGAGTCCGCATCCCCTCAGTCGTGGGGGGGATAGGGGCGCTTAATGGTTGACTTGTCCAGGCTGGGTAGGGGATCGCGGCTGCTGGCGGATTGGGGGCCGGGGTGAGGCGCAACAAAGCGGGGGGATCTGGTGGGGTACTGATTCAACTGGACCATGCCGACGGTGACGTTGAGCTGGTCGCCAATCAGCATCACTAGTGAAGTTAGAAACAGCCACAGCAGCAGAATGATCACCGTGCCCACTGCGCCGTAGACCTTGTTGTAATTGCCAAAATGGCTGACGTAAAGCCGAAACGCCGTAGACAGCAGTGCCCAGGTCAGCGCCGCCAGAATGGCACCGGGTAGCAGCGGTTTGCCTCGGGTCCATTGACTAGGGCCAAAGCGATAGACAAAGGCAAAGGCAGAAGCCACAATCCCCAAGGCCAGCGGCCAGCTAAACAGTCGCCACGTGCCCAAAACCCAGCTGCCAATCGTTTCGCCGCTTTGGGTTGCCAGTAGCCGAATCACCAAATCGCTAATGAAAATCAGGTAAGACGCCGTCATCAACAGCAGAATAGTGCCTACCGTCAGCGCGATAGAAATGAGCCGCGCTTTCCAAAACGGGCGACGGGCAGCAAACGGAATTTGGTGAATTTGATCGAGCGCTCGCATGGCTGCGCTCATGGCCCCCGACGCTGCCCACAGCGCAATCAAGAAACTGAGGGAAAACAGGCTACGATTCTGCCCTTCGACCACTTCGGTGGAGAAATTCTGAATGAGTGTGAACACCGCTTCTGGCGCAATCTCTCGCAGATCTGCGGCCAGGCTTAGAAACGTATTTTTGAGGGGTGCAAACAGGCCAATAGCTGTCAGCAATGTCAGCATGCCAGGAAACAGCCCTAGCATGGCGTTGTAGGCCATTTCTGATGCCAGACTGGGCAGGCGCTGCTGGAAGGTACTCTGCACAACCGCTCTGAGCGTGGCGGGGGTGAGACACAGCAGAAACCGCATAAACGCCACTGGGGAAATGGTGCGTGAAATGCGCTGGAGCGGTGCTTGCCGACGGTAGGTTGAGTAAATCGACTGGCGTAGCTTGGCTCGTTTAGATGGACGCTGGGAAGGAGGGATCACAGTCAACTGGCATACAAAAGGGGTGTCTCGGTAGAGGCTACGCGCCTAGCATACCCGGTCTTTAACCAGGACGGGGTTAATCCGGTTTGATCTTTGTCAAGAGCCCGTTGTGTCAAGAGTCCGTTGTCGCTGGCGTCGTATCAGTTAGGGCGTCGAGTGCAGTGATGTTTGGCGTAAAACCATAGGGCGTCACCGGCTGTCCCTAGGTCACTGACGGCTGCTGTAAAAGCGGCTGGTCCAATCCTAACCTTCACCGAAGGGCATGGAGATCCGCAACTCCCCAGTGGCATAGGGCAAGATGTCAAAAAATTAAAACTGGAAGTAGATGAAAGGGACATAGCCGGTTGGCATTAGCGTGAGTAGTGTGGCTGTGGCAAACCCATACCCGGTGGCGAAAAGCTGTCCGGGCATCTGCAATAGTTGCTGTTTCCATTTGGGATTGGCAAAGAACCAGTGAACAATAGCCAGCACCCCAAACACGCCCAGCAGGACGACCGGCAGTTGCTGAGACCCCGGTGACTGGAGCAGCACAAAGCTACGTACCACCGTCAGCGCGGTAGCAAAACTTTCGGCTCGAAAGAAAATCCAGGTAAAGCAGACCCAGTAGAAGGTGACAGCAATGCCCCATATTCCCGCCGTTTGCGAGAGTAGGCTGTAGGGGCTGATGTGTCTGGCCCACTCCCGATGGGCCACCAGTGCCGCGCCGTGTAAAGCACCCCAAAATACAAACGTCCAAGCCGCTCCATGCCAGAGCCCACCCAACATCATGGTCAGCATGAGGTTGCGGTAGGTGAACAGGCTGCCGCCCCGGTTGCCGCCCAGGGGAATGTACAAATAGTCTTTGAGCCAGGTGGATAGGCTGATGTGCCAGCGTCGCCAGAAGGCGGTGATGCTGCTGGCAAAGTAGGGGGCATCAAAGTTGAGGCATAGCTCGTACCCCAGTAGCCCAGCTACCGCGATCGCCATGTCGGAATAGCCGGAAAAATCGCAGTAAATCTGCACGGTGTAGGACAGCACCCCCACCCAGGCACTTAGGGCGGTGTAGTCTTGGGGGGCTGAAAAGTAGGTGTCCACCAGCGGGGCTAGATTGTCAGACACACAGGCCTTTTTGAAGAACCCCACCAGGAAAAGAATCAGGCAGGCACGCACGTCGACCTGCGAAAACCGACGAGACGTCTGGAGCTGCGGCAAAAAGTCGATGGCGCGGACAATGGGGCCAGCTACCAGCTGCGGGAAGAAGGCGATGAAGCAGGCCAAATTCAGTAAATTGCGCTCTGGGGCCAGCTTGCCAAAGTAAACATCGAGCGTGTAGCTGAGGGTTTGGAAGGTATAAAAGCTAATACCTACGGGCAACACCAGACTGAGGGTGACGCTGTTGGCAGGCAGCCCTAGCCAACCGAGGAACTGGCTGGCCGAGTCCGCAAAAAAGTTGAAGTATTTGAAGACCCCCAGCACACCCAGGTTGGTACAGAGACTGACCATCAACCAGCTCCGGCGAACTCGAGGCTGTTGAGATCCGGCAATTTTCAAACTGACGTAATAGTCCACCAGGGTGGAGCCGATCAAAATCGATAGAAACCGCCAGTCCCAAGCCCCGTAAAACAGATAGCTGGACACTAAGATTAGTGCTTTGCGTAGGGTGTTGCGCTGAATCAGCCAGTACAGCCCAAAGACGACGCCAAAAAATAGAAGAAAGCGAAACTCGGTAAAGATCATGGTGTCAGGGGGGTGTGTTGCCTCGGACTACTGGCTAAGCCATTGCCAAAAACATCTTTGGCGATCTGCTGGGTGAACTGACGGGATCCTGCATCGTTCAAGTGCTCGGCATCGTGACGGTTCTCTAGGTCGTAGAAGTCGGCGTAGCGGGTGGGGTCGTTGTAGGACAGCAGTGTGGGAATATATCCCAGCTGATGAGCCCGATGGAGTTCGTACTGCGGTTCCAGGGTGGGTGGCACGATAAAGATCGGCTCTGCCCCCGCGCGACGAACCTGCTCGACCAACGCCTGTAGGAGCCAGCGCTGACCGTTACTAATTGGTGTGGCCCGTCGGTCCATGGCAGCTTTCTGTTCCGTTAGGGTGCTGAGCGACTGGCGATAACGGACCAGATGAGCCAGAAAGTTTTGGCGTTTCGGGTCAGCCTCGTCGGTTAGGGGGTAATAGCCTCGGTTAGCCAAGACCTGTTCGCTGATAGTCTGCTCTTCATCTGTAAAGGTCTGAGCAGGAATCCATTGGTAGAACAGACGGCCCACGTTGAGTTCGTTATAGGCAAAGGGCAGTAGATGACTCGCGGCCAGTATGGCTTTACGCAGCGGTGTCTCATCGGACGTGAAGATGTAGCGCAGGGCTATGCGCGTGTTCTGGGCGTTGTGCCAGTAGATCGCTCGATTGGTCCGGGCATTTTGAATGGGCTCGTAGCCGGGATCTAGCGGTGTTTCGATGAAGACCCATTTGAGATTTTCTGGCGGCGTCCGTAGCACTTCTTTAAGCAGCACGTAACCGGATAGGGCTCGCTGGGCAGGAATGCCGAAATTGAAGCTGCGGACTTCTGCGCCTGCTGCTGCTGCCGCCTCGTCAAATGTTTTGGGTACAACGTGGTTATAGACCCGGCTGGAGCCAAAAAACAGCGCGTTGTACTCGTCTTTGTGGCTCTGATAGTGCGCGTACTTCGGACTAATGAAGATCACGTTGGGCGGAATCGCCGGACTCGGAATAATCTGGTTGAGCAGGCTAGCTGTGACCAGAAAGGCTAGCAGCGCGATCGCACCTTGCTTGAGATATTTCCGAATATAGGTGACCGACGCGCGAGATGGGTAGCGAGGGGCGTAGTCGTAACGGGGTCGCGTCAGCACAGTCAATACTCCTGGGTACGCCTTGATGGGGTACGCCTTGATGGGGTACGCCTTGACGGTCTAAAGGGGCGCTCTAAAGGGGGCACCCTTAGCGGGGCACCCTGTGAAAGGGCCTCTCCTCAAACGACCCGAAATCAGACAGAGGGTTCCGTCTTCAGAGCAACTGCTGAGCTGAGGCTAAAAAATTCCACCGCTGGACGGCAATACCTACCCGAAGGGGTATGAACACCGATCCTGCTGATCGCCATAGTCTCTATAAAATGCAGACAGCGACATCAATCTAGCCGACCAAAAACTGATTTCTAGCCTGTTCTGAGGCTCAAGGTCGGGACTGAGATTAGAAACCCTAGCCGGAGTTCAGGAGGTCACGATGCAACCGACTAATCCCAATCAGTTCACCGAGAAGGCCTGGGCTGCAATTGCCCAAACGCCAGACTTAGCCAAGCAGGCCAACCAGCAGCAAATTGAAACGGAGCATTTGATGCTGGCGCTGCTAGAGCAGGACGGGTTGGCTGGCAGCATCTGGCAAAAGGCTGGGGTGAACATCAGCAACCTGCGCGATCTGACGCGGTCGTTCATTGAGAAGCAGCCCCGGGTCAGCGGCGATGCAGGTTCCGTTTACCTGGGGCGGTCGCTCGATCAGCTGTTGGATCGGGCCGAAGGCTATCGCAAGAGCTACGACGACGATTACATTTCCGTTGAGCACCTGGTGTTGGGCTATGCCAAGGACGACCGCTTGGGTCGGACGGTGATGCGGGAGTTTGACCTGAATGAGAAAAAGCTAAAAGCTGCAGTGGACCAAGTGAGGGGCAACCAAAAAGTGACGGACCAAAACCCAGAAGGCAAGTACGAAGCATTAGAAAAGTATGGGCGTGACCTGACCGAGTCCGCCAAGCAAGGGCGACTCGATCCGGTAATCGGTCGAGATGATGAAATTCGCCGCACGGTACAGATTTTGTCCCGCCGTACCAAAAATAACCCCGTGCTGATTGGTGAACCCGGCGTGGGTAAGACGGCCATTGCTGAAGGGTTAGCCCAGCGGATTATTAATGGGGATGTGCCCGAGTCGCTGCGCGATCGCAAGCTGATTGCCTTGGATATGGGGTCCCTGATTGCCGGTGCCAAGTATCGGGGTGAGTTTGAAGAGCGCCTCAAGGCAGTGCTCAAGGAAGTTACCGACTCCGAAGGCCAAATCATTCTGTTTATCGACGAGATTCATACCGTTGTCGGTGCAGGGGCAACCCAGGGCGCCATGGACGCGGGCAACCTGCTCAAGCCGATGCTGGCCCGAGGCGAGCTGCGCTGTATTGGTGCCACTACCCTAGACGAGTACCGCAAATATATAGAGAAGGATGCTGCCCTGGAGCGGCGCTTCCAGCAGGTGTATGTGGACCAGCCCAGCGTGGCCGATACGGTTTCGATCTTGCGGGGCCTAAAGGAGCGCTACGAGGTTCACCACGCGGTGAAGATTGCTGACAGTGCCCTGGTGGCAGCGGCAACGCTGTCGACGCGGTACATTAGCGATCGCTTCTTGCCCGACAAGGCGATTGACCTGGTTGATGAGGCTGCTGCCAAGCTGAAAATGGAGATCACCTCCAAGCCCGAAGAACTCGACGAAGTCGACCGTAAGATCCTACAGCTGGAGATGGAGCGCCTGTCGCTGCAAAAAGAAAGCGACGCTGCCTCCCTAGAGCGCCTAGAGCGGATCGAAAAAGAGCTGGCTGACTTGAAGGAAGACCAGCGTGCCCTCAACGCTCAGTGGCAGTCCGAAAAGGGCGTCATTGACGAAATTCAGGCGCTGAAGGAAGAGATAGATCGGGTCAACATCGAAATTCAGCAGGCCGAGCGGGACTACGACCTTAACCGGGCCGCTGAACTCAAGTACGGCAAGCTAACCGACCTCCAGCGTGAGCTGCAGGAGTCTGAAGCTCGGCTGGCCGATGCCCAGACCACGGGCAAGAGCCTGCTGCGCGAAGAGGTGACCGAAGAAGATATTGCCGAGATTATCTCCAAGTGGACGGGGATTCCCATCAGCAAGCTGGTGCAGTCCGAAATGGACAAGCTGCTGACGCTAGAAGATGAGCTGCACGAACGCGTGATCGGTCAAGATGAGGCGGTCACAGCGGTATCCGATGCCATTCAGCGGGCCCGTGCTGGGCTGGCTGACCCCAACCGTCCCACCGCTAGCTTCATCTTCCTTGGCCCCACGGGTGTCGGTAAAACTGAATTAGCCAAGGCGCTGGCTGCCTATCTGTTCGATACGGAGGAAGCCATTGTCCGTATCGATATGTCGGAGTACATGGAAAAGCATGCCGTCTCTCGCCTGATTGGTGCGCCTCCGGGCTACGTGGGCTACGACGAAGGCGGTCAGCTGACCGAAGCGGTTCGTCGTCGGCCTTACTCAGTAATTCTGTTCGATGAAATTGAGAAGGCCCACCCGGACGTATTTAACGTGCTGCTGCAGGTACTAGACGATGGGCGGGTTACCGATGCCCAAGGCCATACGGTGGATTTCAAAAACACCATCATTATCATGACCAGCAACATTGGCTCTCAGCACATTCTGGACCTAGCCGGAGATGACAGCCAGTACGAAGAGATGCGTAGCCGCGTCATGGATGCCCTGCGGTCTAACTTCCGCCCCGAGTTCCTCAACCGGGTGGACGAGACCATCATCTTCCACTCCCTCAAGCCCGAGCAGCTGCGCGAGATTGTCAAGCTACAAACCCACCGCCTAGAGGCTCGCTTGGCCGAGCGTAAGATGACCCTGCGCCTGACCGATGCCGCGCTCGACTTTCTGGCAGAGGTGGGCTTCGACCCGGTCTATGGGGCACGTCCCCTGAAGCGGGCGATCCAGCGCGAGGTCGAGACTCAGGTAGCCAAATCGATTCTAAGGGGGACCTTCCAGTCGGGCGACACCATTGTGGTCGATGTCGAGAATGAGCGGCTATCGTTCAAGCGACTACCGGCAGCCCTCCTGATGTCATAGCTGTGCGCAAGGCGCTGTGCGCGAGGTGAAGCGATATTGCATTCGTCGCATTGCTAGGGGCAGTTTTCTGGGTTGAAGCCCTCGATATTGCAGCCTTGTCTCAGGTCGTGGGTGACCTACATAGCAGTCGCCACAAACGTTTGTGCGCGACTGCGGGCCACTGGGCTCCAGCATCAAGCACTTCAGCGCCAGAAATGTCCTAAGCACAGTGGCGAGTGCTGTATTTCGTCTATCTCTCGAACGTGGCCCTGCGACAGGTGGATGTTGCAGGGCCACATTTATCATTGGTTATCCACAATCATCTAGATAGTCTTGGGTTGCTAATGAGAGGCCGCCCTATTGGGGTTGGCGCTAAGTTCAATGAGTAGTGATGAACGAAAGTTGCCTTAAGTTCAACGGGTGGTCACAAACGAAGTCCTAACTTGCGGAAAAGCACCTACAAATCTTCCAGAACCGCCTGAAAGTCACGTGTTTGAAGCATTCAATACCTCCAAATCAAATTTTTCTGATTTGTTTGTTTATAAAGAAAATTAGAGTAAATGATGAGTTTATGAATGACTTTTTAAGAACAGCGGTCATTAGATTATTCGGTGGTTATACTGAAAGCTACGTAAAAGAAAGCGGACAAGTCGCAAAATGTTTGTGGTGACGGACGCTTGATTTTGATGATTTCTCTTGAGAAAATAAGGGGAATCGCTGGCTGTTTATCGATGCATCACAAAGCTGGAGACGTCGGGGTCGCAGATTCCTGTAGCAACGCGGATTTCCAGAGAGATGCGGCCTGTCCTGACTGGCAGCGATAACCAGTGTCACGGTGCAGCGACACAGTAAGGAACGGCAAGTAAGGAACGGCAAGTAAGGAACGGCAAGTAAGGAACGGTAGCTCTCGATTTGCGGCTCATAGCGAATCCTTTATCTAGGAATGGTCGATACGAGCCAGCTTGCGGCGGTACTAGATGTAACAACATCGGAGTTCAAGGTTATTGTCAATTAGGGTTAGAACACTATGGGCGTTATCAAACAAATTCCATCTCGGGCTTACACCAATGTCATGGAAGTGATGGTGGCTGAAGAAGTTGAGCGTCAGCTGGCACACCTGCCACCACGGGTAATGCGATACATCAAGCCGGTTGAAGTTGAAACCTATGCCCTCAACCGCTTGCCGTCCCTATATGCCTCCAGCGCGAAGGGCTGGCAATGTCAGTATGATCGAGCTGGTCGTGCTCTGCGCAAGCAGGTGGGCGATGCTGTCCGTCAGGCGATCGCGGCAGTCCAGGTCGACCCCATTCGGTCTTCAGAGCCGTTGGAGGTGCGCCAGGGAGCCGATGCTGCGGAAATGCTAAGCAAGTTTCGCAAGGCGCTTAGAAATCCGAACCTGACCTGGGAAGCGCTGCTCAAGCACATTAAGTCCAATCGTCGGGGCACCGCCTCCACGGAGCAGCAGGCATCATCAGCACCGACTTCTCCAGCTATGGGTACCGTGTCCTCTCATCGTCCCGGAACCTACGGTGGCGACAGCTGGCGTCCTAAGCGGGCGGCTAACCGTGCGCCTGTGGGGCAAACTCGCTCTACTGACTACGATTGGGGCGATTCCCGCTACCGTCAGTAGCTTCACCCTGATTAGCTAGCTCAACTAACCTCATTGCCCCAACCCTAATTGATGTACGCCCTGCTGAAGTCGAATGGCTTCGGCGGGGTTTGATTGTTTGTATAGGTTTATTGCTGTTTTGAAGGCGGCACGGCTTTCGGGTAATCGCCCTAGCTTGAATAGAACCGCTGCCCGGTTTTGGTGGGCTTCAGGATAGTTGGGTTCCAGTTCAATAGCCTGCTGGTAGGCGGCCAGCGCTGGTTCTAAGTAGCCTTTGGCCCGGTGAGCAACGCCCAAGTTGTACTGAATTAGTGCCTGAGTCGGGTCGATTTGGGCCGCCGTTTCAAATAGGGTGATGGTCTGGTCTAACTGCCCCTGGTGCTTGTAGAGACTGCCAAGATTCAAAATTGCGCCCAGCTTCAGCTGAGGGGCGATAGCGCTGTCAATAGCCTGCTGGTAGTGGTGTTGTGCCTTTTGTAGGCGGTTTAGTTGTCGATTGGCGAGCCCTGCGTGATAGTGCAGCTCGTAGCGGGTGACTGGATCGGTAGGCTCTGCCAGTCCTCGCTCCAGGTAGGTTAAGCCTTTAGCCCAGTCCCCTTGCATGCCGTATAGCGCCCCTAGCTTGTTGCACAAGTAGGCATCCTGGGGATGTGTGGCTAGATATTGGCTCATCAGGCGTTCGGCCCGCTCGAACTTGTCTCCACGGGCGATCGCTGCATCGCTGTAGCCGGTGTGGGTCATCGCGATCGCATCTAGATGGGCAACCTGCCAGTCCGGTGCAGCCTGCATCAGTGCGTCGGCACTGTCGTCTATGGTTTCGTGGTAAGGGCGGGTAAATCGAAGCTGTGGGTGGTTGCGAAACAGGCGAGTGACCTGGGTGTAGGGTGACTGACGGGCCCCCACTTCCTGCCGAAGCCAGGTCACTGCCAGTAGCTGATCGGTGGCAATGGCCTGTATGGGCTGATTGGCCAGTAGCGCTGCGATTTGCTGGCGACCGGCCTCTGTGAGTGCCTCATCTGCGTCAATCACCAGAGTCCAATCGCCGGTGGCATAGCTGAGGGACTGGTTACGGGCTGCGGCAAAGTCGTTGGTCCAGTCGATGGGGTGGACCTGCGCCCCGTGGTTTGTGGCAACGGTCGCTGTCTCGTCCGTCGAGCCCGTGTCACAGACGATTACCTCAGCGGCTAGATCGGCTAGGCTCTCCAAACAGTGAGGGAGTCGGCTAGCCTCATCTTTGACAATTATGCAGACGCTCAAGGTACTCACTGGTCTGCTCCTGGTTCGCTGTTATCCGCTGCGGTCTGCTGCCGCTGTCGCGCCGCCGTCAGGGCGCTGCGGACCTGCTCGAACCCGGTGCCGCCTTCGCTGTTGCGGGCGGCCACCACCTGACGGGGCTCAATTGCCGCGTAGATGTCGGCCTCAAAGGCGGAGTGAATGGCTTTCCATTCATCCAAGGTGAGGTCCTTAAGGAGTTTACCGGCGGCAATGGAGGTTTTGACGACTTGGCCCACCTGGTTATAGGCCTCACGGAAGGGAATATCTTTAGAAGCTAGATAGTCCGCTACATCCGTTGCGTTAGAAAAGTCTTCTGCCACGGCGGATAGCAGCCGCTCGGTGCGGAAGCTGAGCCCCTCAGTGAAGAGAATGGTCATCGCGTTCACGCAGGTTTCGACGGTTTTGACCGTGTCGAACAGGGCTTCTTTGTCTTCCTGTAGGTCTTTGTTGTAGGCCAGGGGCAGCCCCTTCATCATCACTAGTAACCCCTGCAAATGACCAAACACCCGCCCGGTTTTACCCCGGACCAGCTCGGGTACGTCCGGGTTCTTTTTCTGGGGCATGATGCTGGAGCCGGTGGCGCAGCGGTCCGTTAGGGTGACAAACCGAAACTCCTCTGAGGCCCAAAGAATGACCTCTTCCGCCAGCCGCGACAGGTGTAGCATGACCAGACTAGCGGCGTTGGCAAACTCGATGGCAAAGTCGCGATCGCTGACCCCGTCGAGGCTGTTAGCATAGACCCCATCAAACCCCAGCAAGCTTGCCGAGTAGCGCCGATCAATGGGAAAGGGCGTACCCGCTAAGGCACCCGACCCTAGGGGGGAAATGTTGACCCGTTTCAGCACGTCGCCTAGACGCTCCCAGTCGCGCTGGGCCATTTCTACGTAGGCTAGCAGGTGGTGGGCCAAGCTCAGGGGTTGAGCCCGCTGCAAGTGGGTGTAGCCGGGAATGAGCGTATCGACGTGGGCTTCTGCTAGCGTCAGCAGGGCGTCCTGATAGCGGTTGAGTAGGTGGCGAATCTGGTGGATGTGCGATCGCAAATATAGCCGCACATCTGTCCCGACCTGGTCATTGCGGGACCGGGCCGTATGTAGCTTTTTACCGACATCGCCGACCTGCTGGGTGAGCCGTCGCTCTACGGCAAAATGCACGTCTTCATCTTCGACGGTGGGTTGGAATTGCCCCGTGCGATAGTCCTGACGGATTTGCTCCAGCCCATCAACTAGCGCCTTGGCCTCCGCCTCGGAGATAATGCCGCACTTTGCCAGCATCTGCGCATGGGCCTGGGACCCGGTCAGGTCATACTCAATGAGCTCAATGTCAAAGCCAATACTGGCGTTAAACCGCTCAATATCCGGATGGAGGGACTGGTCAAATCGCTGGCTCCAGGGCGTATTGTCTGGGGGGGGATTGTCCCTAGGGGCAGGTGTACCAGGGGCAGAAGGCGGGCCAGATGAATCAGAAGTCAAGGTGAATCAGGGTAAACAGCAGCCACCTGACAGCAACAGACTGCCAGATCCATCGGCTATGTTAATACACCGTCAGGTCGTCGCCACGTTCGATTGATACAACGTCGGCCCAACCCGCTAGGACCTAATAGGATGTGAGGCCTCGAACCAGATAGCCCAGAACAATGCCAATGAGCAGTGCCCAAATCTGGCCCGACTCGACGAAGTTGCTGAGAATTTCTCCAGAACTGGCAAAGAAGTCTTGGTCAAACTGCTGAGCGAGCACAGGCTGTAGCGTGCCCGTTTCGCTGGGTGTGAAAGACGGCGTCACCGATGTTCTGCCAGTGTAGGAACCCGCATGGGCAGGACTGGCCTGGGGCGATGCAACCCACTTGATGAGTAGAGAAAGGTCACTGGCGTCAACGGTAGCGGACGGACGGGAAGGAAAACTCATAAACCAGGATAGGACGCATCGTCAATGAGTACTTTACCCTAATCCCATCGGGTTATATGCTCCTGCCCGTCGGGCTGGGGCTCAGAAATCGCTCGTGTGAGGAATCCGCTAGATGGCTAGGAGCTGACGGAATTCTGCCGGTTGGGTGACCCGCATGACCACCAGCGTTGTGTCGTCATCGTTGCTGCGATCCGGACCCACAAACCGCTTGAGCAAATCAAACAGATAATCCAGAATCTCGTTGGAATGGTCTAGGTTACGACAGGCCCACTTCACCGCCGCGACCAAGTTGTCTTCGTCAAACCGTTCTCCTCTGGCGTTGGCGGCATCTGTGAAGCCATCGGTATAAAACACGACTGTATCGCCGGGATGGAGCTGAATCTGACTCTCTCGGTAGCGGGTGTCCATATCGAGGCCCAACAGCATCCCCTCAGCGTCGAGGCGGATCAGTCGCTGCGTACTGGCCTGCCACAGCAGCGGTGGATTGTGAGCCGCATTGCCGTAGGCCAGAATTTGTGTGCGCGGATCGTAGGTGGCATAAAACAGTGTCACAAACCGGTTGGAGCTTTCCAAATCGGTGTGCATGACGCAGTTGAGGTGCTGCAAAATTTGGCCGGGGGAATGCTCGTTGAGCACTTCGGTGCGCAGCATCCCCCGCAGCATGGTCATCATTAGTCCAGCGGGGACGCCCTTGCCCATGACATCGCCCACGGCAAAACTCCAGGGCTGGGTCATCGAGTCTCGGGAACTGGGCTGGCGCAGCTGCTCGTAGGTCGTTGGAATAAAGTCGTAGTAGTCGCCGCCCACCAGATTGGCCGTTTGACAGCGGGCCGCAAGATCAACGCCCTCAATGGTTGGGCACTGACGGGGCAAAAGCTGGGCTTGAATTTCTGCGCCCAGCTCCAGTTCGCGGTCTAGCCGTTCCTTTTTCCTAAGTGCCAGAGTTAGCTCATCGTTTTCGATGGCAACAGCGGTCTGGTCAGCCACCAGTCGAACTAGCTTTTGGCGGGTTTCTGTCCAGGCATAGTCCGTATCCTGGCTAAACACATAAAGCCGACCGCGCTCACCGTTTTGCACGATTACAGCCGTGCCGAACATTTGGAAGTCGGGGCTGAGGTAGTGATTCAGTTGTTGGTCAAGCTTGGCCATCGCCGTGCGGGTAACGGTCATGGCCTCTTCCGCAGTGGTCAGTGAGGCGGTGATCTGTCGAGTGGCAGATTCTAGGGCATAGCGGACCGTTTGACAGTCATCTTCACCCTGACAGTAAAGTCGCTCTAGCCGGAGCTGACCGTTGGGACGAAAAAGAACCAGCGCGCCGCCGGAGGCGTCAGTGACCCGGCTGGCAATCATCGGAATCAGTTCTAGAAACTGATTGAGGTTGTTCAAACTGCGCAGGGCAAAACCTAGGGAGCCCAGCAGATCCTGGATTTTGTGCTGTTCGCGCTGCAGTCGGGCGACGAGTTCTTTGAGTGCGAACACCGGAGAGCCGCTAGAAATTGCCGTACCGTCCGGCATTGAGTTGAAGGGTAGCGATGGGCTCGGAGGCATGGGCGCAGGTAAAAGCGTCAGAACGAAGCGCAGGGATTGATTTTTAGTGAGCTGTAGTTAATAAAACTGGTGACGTATCGTAAGAGCCGATTGAGCTGAGGTCAATTAGACCATTGGCGAGTACTGGCGGTGTTAGACATCGAGATGGAGAACGAGCCCGAAAATTTAGACACCACAATACCACCTTGTGCGCGGACGTCAAGGGTATTAGAGCCCATTGACGTCCGCTTTTTGCTGCTAGATTGATTTTTGCTGCTAGACGGGGTGAGCTGTATACGGGCAGGGGCGATCTTGGGTTCGATGAGCTTCCAGGTCCGATGGGCTCCCAGAGCTTGCTGCCATCACAGCTGACTAAACCGTTCCCTCCAGGACCCTGGCTGCCATCGTTTGCTGGCAAAACTTTATGGCTGCTTCGAGATGGCCTGTGATGGCTGGATAGTCGACCGGAGGCCGCCTAATCAACAGCAGGCGGACCTTGAGCCGGTGTGCGACTTGCCGCTTTACGGCCTCACCCCCGGCGGGGCCGGAGGCTTTGGCAATGACGGTGGTGATGCGCCACTGCTGCCACAGCGCCGCTTCAAGCTCTGCGCTCACCGGGGGACGGAGAGCGACCAGCCGCTGGGACGAGAACCCGGCCTGATGAGCCGCAGCGATCGCATCCACGGAAGGCAACACGCGAGCATAGAGCTGAGCCCGGTCCTGCCAGGGGGCAAAGGCAGCTAGCTGGCGACAGCCCAGCACTAGAAGGACCCGCTGCTGGTCGAGATAGTTATCTCTGAATAGGGTGGCTAGATCCGGCAGGATAGAGACCCAGTTGTCGTTTTGTGCGTCGATCTTGGGACGTTCGTATCGGAGGTAGGGGAGCCCCTGCCGTTGGAGGGCCGCGATCGCGCCCTTTGAAACCTCCGTTGCAAACGGGTGAGAGGCATCCAGCCCGCCCACCACCTGCCACTGCTGCAGGAAGCTATCAAACGTTGTCGCCGTCAGGCGACCCACCCAGCAAGCGAGCAGCGGATGCTCAGGGTATAACCCCTTTGCCGCCTCGGTAGTGACGGTGACCACAGTGGGAATGGCGTTTTCGATTAAGGCCATGGCCAGCGCCTTGCTCTCGGCAGTCCCACCAATTAGCCAGATGTGTGGTGGGCCTACTTCCACTGCACCCGATAGCCGTGAAAGACCTCACCGCTGTGCTGCTTGGTCACGGTGCCGCCGCTGGCTCGAATTAAATCGCGCCATTGCTTCAGCGGCGTGAGCTGCACTTCAGCGCCCAAAAAGGTTTCGAGAATAGCCCAGTTTTCGGCTGTGGGCTGATCCGGGTCTAGCACGTCGAAGACAAACACGCCGTCGGGTTTGAGGCACTTTTTCACAGCAGCAATCACCATCTCCCAATAGTCAGGGGTGTAGTAACAGCTGAATCCGGTTGCGATCGCAACATCAAACATCGCCGGTTCATAATCCAACAGGTGCGCAGGCCCCAACGTCACCCCCTTGAAGAGTTTGGAGTCCAGTTGGGGACCGCGTTGATTCATGCCTGCCTGGGCCACCTTGCTGGTGTCCTGCCCATAGAAAAATGCCTGCCATTCTTTCCACGGATACACCAGAAAGCTCAGCCCACAGCCAATGTCTAAGCAGCGCTGCTTCTTCTGGAGCTTGACCAACTGCCAAAATGGGGTGGCAATCCGGGCCGTGAGTGACCCCGCGACCCAGTCTCGAAACACCGGCATTTCTTGAACGTCTTCGGGTACGTCAAAGGCTTCCCCCTGATACTCCCGGTTGAAGCGCTGCGTCACTGCCTGAAGCTGCGACTGCCAATCTGATGCGGCTTCAGGCGGGCCGGGTAGGGCGGACATAGGCGGATTCCAATAGAGAGAGATGTCTAGTAGTAATGGCTCTTAAGCCCCCTTTTAAGATCCTTTTAGGGCTCTAGAAAAGTTGCGGCGATAGCCCGAGTTAAAAATAAACACGGGCCACAGCAGCGTCAAATACAGACGACCCTGGCTAAAGTTTGTCCGACCAAAGCCGCCCCAAAATCGTGCGGCGACGTAGCCATAGCCAATAAATAGAAGCAAACCAAGTAGACCGGGCATGGGGTTAACCAAAGATAACTCCTGTAGCCTAGCAAATCCGTCTCTAGGGGGTAGTGGAGCATGTCACCATTGCCGTGTGCTTGAGTAGGCCCTGGCATCAGCCTACAACCAGGCGGTTGTTAGTCCGGCTTGGGCTGGGGCTTGGGGGAGACCCTATCGAATAAAGAAAACCTGTTCCTGTAGAATGTTTACTGCAAAGCGGCCTAGCAAAGCTTGAGGCTATCCAGATTACGTCTTCTTACGGTGGCGTCACTGCAAGACGCAATAGCCCTGGCTTATTCGCCTTTCATCTTTTGGATTTAGAGTTTGACCCTGGATTTTCTCAGTCTTAATCCGGGGGGGGGGGGGGGGGGGGGGGGGGGGGGGGGGGGGGGGGGGGGGGGGGGG
>CAWUKV010000052.1:0-26236 GCA_963923025.1 uncultured bacterium
AAAGGCTTGGCAATGTAAGCATCTGCCCCTTGCTTCATGCCCCAGTAGCGATCAAATTCTTCACCTTTAGACGAGCACAGGACCACTGGGACATCTTGGGTAGAAGGGTCGGATTTGATGCGTCGACAAACCTCATAGCCGTTCATTCGTGGCATCACGATATCTAACACAATCAAATCTGGTGGATCGACTTGGATAGATTCGAGGGCTTCGACACCATCGTTGGCAACTTCGACTTGAAGCCCGCTGCCCTGGAGCAGATCAATGATCATCTCCCGCTGGGCGATGCTGTCTTCTACCACCAATATCGTGCTCATTCCCTGTCATTCCACCGTCGAAAGACTGCCCAATCTTGGAAACCCCATACATTATGCCCCGACCTCGCAGGGCAAACATAGTTCTCGCCAATCGCCTGTAACCTGAGCCCCCCATAACCTGAGCTTGTTGGGGGCTTGTCCCAGTCGGCTAGCAGCTGTAGCAATCCGCGAAAAGGTTGAGCCGGATTGCGAGTCACAGAGCGCTGTGCGCCAAGAGGAACAGCCCTACTAAGCGGCTCAAGCAAAGTGACCAAGGCTATAACTACAGGTGAAGCAGGGCTTTCTCAAACTGAAGCAGACCAAAAGCAGATAAAACTGTCTACTTTTGGATGCCTGTGCCCAATAAAGTACCCCTGTAGGTTTTGTTTGTTAACCAATGCATCAGGATTTCTAAGGAAATCGCGCGATCTCGCACTCAAAGAACGTCGGCAATTTCTTCTTCTAGCAGGCGATCCGGGTGCGATCTTAGTGGGTCGCCCTGGCCAACATATCGCTCTACTAGGGTGATCAGTTCCAATTCACCGAAGGGCTTAGTCAAGTAGTCGGTAGCCCCGGCCATGCGGGCACGGATCCGATCGATAAATCCATCTTTACCCGTCAGCATGACGATGGGGGTTTCGTGAAAAGACGCTGCTTGACGCACCATTGCACAGAGTTCGTACCCCTCCAATTGGGGCATGGCAATGTCGCACAAAATGAGGTCGGGTTTGAGCTGAAACAGCAGGCTCAGCGCCTTGAGCGGATTAGCAATTGACGTGACCTCGTAGCCGTAGCGATTCAAGATATCTTCAACGGCCTGTCGGATGGTGGCACCGTCGTCAATGCAAACTACTCTGGGGACCGCATCAATCGGTGCGGTGGGGGCAATCGTAAATGGAACAGTGGGTTCGTGGGGGGGGACCATCTGCACGACGCCCTGTCGAACATAGGGGTGTAGGGCCTTGGCAACAGCCACACTGTCCCGGTTGAGAAACCGTGCAATTTGAGTGATCGGTGTTTTTCCGTCAGCCCAAACTGCCAATCGTTTGAGGCGTTGATGGGGCTGGGCCGTATCTGTGACCTGTGGGCAGTGGCGAAGTGACTGGAGATGGGGCTGAAGCTGATGCCAGTCTTGGAGCTGTTGGGTGACCTGAGTCAGTAGTGGGGTAATCGCAAAGGTGGTGAGTTGAGGACTCAGGGCACAGCCTAACCGGAAAACAAATGTACCCTGGTGCAGGCTCAGCAGTTCAAACAACGTTTCTGTAACCAGACGACGCAGAACGCTGCGCCCCTGCTCTGGAGTCAACGCGTGGCGCTCCAGTAGCGTCCATAGCATGCCGTACTCAGGTGCATTCAGCGCGGCCAGAGCCGAGACTTCCTCGGTCATCAGCCCAGAAAGCTGTTCTCCCTGGAGCCCCTGCCCTCGCAAATGATCCTGCAAGCGATGTAGTTGACCGTGGGTAGGGCCAGCATAGACCAGCTGCCCTGTATCAAAAAAGGCCAGCCAGGCAACATCTGTTGGGACAGATGCTGCCATCACGACAGACGGGAGCCCCCGAGTTGTGATGTATAGCTCACCCGTTCGCTGCCCAAGTTCAATGAGCTGAAGGATGCTGCGAATATCCAGTTCGCTAAGTTCGCCCTGCATGAAGCAATTGCCCTAAGAGGTTCCTATAGCATAGGTGAGAAGACCGTCAGAGCAGCAACTCAACTGACAAAATCAGATTCTACCGTCGCAAACCCATGTCTACCTACAACGGTTTTTCTCAGTTCATTATCTTCTTGGGAATTGTTCATTATCTTCTTGAGAATTAAAAATAAACGCTTCAAACTCACACTAGAGGGGGCTTGACCCACCGTTTCTAAGTGCATAAGCTATGTTTGAACTGCAAGGACTGTCTATCGGGATCATTGCTGGATTAGGTTGGGACGTGTTCAGAGGGGTTGCCCACTGAAATAAGGGGTTTAGCGGGTTCTAGCATTAGGCAAAGGCTGTTGAGCCAGTACAGACACGATTTCAAGTTGCCTGGTTTAACATAGTAGGCCTGAGGCATGGGTCCTAATCTAGAATCTGCAACAGGTTAATCCTATATCAGCGGATTTTTGAAGGGGTAATGGTGTGCTGTGCGTCTGCAGTGTTGTTCAGAACCACTAGTTGAGAACCTCCATCGTGATTTACGCTATGGGCGCTTAACTGTGATGGCTGTGATGGCTGTGGGATTACGCGGCTGAGTATCCCTGGGCCAGAGATCCGAACTACGGCTAACCTGCTAGACTCAATCCGCCAGACTCAATTGGGTGTGCTGAATCGAGTCAGGGCTGGAAGGCGCGTTCTGTCAGTAATTTGAATGTGAACCTGATGAATTGGGCACTGTTAGTTGAGCGGTAATGTCTAAGCCAGCGTTATTTAAACAAACGTCATACACACAACCGTCGGTGATGTAAGGGGATGCCAGCGTGCTGTATCTAGCAGAAGTACAGAAAAAATCTGGGGTTTTTGGCAGTGGCAAAGCGGAGTTTAAGCTGATCGCCTGTCAGCGCTCAGAGCAGAATTGGAGTGCCGTTCCCAACGATGATGTCATCCCAGCGCCCGACGACGCTACCTATGGTTCTGGTGCCCTAGTGATGGTGGAGCTGTCGGGCAACCGCCAGATTCAGCGTCACTACGAAGCAGGCCGTTCGCTGGTCAGCATTCTGCAAAATTTCTCGAGTCTGGGCAAAAAATTCAAGACTCAAGAAGACGAGATTGAACAGTGGAAGCAGTCTTTGACGTTTCAGAGTCAGGCACTTAACCAACGGGAGCTGGAAATTGAAACTCGCCAGGAAGAGTTAGAGCAGGCAGAAGCCGACCTGGAGAAGCTACAGGCTGAAAAAGAAGAAATTGATCAATCTCGCACCGAGCTAGAGTCGCACCGACAGGAGTACGACCGTAAGAATTCTGAGTTGGAGGGAGCCTGGGCCCACCTGAATGGGGAGCTACAAAAGCTAGAGGAGCGTCAGGCTGACTTTCAGGCTAGTGCTGGGTTAGATGCGGCCCAGACTCAAAATATTCAAGATGCGCTGGGTCGCTTAACCAACACGGTGACGCCGTTAGACGACTTGCGCCAGCAGATTAACAGTATCCATGACTTAGCCACTGAGCAGCAAAGCGGCTTAGACGAATCCTGGCAGGCGCTTGAGCAGGCCCGCCAATCGGTGGATGAGCAAACCACCGCCATCGACAATCAGCAGCAGACCCTAGAACAGCTCCACACCGATCGGCAAACGCTGCAAGCAGAGGCTATGGACCTCAAAGTCTCCTTAAAGCGTGAGCAGGCTGTCCTAGAGAGCAAGGACGATCGCAATCAGATACTGGCTGACCAACTACAGCAGCAAAATCAGCTCTACAAGCAGCTATATGCCTTGTTGAATACTGGCGATCAGGTCCGCTTGAGTAAGCGGGTAGATGTCGCTCAGCTGGAGGCGATGCCGCTAGATAACCTGCAGACAACCGTTGACGACTTGGCCAAAGACCTCGAAAAGATGTCGCGGTTTGTGAGCGACCAAGAAGAAGAGCTGCGGTTTCAGCAGGAGGCCATTGACGAGATTAAGCAAAAGATTGAAGCGGCCAACGACTTTGACCGGCTCCAGCTCGAAACGGAGCAGGACGAGGAGCAGGACCGCTATCGCATGCTAAACGAAACCCTGGTGGGGCAGCGACGCAACCTGGCCGAGCGCGAAGAGGTATTGGAGCAGCATCGGGCTGTGCTACTGCGACGGCAGGGGCTATCCACCGAAGAAGAAAAAGTCGATTCTGCTGGGCTTGAACCTGTATTAGAGGGGATTGACGCCTCTCGTCAGCAGCTAGAGCAGCAGATTCAGGCGCTGAACGAGGAAATTGCGGCCATCAAAGGCAAAATTGAAGACCTCAAGCCTCAGATCGAGGAAAAAACAGCGGCTGTGGACAGCAAGCAGGCGGATATTCGCCAGGCTGAAGCCGAACTGGCCGAGAAGAACGCGATCGCAGCACGCACCCAACAAACCATCAGCCTGTACGAATCAACGCTACAGCCCATTCAAGATCGGCTCAGCACGATGAAGGAAGGCGTTGACCGCCTCCAGGGTATTGTCAATCAGTTCCAGGAAGCTAACGATTACCAGCTTCAGGCCATTTCTGAAATGCAGCAGACGGTGCAGAGTCTGGCCTCGGAGCAAATGGCGATGGCCTCTTAACACGGCTTTTCTAGTGGCGTGAGCTATCCTACGCCTACTCAGATTTGACCCGGCGTGATTACTCGGGCGGTATTGGCTCTGCTAGGGCAAGCTCTGCTCTGGGGGGCTCACCATACCGTTGGCAGATCCAATCAAAGTCGATTTCGATGAGATAGTCCACGACCCAGTTGGCCTGACGCTGAAGCATGTAGTTGGGGTAGGTGTGGGCCACGCCAATGACGGGCACGCCCGCGGCCTTTGCTGCAGCAATGCCGACAAAGGTATCTTCTACTGCCACACACTGCTCAGGCGTGAGATTCAGGTCGGGATACTGCTGATTGAGCTGGGCAATCGCTGCGGCGTAGGGTGCAGGGCTGGGCTTACTCGGTAGAGGCAGGTCCCCCGTCACCTGTACATCGAAAGCCGCGTCAAGTTTGGCCTGCTTTAAGACCGGTATGATCTCAGCCCGTTGTGCGGTGGTGACAAGTGCCAGCGGATACTGCCGCGTCTTCACCCGGAAGATGAGATCTGCCAGTCCTGGGTAGATAGGGGGGTGATCTAGAGACTGAAACCAGGAGACGTAACTGCCGGCTTTTTTGGTCAGCAGTCGGGTGTAGTCGGCGGGCTTGAGGACACGACCACGCCGGGACAGTAGCGATTCTAGACAGGCGCGATCGCTGCGCCCAAAGCAGGTCTGGCGGTATTCCTTGGCGTCGGGGCGGAGATTTTCTGCCAGCAGAACCTCATCTATCAACCGCTGATGGACGTCCTCGTCGTTGATGACAACCCCGCTAAACCCACACAACACCGCTTTCAACATGTGCTTTTCGGCCTACTCAGCCGATTTTTCTTCTGACGTACGCTTTTGATCTTACCAACCAACCTCAGGGATTAGGCGGTTACTCCTGTGAGAGGAGTGCGATGGACAGCTAGCGACATCCCCAGATTAAACCGACGGGCATGAATGTAAGAATTACGACACTTTTTGGCCTAAACGCTGGCTTTAGACCGTAGTATTAAAAACTACATGTAGTTTGACGGTCCGCTGGTTTGGCGCACTGTTGTACTCTCACCTTTCGGGACTGTATCTATGCAACTCATCTCCGCTAATCCTAAGATCAGCGCGGCAACCATTCCGCTTTTGCTCCAGTGGTGGCAGCAGCGCAAACGGTTAGCCAGTAGCGCAGGTGTACTGAGTTCTCCGGTATTAAAAGATACTGATGAGTCTTATTTGGATGCCTGCCACCGCATGATGGACATTTACTCCGTGGTCAAAGCAGGCGGCGTACGGGCACAGAGAGAAGCTGCCCAAGCGCATCTCCAGCGGGAGCAAGCAGCTATTCATCGTGCGATTCGTGACTTAACCCGTCAGCCAGCCAGCCATGAGACGGTAAGTGCGAAAGCGCAGCTAGAGGCTGAAGCTCAGGAACTCGCTAGCGCAGTGAACTGGCGGCTGAGTACATTAAGCGAAATAGATCCGGCAGAGGAGTCTGCGGTTAAACGTTATCTCAAAGATATTGAGCAGGTGCTGATGCGGTAGAAAGCGCCGTCGGTTGAGTTGCCGGTTATGCCTGTGTTGGGTGTCGTCCCGCAACCGCAACCGACACCATCCCATCGTGACATCCCGGCTAGCCAATAGTTGGGTTCTTAAGCGTCCTCTGCTGCTGCTGAGGGCTAAGGTATAACAACGCCGTTGAGTGACGGCAGAGTTTACCGATGAACGGGGCGCGGATGCCGGACCAGAAGACCACAGACCAAACCGCCGGAAGCCAGGATTTTTGGGACGTTGTTGTCATTGGCAGTGGGCTAGGCGGGCTAACGGCCGCGGCGCTGCTAGCGAAGCAGGGACGGCGAGTGTTGGTATGCGAAAGCCACAGTATTCCTGGCGGCGCTGCCCATAGTTTTCATCGTCAAGGCTTTACCTTTGATTCGGGGCCGTCGTTCTACTGTGGATTGGCAGACCCGCATGGGCGCAATCCGCTGCGGGCCGTACTAGCGCTGCTGGACGAACCCGTGGCGGCGATTTCCTACGATCCGCTGGGCTACTATCACCTGCCCACGGGGACGCTGCCGATTTACGGCGACTTAGATCGATACCGGGCCGCGATCGCGCAAGTTAACCCCCAGGCTGCCACCGAGTTTGGTCAACTGGCCCAGCGACTCCTGCAAATCTATGCGCCGCTGCGGCAGATTCCGACCCTGGCGCTGCGGGCCGACTGGCAGCTGCTTCGGACCCTGTTGCTGCGCTATCCGCTGGCCACCCTACGGCTGCTCCCGCGACTGCGCGATCTGGGGCGGTCAATGGGGGATCTGGTGGACGAAACCGTGCGTGACCCCTGGCTGCAGCATCTGCTGGATCTCGAGTGCTTTCTGCTGTCTGGGATGATGGCGCACGAAACCGTTGCGCCCGAGATGGCAGCGATGTTTGGTGAGCGGTCCCACGCGGCAATTGACTATCCGGTAGGGGGGAGTGGGGCACTGGTGGCTGCGCTGGTGCGGGGGCTACACAAATGTGGCGGAGAGCTGCGGCTGAGCACCCCGGTTGAGCGGATTTGGGTTGAGGATAATCAGGCTCGGGGCGTGCAGCTGCGGTCAGGTCAGCGAATCCGGGCCAACACGGTCATCTCCAATGCCACGGTTTGGGATACCTACGGGCATCTGCTTGCCCCATCAGACCTCCCGGCTGACTATCGCCAGGCCCAGCTAGCAACCCCAGCGGTAGACAGCTTCATGCATTTGCACCTGGGCATCCGTGCCGACGGGTTAGACGACCTAGCCATTCATCATGTGGTTGTCCACAGTGCCGAACAAGCGATTTCAGCACCGGGAAACACCTGCATGATTTCAATCCCTTCTGTGCTGGACCCAGACCTTGCGCCCCCCGGACATCACACGGTCCATGCCTACACGCTAGAGTCGTCCGACAGCTGGGCTAAGGACGAACACTATGCAGACAAGAAACAGCAACGAGCAGAGCCTTTGTTTAAAGCTTTGGAGCGGGTTATCCCAGATATTCGGAGTCGGACAGTTTTGAGCCTGATCGGCACACCGCTAACCCACCAGCGCTACCTGCAGCGGGCCGGTGGTACCTATGGACCTGCGATCGCAGCCAAAGTAGGCCGCTTCCCAGGCTGCAAAACCCCCATCGCAGGGCTCTATCGTGTCGGAGACAGTACCCTGCCGGGCATTGGTGTGCCCGCTGTCGTGGCCTCCGGTATTCTCTGTGCCAACCATCTCGTCAGCTGGTCTGCCTCGACGGCACTGCTCGACCTGCCTGAGCTCGTGGATAGTCAATAAAGCAGTAGAGCCCATAGAGCCACAGCACTCGATAAGCCAGTGGCTCGCCACTGGCTTATCGAGAATGGGCGAGCAGACGCTCACGAGATGCCTGTAGCGGCGGACGTAGTCGTCGGGAAAACCGCTGGGGAATAGTCAACCAGCCCAGTACTGACTCTGCTGGAATCGTCATCCACTGACCGGCCTCATACATCAGCCAACCGCCGGTAAACGTCTCGCTAGATGGGGTGTAGCAGCCCAATCGAAAGCCACCATAGCGGGAATCTTGCAGGGCGAGAACCACAGGGCGTTTAGCCCTGGGCAGCAAACCGTCGGGGCAAAGTCGCCAAGCTGGATCGTCCAAGGCAGGGATTTGGAGTGCTAGCGCCCAGTTCTTCTGAGTAGCCCATCGGTTACCTAGCCAACAGTCGATACCGACACGACTTCTTTCCTGGTCCGGGTCTTCGCTACAAAGGCACAGCTGCCCTGCACGTAGCCAAGCGGGTACAGAAACCGCTTTCAGGGAACTCCAGTAGGGATAAAGCATAATTGGGAAGTGACATCCACAAAAAGCTTATCAGGAACTTTACGAAAACCGTATAGGGAACAACTAAGTTTTTGCGCATAGCGCATCGTTCCATTACCAAATCTACAACTTATGGCCGTTTTCTTTCCGCTCTACGTATGGGTTTTCAGCGTTGTTGCGATCATTCACGCCAAAGCTGAGGAATGAAACTTTAGCTGCAAATGTCAGACAAATTTGGCATTATTCGCAGCCCTATCTAGATCTTTTCTCGTAGCAGGTAAGTTGTCATGCTGCCCTTGCCTTTGATCTTTAACGGACCTCGGGACTGAAAACGGTAACGGTGCTTAAGCCGCTGGTAGGTGGTGGAACTGACCTGGATCTCACCGGGCAAACTGTAGGACTCCATGCGGCTGGCAGTATTAACGGTGTCGCCCCAAAGGTCGTACGCAAACTTCTTGAGCCCAATCACGCCTGCGACGACGGGGCCCGTATGGATGCCGATGCGGATGTCCAGAGGGCGGTCCCAAGTTTGACCTAGATCCGTGAGGACCGCGCGCATTTCCAGGGCCATTGCCGCGATGGCGGCGGCATGGTCGGTATTGGGTTCTGGCAAACCGGCTACCACCATGTACGCGTCCCCAATGGTCTTAATTTTCTCGATGCCGTGCTGTTCGGCCAGCTGGTCGAAGGTTGAAAAGACCTGATTGAGCAGGCGTACTACTTCAGTGGCGGTGGTGCCGTCGGCCAGTTCGGTGAAGTTCACCAGGTCAGCAAACATTACGGTCACTTCGGTAAAGTTCTCAGCGATCGTGCTCTGTCCGAGCCGTAGTTTGTCAGCGATAGGCTTCGGCAGAATGTTGAGCAGGAGCTGCTCGGACTGGTCTTTGGCTTCTCGAAGCTGGCGATTAGCGTGAAAATTGGCTGCTGACAGCCGCTCGTAGAAATACACCGAGCTGTTACAGATGCAGCAAATCCAGAAGATGTTGAGCAGCAGGTTTGCAATGGGCGTCCCCTCGGAGGCGACCTGCAAGCCCAGCAGCGGGTTAATCCCAAAATAGTAAAGAACAATGATCAGCTGCGAGGCCAGATGCAGGGGCCAGCGGACAGGAATCAGCGTGGACTGGGTAATGAACAGCAGCGCCCAGCCAAACAGGTCTGGATCGAGCTGGGGCTGTCCTAAAGAGACGGCTTCTACGGTGTCAAACAGGCGGTGCAGTAGGCCAACGGAGCAGGATGTTAGCAGAAAGACGACGGCCAGGTAGGTGCTGGTCTGCAACTTAGCAAAGTCAAACTTGCGATTGAGCAGTCCCCAGCAGGCCGCTAACATGAGGAGCCGCACCAGATTAATCAAAATCCAGTACAGGTCAAAGGGGCTGCGATCGCTCGTTAGGTAGTGGCCAATATCCAGTGGTAGAAACGACAGAAAGTAAAACAGCCCGAACCGAATTGCCAGTCGCAGACGGCGGGCCATGAAGCGGTGCCGCCACTGACTGTAGGTTTCGGTCGAGCTGAAATGATAGGCGCTCAGTTTGGCAGCAGCGGGCGGTTGGAGCATAGGTCTCTTCACCGTCGTAACGGTATACCGTCTGTAACGGTATCGGTTAACGGCCAGATGCGCCTAGGGTTTGTCTGTGTTTTAGCGTATGCGGTTGAGTAGGCTAGCTAAGGGCCTTGAGCATGTGATAGGTAATCAGCAGCTGAGTCAGCGCCAGGGGATAGCTTTGCAGCGTCTCGCCGGTCGTGCCCACCACTTTACCCACTTCCTTGTTGCCTTCTAGGCTACAGAAGCGGCCTAGGTAGGGCACCTCGTTACAGAGAATGCGCTCGAGCTGTTGGACCTGTTCTGGTGTGGCATGGCCGTCAATCGCCAGCACGTCCACGGGTTTACCCATGTCACGCTCTAGGCCCAGACGAATCGCAGAACCCAGGTCATTACCGTCGGTATCGAGGATGTGGGTGAAGTCGGGGTGGGGGATGGTAGGCCGCAGCACCAGGTTTACGTTGAGCAGCAGGTCCGTTTCAGTCTTGTTTTCTTCCGGTGGGTAGAACGTCACGATCACATCGGACCACTTGCGCTGGGGGCGGATGAAGTTCTCTGAGTCAAACTCGCGAGCATTCATTTGCTCAATCACCTGCTCTTCGGTGTAGCCCCGCTTGCGAGTGTCTCGCTTGATTTTCCACTTGTAGCGGAGGTCTTCGGGAGGCGCTAGATACACCTTGACGTCGTAGGCGTCGCGAGCCTCTTGGGTCGAATAACCCAGCAGCCCTTCTACGATCACAAACTTCTTGGGCTCGATGTACTCAGGGGGGTCAAAATCGCCCGTACTGTGGTTGTAGTGGGGCTTAAGAATGGGCTTGCCCTCTCGCAGCAGCTTAAGATGCTGTTCGATAATGTCGATGTAGTTACAGTCGGGGTGCAGCGCCGAGATGCCCATTTCTTTGCGCTGTTGTCGGTTGTAGCGGTGGTAGTCGTCGGTGCAAATGGCCGTGACCTCGTCCTCGCCGAGGACCTGGGCGATACCGCGAGTCAGTGTGGTTTTGCCAGCGGCGCTGTCACCCACAATGCCCAAGATGATGGGTCGTTCAGCCATGGTGCCTCCTAACGATGCCTTTACGTTTTTTTTAGATTTTCCAACATTTCAATAGTAGGGATCAATGGCATTCGGCTCAAGGCTGTGGGTAGTACGCATCGGCTGTTTAGACGTAGAAGTTTAAGCTCTATAAGGCCGCTCATCCGGTTTGCTGAGGGCTGGCTTACACTCAGTAAAAGCGCTTGCCCAGTCTGTAATTTTGACGTTGGCCTGGATTGGCTGCTGCGCCTGCCCCCGAGCTTGGCTAACCCTCCGCTTAACCCCCGTCTACCCCCTGTATGTCTCTGCTAGCTGCCGATTTGCAACCTGCTCGTCTATCTGTCCGGTCTCGACCAGAGCTACTGGCCCCTGCCGGGAGCTGGGACTGTGCCCGAGCTGCAGTCGAGAACGGTGCCGATGCCATTTACTTCGGGCTAGAGCGGTTCAACGCGCGGCTGCGGGCTGAAAACTTTACCGAGGCCGAGCTACCGGACCTGATGCGCTGGCTGCATCAGCGGGGAGTAAAGGGCTACATCACACTAAACACGCTGGTTTTCCCAAAGGAGTTAGCTGCTGCTGAGGCGTATCTGCGCACAGTCATTGCCGCAGGTGTTGATGCAGCGATTGTGCAGGATGTCGGCATCTGTCGTCTGATTCGTCATCTGTCGCCGGATTTTCCCATTCACGCCTCGACGCAGATGACGATTACCTCAGCCGCAGGGGTGGCCTTTGCTCAGCAGGTCGGGGCACAGCTGGTTGTCCTAGCCCGAGAATGTTCGCTCAAAGACCTGCACCGCATTCAACGGCAGCTTGACCAGACGGGAGTAGCAATGCCGCTGGAGGTGTTTGTCCACGGGGCGCTGTGTGTGGCCTACTCAGGCCAGTGTTTGACCAGCGAATCGTTAGGCGGGCGGTCTGCCAACCGGGGAGAGTGTGCCCAGGCTTGCCGCATGACCTACGACCTGCTAGCCGACGGCAAACGGGTTGATTTGGGCGACCGCCAGTATCTGCTCAGTCCCCAAGACCTATCCGGGCTACCCGTCCTAAGTGACTTAGTGCGGGCAGGGGTGAGCTGCCTAAAGATTGAGGGACGTTTGAAGACGCCGGAGTACGTGGCGGGGGTGACCCAGACCTACCGCCAGGCGCTGGACCGGGTGGTGGCAGAGATGGGCGCTGCGCCGCTGCCTGAGAAGTCTCCCACGCTAACAAAGCTGGGGGCTTGGCCCGCCTCGGACACTGTCTCTGCTGAGGACCAGTATGCGTTAGAAATGGCCTTTTCTCGGGGGCTTTACACCGGCTGGTTCCAGGGCATTGACAATCAGTCGCTAGTGCATGGGCGCTTTGCTAAAAAGCGGGGGGTGTATCTGGGTGAGGTGTCTGCAATTCAAAATGGGCAGGTGGTATTGGTAACCGATATTCCCTTGCAGCCCGGTGATGGGGTGGTGTTTGACACAGGCCATCCCGATACTGATCAAGGGGGGCGCATTTATGGGGTGACGCAGCGGGGGCCGCAGACCCTGTTGGCCTTTGGTCACCGGGACATTGACCTTGGTCGGGTGGTGCCCGGTACACAGCTTTGGAAGACGTCTGACCCTGCGCTGGAAAAGGCGCTACGGCAGACCTACAGTAACGAACAGCCCCGATTTCAGCAGCCGATTCAGCTGCGGATAACGGGGCAGGCCGGAGAGCCCTTACAGGTGCTTGCGACGACCCCCCAAGGGCAAACCGCTCAGGCTCAGTCAGAGATGCCGCTGGTTGCTGCCCACAGCCGTCCCCTTACCAATGAAAAGCTGACCCAGCAGTTTGCTCGTCTGGGCAATACGCCGTTTCGTCTGAGTGCGTTAACCAGCGAGATTCTTGGGGATGTCATGCTGCCGGTCAGTGAACTGAACCGTCTGCGGCGGGCGCTAGTGGAGGATTTACTGGCACAGCGATCGCAACCGCTATATTGGCAGCTCAACCAGCAGGCCAGCTACAGGACGCTGCTACCTCACCGAGCGGTATCTAACCCGACGCCAGTGCTGCACGTTCTAGTACGAAACCTGGATCAGCTTCAGGCTGCATTGGACGCTGATGTCACTACCCTTTACTGCGAGTTTGAGGATCCCACCCGCTACCGCGAGGCCGTCCAACGGGCAGAACAGGCGGGGACCAAGATTTTTGTAGCGCCGCCCCGCATCACTAAACCCGGCGAGCAGTACATACTCAAACAGGTGCGCTCATCCGGTGCGACGGGCTATCTGGTGCGGAACTACGACCAGCTGGCGTTCTTTGCTGGGGAGCGGTGCGTTGGCGACTTTTCTCTGAATGTGGCTAACCCAATTACAGCAGCCTACTTCATTGAAACCTACGGGCTAGAGCGGCTGACTGCCTCCTACGATTTGAACGTGGGGCAGTTGGTAGACCTGCTATCCCTATCCCCACCCGACTGGTTTGAAATCACCATTCATCAGCACATGCCGATGTTCCATATGGAACACTGTGTGTTTTGTGCCTTTCTTTCCGAGGGAACGGACTTTACCAACTGCGGACGCCCCTGCGAGACCCAGACCGTGAAGCTGCGCGATCGCACCGGTACCGAACATGTCCTCAGCGCCGATGCGGGCTGTCGCAACACGGTTTACAACGGCACAGCCCAAACCGGGGCGGAGTTTGTCCAAACGCTGATGCAGCAGGGGGCCAGCCGCTTTCGGGTAGAGCTGCTGAATGAATCGCCCCGGCAGGTTGAGCAAACCATCGACTGCTATCGGCAGCTACTGCGGGGTGAGCTGACGGGCAAGCAGCTGTGGCAGCGGCTGAAGCTACAAAACCAGTTAGGGGTTACTAGGGGCACAATGGGGTAGTTCTGGGCTCACGCTTCATCCACGTGAGTGCAGCGCTCAAACAGCTCAGCTGCAACGTCGTCGTAGGTTTTCTGTGCCCATTGCAGCAGGTCGGGGTTGAACTCACGGGTTAGCTGCCGCTGCGATCGCACAATTTTACCGGCCTTGATATTGCCTTTGGAATCACCTATGCCTTTCATCCCAGTGGTTTTAAGCACCTGATATTCCTCGGAGAAGGGGACCGGCGTCTGCAAGAAGTCTTGCAAGGTGGTCAGCGCTTTTCCCGTCTGGTTAAGCATCTGCTCGTAGGTGACCACCATCATGCGGCGGGCCGTATTAATATCTTGGGCGTAGCGGGCCAGGGTACGCAGGCGACCACAGTAGTAGTCCAACGCGTCCTGCTCATTCCAATGGGGTTTGAGGTCGAGAATGCTATCCAGGCTGCGGGCCGGTTCGCGCAGTAAGAACAGTGCATAGACCTGCTCGTGCTGTAAAAAGTCCTCATGGATGAACTTCTTGTCGTGCAGCACCTTGTCCATTACATAGGCATGGTTCATCCGCAGGTTCTGCAAATCGCCCAAGCCGCGAAAGTCTTGGGTTTGCCAGTACACCTTTTTCAGCAGCGTATTGAAGTCGTCCGTAGAGGTGTATTCCACGTGGGTTTCGCCATAGCCAATTACCGCTGGGTTAGCGTTGACGATATGCGTCAGCAGCGATGACCCTGATCGCATGTGACTCAAAATGAACAGTACGCGATAGGGCTGCTGCCGTCCGCGTAGATGGTAAGGCTCTGCCGCCGACTCAATGCGCCACTGAAAATACTGCTGTACCCAGTCATTTTTTTGTAGGCGAATGCGCTGGCGTAGCTGGGTTAGGGGTGCGCTGGGCATGGCAGTAATCGTTAATGATAGGTATAGCTGACCGCTCTAACGTGCAGACTACAGCTCCTCCAAATTCTGACAGGCGGTCAGACCATTCATCCGGAGGAGAATTAAATCCTTGATTAAGTTTTCCCGATAGGACGCTTTGGGCAACTGCCGCCACGAGGGGACGCGTCCGCGCAATAATTGAAATAGAAAAGTCTAAAGTTGTGCGCTGCCATGAACTATCTGGTTGCTGTTGTGAGCGATCGCATCCAAGCTGAAACTGCCTATTCCAAGCTGGAAGAATCTAACTTCCCCCTCGACAACGTGGCTATTTTAGGCCGAGGCTTCCAGTCGGCAGACGAATACGGCCTGATTGACCCCAACGAAGAAGCTCAAAAGCAAATGCGGCGTATGGCAACCTGGCTGGTGCCGTTCGGGTTTATTGCCGGTTTCTTATTCAACACCATCACCGCACTCAACACGTTTCCCTGGGCTGGGCCAGTCGGCAATCAGATCATTGGCGGTTTTTTAGGGGCGGCCTCTGGTGCAATGGGCAGCTTCTTTGTCGGTGGCGGTGTGGGTATTGCGTTCGGTAGTGGTGACGCGTTGCCCTATCGCAATCGACTCAATGCCGGAAAGTATCTGGTTGTTGTGCGAGGGTCAGAATCTTTGGTTAACCGCGCTGCCCGAATCATTCAGCCGCTTCGTCCAGAAAATATTCAGGGGTATCAGGCGAGTTGAGCAAGGTTGACAGTCAATGTAAGACTTCAGGAGATAGGAATCAGGAGATAGGAATCAGGAGATAGGAGAATTTCTAGTCCCTGACCCCTACCTTCTGTCTCCCAGCTGCATCGTTAGGTTTACCAACAACAGGAATCCTGGTTGGCATTATGCCGCGCGGGTTGAGTGCGTAGGTTCAGCCTCAGCGGAAGTGGTCGAGTTATCTACGGGTTCAATCGATACGGGATGATAGTGCAACAGCTCTAATGCCTCAACGGGAAGATGAAACGTCCGATTACCAATATCCAGACGACAGAGACCATCGCCGTTGAGTGGCAGACGCAGCAGTTGCTCGGTTCGAGCGTTAAAGAAGAGTTTGCTGTTTGAGGATAACGGTTTCATGGTTAGAAAAGGCAGGTTATGGGTGAGGTAGTTTGCTAAGGCGTGACAATCTTTCCCAGGTTGCGTCAAAAAGTAAACAAAAGAGAACGGCAGTTGTCCTGTGCTACCCTTTGACCCAGCGTCTAGGCGTCGTGACGCGCTCAAACGTAGACTGACCAATCCAAACTGATGGTGTTGATCCAAAAACTGTATATCTACCAGCATGTTTGGTTGATTTGTCCCTCACTATAGCGAGTTAGCCGTGACTAACCTATCCGTTGATTTACGGTGACTTCAAACGAATCAAGCGTATTTTTACATAATCTCTCTTTGGTAGGGTGAACGGACATACTGTCGTATTTCCTCGGCGCGCGGGCAAGGTTCTTTAGTGGTCTAAAATCTATCTCTCTGTCGAAAGGTATGACGAAAGGCCTGTTTCGAGGCTACAACAGCTCCGTGATATTACTGTCCCCAGAACAGATTGATAGATAGTGTGATCTGTTGTCTACAGAGTCCTAATGTGAGACCGACCTATCGAACCTGCGCACCGCGGTACCGGAGTTTGGGTCGGTTCATTCGCCGTCGAATGACGTTGGGCACATCATCTTGGTGGCCCATAATCAGCACGGCGTCGTTCAACTGCAGTACCAGCGACCGGTCTGGGTGAATCATCATTTCTCCATTCTGGCGACGCAGCGCCACAATGATGAACGTACCGCGTCCGGTCACTTCAATATCTCCAATGGTTTTACCTGCTAAAGCAGACTGGACGTTGACGGGCAGCTCTTGAATCTGAATGTCGATTTCGGCCAAGAGCTGATTGAGGTTAGATTGGCCGTTCATTTGAGCCAAGAAGTCTTCCGTTGCCGGACTGATGAGCAGGTGAGCCATGCGCAGCGCACTGATGCTAGTGGGCAGAACAATATGGTCTGCGCCTGCCAGACGCAGTTTTTTCTCGGTGGCAGCAACTTCGCCACGGGCCACAATCATTAAATTAGCGTTGAGTTCGCGGGCTGTGAGGGTAACAAAAACGTTGATGGCGTCGTCTGGCAGAACGGTTGCGATCGCGATCGCTCGATGGATGCCCACCGCCTCCAGATCCACTTCATCCGCCGCGTTGCCCAAGTAGCACAGGTACCCTTGAGACTGGCCGCGCGATATCTTATCGGGGTTGTTGTCTAAAATGACAAACGGTCGATGCTCTTGCCGAAGCTGCTGTGCCAGGGTTTGCCCGATGCGTCCGTAGCCGCAGATGATGATGTGTCCGCTGAGGTTTTCAATTGTCTGTATCATACGTCTTAGATCCAGCGCCCGTTGAATTTCGCCTGCGGCGATGACCTGAATGATGCCGGAGACAATGTAGGCAACCGATAGTGCCCCAGCAATAATTACCAGAATGGTAAACGCCTTGAGCGAAGCCCCCTCAATCGGCCTTACTTCGCCGTAGCCTACGCCAAATACGGTAATGACCACCATGTAAACGGCCTCCAGCACCGACCAGCCCGCGATCACGTAGCCACAAACAGCCACCAAAATCGTGATGGTGAAGAACGCTACCCCGACTAAAATTCGCTGTACTGACTTGTCCACGCGGCTGCACTCCACATGCTGAGGGGGCGCTGACCGCCTATCGTGGCATCTTCACCAGCAAAATACGGTGTGTTGGCACACAGTTGCTTGCTGCTAGCCTCCACCAGAGACCAGATATCCCACTATACTGGTACTAAATTGAAGTCGAAATGACTATGACTATGACCACCGCAACTCCAGCCGCTTCAAATCCTCTGCTGATTGGTCAGGGATTACCGCCCTTCGAACAGATTGCGCCGACCCAAGTAGTCCCTGCCGTCCGTCAGCTGGTCGATGACCTAACACAGACCTTCACAGCGCTAGAGCATGACGTGCAGCCCACCTGGGCACAGCTGGCCGAGCCGCTCACCCGCATCAGCGAACGCTTAGGCTGGACCTGGGGCATTTTGGGGCATCTGATGGGTGTAAAGAACAGCCCCGCCCTGCGCGAAGCCTATGAGACCGTGCAGCCGACGTTGGTTCAGTTTGCGACTCAGTTGGGGCAGAGCAAGCCGCTGTACGATGCCTTCAAACAGCTCCAGTCCAGCCCAGAATGGGCACAGCTGACGTCTGCTCAGCAGCGGATCGTTAAGGCGGCGATTCAGGATGCTGAGCTGTCTGGCGTTGGGTTAGATGGCGACGCAAAGGCCAGGTTTAACGACATTCAACAGGAACTGGCCGAGCTTTCGACCCAGTTTTCTAACCACGTTCTCGATGCCACCAAAGCTTTTCGCCTGGTTCTGACCCAGCCAGAGGATATCGACGGACTGCCGCCTAGCCTACTGAGCTTAGCGGCACAGATGGCGCGGGATGCGGGCGAAGAAGCTGCAACAGCTGAGTCCGGCCCGTGGCATATCACGCTGGATATGCCCTGCTACCTGCCGTTTCTAAAGCACAGTCGCCGTCGGGATCTGCGCCAGCAGATCTATTTGGCCCACATCGCGCGGGCGTCGTCGGGCGAACTCGATAACCAGCCTTTGATCGAGCGCATTTTGACCCTGCGCCGCCAGCAGGCCAATCTGCTGGGTTTCGACACCTATGCAGACCTGAGTGTAGCCCGCAAAATGGCCGGGTCAGTCGGCGCGGTTGAGCAACTGATGGAGGAACTGCGCAGTGCCAGCTATGACGCTGCCCAGCAAGAGCTAGAGGCCGTTACCGCCTTTGCTAAAGAGCGAGACGCTACCGTCAGCCAGCTGAAGCAGTGGGATATCCCCTTTTGGGCAGAGCGCATGCGAGAGGAGCAGTTCGACCTGAACGATGAAGAACTACGGCCTTACTTCCCGCTACCCCAGGTACTCGACGGGTTGTTTGGGCTGGCCCAGCGGCTGTTTGGGGTGACCATAGCTGCCGCAGACGGTCAGGCTCCGGTATGGCACCCAGACGTGCGTTATTTCCAGGTCAGCAACGAAGCCGGTGACCCAATGGCCTACTTTTACCTGGATCCCTACAGCCGCCCGGCAGAGAAGCGCGGTGGGGCTTGGATGGATGAATGCGTGGTGCGGGCCAAGGATGGTGCAGCGGTTCGCTTGCCGGTGGCCTACCTGGTTTGTAATCAGTCTCCCCCGATTGAGGGCAACCCCAGCCTGATGACGTTCCGTGAGGTAGAAACGTTATTCCACGAGTTTGGTCATGGGTTGCAGCACATGCTCACGAAGGTGGACTACGCCGGGGCCGCTGGTATCAACAATATTGAATGGGATGCTGTGGAACTACCCAGCCAGTTTATGGAGAACTGGTGCTATGACCGCGACACGCTGTTTCAAATGGCGCGGCACTACGAAACTGGCGAACCGCTGCCGGAGGCCGACTACCAGAAGTTGCTGGCGGCCCGTAATTTCATGACCGGTAGCGCCATCTTGCGTCAGGTCAACTTTGGCTGGCTTGACATTGAGCTGCATGCCCGCTACGAACCGGGCGGGGAAGAGACCATTTGGGACGTGCGCGATCGCATGGCCGAAAAGACCGCCGTGCTTAAGCCACTCCCCGAAGATGCCTTCCTCTGCGCCTTCGGTCACATCTTTGCCGGGGGCTATGCCGCCGGATACTACAGCTACTTCTGGGCTGAAGTGCTCAGCGCCGATGCCTTTGCCGCCTTTGAAGAGGCTGGCCTCGACAACGAGCCTGCTGTCCAGGAAACCGGTCGCCGCTTCCGCGACACCGTACTAGCCCTGGGCGGCAGCCGTGCGCCGATGGAAGTGTTTAAAGCCTTTCGAGGACGTGAACCGAGTACGGCTCCGCTGCTGCGGCACCGTGGACTGGCGTAGCTCGTTTGCACTGCGTTTGGGTTGAGCTCAGTGGATGAGGATAGGTTCTAGAGGTTATCGAGTTCCTGCTTGAGAGCCTCTAGTTCCTTGTCTACCGCGCCGTCTTTGGGCATATCCACTGGCTGGGCATCGGCAGGGGGTAGCGCATCTTGACCGACGGCACCGCCGCTCAGCTGGGCCTTCATGGCCTCTAGCTCAAAGTCCACGTCGCTGCCTGCCTCTAGCTGAGCAAACTGACTCTCCAGGTCAGCCCCGGCCAGCTCAGCCGCTGCCTGACCACGGGCTTCCATTTGCAGAATCTTCTCTTCCATGCGCTCAAAGGCACCCATGGCGCTGCTAGTGCCCAGCGTGCCCACGGTTTTTTGTAGCTTCTCGTTGGCCTTGGCGGCGCTGGCGCGGGCCTTGAGCATGTCTTTCTTGGTTTTCGCTTCAGAGATTTTGCTCTCTAGGGCGATCAGGTTGCGCTTTAGCCCGTCAACCTGGACGTTTTGCTGCTCTAGCTGGGCCTTAAGGGCGTTGGCCGTTTCTACGTAGGTCTTTTTCCGTGTTAGTGCCTCACGGGCCAGGTTTTCGTCGCCTTTTTGCAGAGCCAACTGCGCCCGCTGGGTCCAGGTATTGGCCTCAGACTGGGACTTGTCGTACTGCTGCTCGACCCGCTTTTTGCTCGCGATCGCACCGGCTACCGCCTGCCGCATCTGCACCAGGTCTTCCTGCATGTCGATGATGGTTTGCTCCAAGATCTTCTCAGGATCTTCGGCTTTGCTGACGGCATCGTTAATGTTGGCACGAACAAGACGACCAACGCGATCAAATAGGCCCATGAGTATTTCCTTCAGTCAGAGGGTATCTACAGCAGTGTTATAGCTTTGGTTGGCGGCGAAGCTGCCTATGCCAGTAGTTTTAGCACAGGTTACAGACGTTCAGTCGGGGCGGGAAGCCAGACTTCAGATAGGGGTTCATTAGGTTTAGAATCCCCAGTTTGTCTGGGGGGGTTGCATTTCCTGAAAGATACAATTTAAGGACGGTCAATTTCGGTCTGGCTGGCGTCACCGTCAGACATCTGGTTGAGGTGTGACGCGTCCAGTTTTACTGTTTTATCGTAGCCGTCAGTTCCTGAGTGGGAAGTTAAGACATGTAGCAGACTTGGCGCCTAGCAATTTTGGAGCCCTGGGCGTCCTCTAGCTTTTGAGGGTAGCCGTCATGCTAGCTATCCAGATGGGGGCCAACTGTCCAGATTGGGGCCACAGGTTAAAGGTATCGTCGTTTCGTTCGGATAACCGACCGATTAACTGTGTATCTCCGAAAAAGTTTGGGTTTGGAGATGTAGAATCCAGCCGATTTTCTGGCGGGTTCGTCCTAACCTCAGCGATATTCAGATACATTAGAGTTCGAGACGCCGTTTAATGCCCGGTTGGGCCAAGCACGCATGGATTTTGGTATTGGGTTTCTGACAAACAACATCATGTTGCCAATCCTGGATTTTTTCTACGGGATTGTGCCGAGCTATGGGCTCGCCATTGTGGCCCTGACGCTGGTGATACGCTTCGCCCTTTACCCGGTCAATGCGGGCTCTATCCGCAACATGCGCCGCATGAAGGTGGCCCAGCCTGCAATGCAGAAAAAGGTCAAAGAGGTCCAAGAGCGCTACAAAGACGACCCGGCCAAGCTTCAGGCGGAGATGGGCCAGGTTTACAAAGAATTTGGTAATCCGCTGGCGGGCTGCTTGCCGCTAGTTGTGCAGATGCCGATCCTGTTTGCGCTGTTTGCCACCCTGCGGGGGTCGCCGTTTGCCGACGTCAGCTACCCCATTAACGTGCAGATTTTGCCAGAGCAAAAGCTGGAGCAGGTTCAGCCTCAACCCTACTCGTCTAAGCCCAACAACATATATGTCAACGACGGCACGCACTTCCCGGTTTCGGCTATCGTCCCCGGGGGCACAAAGGTCGGCGTGGGCGATGCGCTTCAGTTGCAGTTCCAGACGCCTGATGGTCGTTCGCTAGACAAGCTCGTCGATGAGTACGGTTCAGCAGAGGACGATGTTACCCCCTACTACGAGGTAACTAAGGGGCAAACGCTGGTCGATATTGACGAGAACGGCCAAATCATTGCGTTAGCTCCAGGCGATGCCACGATTCAGGTCAAGCTACCGGGTCTAGCTGCTAACAAGGGCTTTCTGTTTGTGCAGGCGCTGGGTCGCGTCGGCGTCATGGGCGAAGACGGCGACATTCGCTGGGACATCTTAGGCATGGTCATTTTCTTTGGCCTTAGCCTGTATGTAAACCAGCTGTTGACCGGCCAGCAAAAGTCTTCGGGCGACAACCCCCAACAGGAAACCATTACCAAACTGACGCCTATCCTGTTTTCAGGCATGTTCCTTTTCTTCCCCCTGCCGGCGGGCGTGCTGATGTACATGGTGATTGCCAACGTCTTCCAGACGGTACAGTCATTCATTCTGTCCCGCGAGCCCCTGCCTGAAAACCTGCAGGCGATTGTGGATGCGCAGGAAGCAGCGGAGAAGCGGGGCGAAGGCCGCGATGCCATTGCTTTTGAGCCAGGTTCCAAGAAAACGGTGACGGTAAAGGCGACCGAAGTGAAAGACAAGTCTGCCACCAGTAAGAAGCGAGCCAACGGTACTGCCAGCAATAAAAACCGGGGCAAAGGCAAAAAGTCAGGCTCCGAGAAGAAGAAAGTTACCAAGAGCTAAGGGGCTCGCTATGGGCGATACAAACGGCGATACAAACAAGGGGACCGAGTGGCTAACCCAGCTACTGTCCTTGCAGGGATTAGAGGTCAGCGTTTCGGGTCGGCAGGAGGGAGAGCCCGGTACCGACAGTGCCAGCTACTGGCTCACGATTGACGATGCCAACCTAGACGAAGCTCAGGTTGAGAAGCTGATTGGCGAACGGGGTAAGGTCCTCGATGCGATTCAGTATCTGGCCAGTACAATTCTCAACATCGGCGCATCATCAGATACGCAGCAGGCCTACACGGTTGAGCTAGCCGGCTACCGTGAGCGTCGTCAGGCGGAGTTGCAGGAGATGGCTGACAATGCTGCTGCTGAAGCTAAGGAAACGGGGCGCGAGGTCGAAATTAAGGGATTGTCTTCGGCGGAGCGGCGACAGGTTCACACGCTGATCAAAGAGCATGGTGGACTCGAGACCTTTAGCCGAGGTCGAGAACCGGATCGTCGGCTTGTTGTCCATGTGCCGGGGGCTGAGTCCAGCGACACACCTGAAGAAACCCCCGAAAAAGAACCCGAAAAAACATAGGCACGACAGCTAGGCGCATTGTCCGAATCGATTCCAATGTCTATCCAACCGATTTACATTCCCCATCTAGAGAAAGCGCCTGACAAAGCCCGAGTCATCGATCTAGATGACCACATCAAGGCGCTAGAGACGCTGACCCCGGTAAAGGGACGGCTGGTGGTCGAGCATCGCGGTAATTTTTTGGAGGTCACCGCTGAGGCGAATGCGATTATGACGCTGGCGTGCGATCGCTGCCTGCAAAACTACAACAGTCGCGTCGAAGTTGATACTTCCGAGTTCATTTGGCTACAGGATGAGTCCCCCGACGACTACGACCTAGAGCGCGAAGTCGCTGTGGATGATCTGGTTGAGACGCTGCCGCCCCAGGGCCACTTTGACCCGCAAGCGTGGCTGTACGAGCAGTTTTGTTTAGCGCTGCCCCAGCGCAAAATCTGTAACGAAGACTGTGCTGGCATTGAGCCCAAGGCATCAGAGTCTGCCCAAATTGATGGCCGCTGGGCGGCGCTGTCGTCCCTGAAGCAGCAGTTGGACGGTTAGGAATGGCCTTTACCGATGAGCTAGGCCTGCTGATTCGGGCGCGGTATCCGCTGATTTACATGCCAACGACGGAGGAAGAGCGGGCCGAAGGTGCGATCGCACTCGCTGCTCAATCCCTTAGCAACCGTCCTGTTTACGTATGGGACTTTGTAGACGGCTATCTCAGCCTGTCGGGCGGCAACCCCAATGACGCCGGCTTCGGTCGCCGCAATCCCTTACAGGCCTTGGAGTTTATTGAAAAGCTACCGGCCACCGCTGCTGCCATTTTTATCCTGCGTGACTTCCACCGCTTTCTAGACGACGTTGCCATCTCCCGTAAGCTGCGCAACCTATCGCGTCTGCTAAAATCCCAGGCTAAAACCGTCATCATCCTCTCGGCCCAGCTAGAGATTCCCAGCGACCTGAGCGAGCTGCTGACGGTGATCGAGTTTCCCCTGCCCGACGTTGAGGAAATTCGCGTCCAGGTCGACGCCTTACTGCAAGCGACGAATAGCCAACTTCCTGACCGGGTACGGGACGATCTGGTTCGCTCTTGTCAGGGGCTATCGATGGAGCGGATTCAGCGCGTCCTGGCGCGCGGCATTGCCACCCACGGCACCTTCCAGGCCGAAGACATCGACCTAATTCTCGAAGAAAAGCGCCAGAGCATCCGCCAGACCCAGATTCTCGATTTTTACCCCGCTGCCGAGCAGATCTCTGATATTGGCGGTCTGGATAATCTAAAGGACTGGCTGCTCAAGCGCGGCGGGGCCTTTTCTGAGCAGGCCCGTCAGTATGGCCTCCCCCATCCCCGTGGGCTGATGCTGGTGGGCATCCAGGGAACGGGCAAGTCCCTTACTGCCAAGGCTATCTCCCACCACTGGCGACTGCCGCTACTGCGACTAGACGTGGGCCGCCTGTTTGCTGGTCTGGTAGGCGAGTCCGAATCTCGCACCCGCCAGATGATTCAGCTGGCCGAGGCCCTGGCGCCTTGCGTGCTGTGGATCGACGAAATCGACAAAGCCTTTGCCGGGGCCGACGGTCGCGGCGACTCCGGCACCACCAGCCGCGTTTTCGGCACCTTCATTACCTGGCTTTCAGAAAAGACCTCGCCTGTATTTGTGGTTGCTACCGCCAACAATATTCAATCCCTGCCGCCAGAGATGCTGCGCCGCGGCCGCTTTGATGAAATCTTTTTTGTGGGCTTGCCCAGCCAGGCCGAACGAGAAGCGATTTTCTCCGTTCACCTCACCCGTCTGCGTCCCCACAACCTGCCAGCCTACGACCTCGACCGTCTCGCCTACGAAACCCCCGACTTCTCCGGCGCAGAGATTGAGCAGACCATCGTTGAGGCGATGCACATTGGCTTTAGCCAAAGCCGCGACTTTACTACCGACGATATCCTCGAAGCCGCTAGCCAGCTTGTTCCCTTGGCTCGCACTGCTCAAGACCAGATAGAGGCCCTACAAAACTGGGCAGCCTCTGGTAGAGCACGACTGGCCTCTCGTCAGACCACGCTCAGCAGTCGCATTCAGCAGCAAAAAGACAACGCTTGAAGCTCAATCGTCGAATAAAACACTTCATTCGGTTACTGGTGGCAGTGGTTGGTAGCCTTTTCTTCTATGGACTGTTTGTTCATTTGGGTCTGCTTATGCCCCTGTCGGTGGTTCCAGACCTCCTCACTGCAGAACAATCGGTTCATGTTGAGTTTGGGCAGACCGATCTTGTAGGAGATGGGCAGCGTTTAGTCGCTTTGCTGGGCGATCGCGCCGACCTCAATAACATCTCGCTTCTGGTTGAGAAAAATAGACGACACCTCACGGTGTTCTACGACTTAGAACCGGTCAAGTCTTACCCCGTCGTCTTTGGTGGTTCCCCAGAGGGTGACAAGTTTCGTGAGGGCGACCAAAGGACGCCTGAGGGTGTTTACCACATTCGTGATCTGTACCCGCATCCAGACTGGTCAAAATTTATCTGGCTCGATTACCCTACGCCACAGGATTGGCGCGAACACTTCCAGGCTAAGTTTTCGGGCGAAATCGGCCCTCTTATATCTATCGGTAGTGAAATTGGTATTCATGGCGTTCCAGCAGGTGGCGACGGCATGATTGACCGGCGTGTAGACTGGACGTGGGGCTGCGTATCGTTAAAAAACGATGACGTAGACGAACTCTACGCGTATCTTCAAGTTGGCACCCTGATCGAAATCGTTCCATAGGCCGAATTCTTAGCTTAGGCATCGTCATGGTCAGACCCAGTATTCTCAAAAGCGGTCAGTCTTACACCTGTCGTAGCTACTTTGACATGGCTTACGAGCCAGACGAAATCCTGGCTGAGTTCGGTGTTACCCTACAGCGACTAGAGCTAGCTCTACCCAAGGCCAACATTGATGTAGCACCGGTAGAGGCAATGCAGCGTGCCCTACGGCGACGATTGCCCTATGTTGCACTAACGAGCAAAGCGGCCCGTCGTGAAACGTTAATTGCGCCTGTTGCTTTAGCATTGATTGACTACACGCAGGCACAGTTAAAAATTGAATACTCGATCAACGTGTCAGAACAGTTAAAAGGGGCATTGGACTACTATCTGCAAGCTCAAGCTGGCTTGCTAGTGATTGAAGCCAAAAACGCTGATTTAGCACGGGGCTTTACTCAGCTAGCAGTAGGGCTAATCGCGTTAGATCAATGGATCGAGAGCAAAATGACGACGCTTTACGGCGTCATCTCTACTGGAGATATCTGGCAGTTTGGCTGCTTTCAGCGAGAGCAAAAGCTCATGCAGCAGGATTTGACACTGTATCGAGTACCTGCTGATTTGAAAGATTTATTTCGTACGCTTGTCGCTTTGTTAACACCTGATTGAGCTTTTTACATGGACAAGTCCGTTACCTTGTTTCACACGCCATACTCTCGCTCCTCTGGCGTGCTTGTATTACTCCAAGAGCTTGATGCCGAGTTTGAGTTGAAGATA
>CAWUKV010000053.1:0-26021 GCA_963923025.1 uncultured bacterium
ACAGTATCCGGACCCGACCAACCGCTAGCTGTACCTGAAGCAAAACCCCTTCAGTAATTGCCACAGGTCAGTGTCCTATGGGCTTGAATACAATGTATCAATGTATTTATTGAACGGGCGTATCCCACTGGTATTCCTGCCCGGGCAGGGCAATTCCCTGCTAAAACTTTCTGATTGTTTTTATCTATGCGGATTTACAGTTCTATAAATCGTCAGTCTACCTATAGTCATCGGGTTCATTCAGTTTGGCGTCCAGCGCTATGGCAGAGTTTGACCGTCTTGCTCTTCCCCTTGATATCTGCACTGCCAGCGTTGTCCCAATCGGATAACCTATGCCCGACGCCAGCGCTCCAACGATTTGAGACTCACAGAGTAGCTGCGGGCGAGACGCTTGATGATATTGCCGCTCGCTACGAACTACTCCCGGCGACCCTGACGCGGCTGAACCCCTCAACGACAGTCTCCCCAGGGCAAACCCTGCGCATTCCTCCTTTTAATGGCATTGTCGTCAGTGGCAGCGGGCAAACTTGGCAAACGCTGGCGGCGCAGCAGCGGGTCTCAGCCGATTTGATATTTGAAGTCAATGGCTGTCCAGAGACGGTGCCCAGTCAGGTATTTATTCCTGGGACACGCTGGTACAGCGCATCGTCTGGCAGCAATACCCCTCGCCTGTCGGGCTACCCCCTGGCGGAAACTGCCCCTCAAATCTTGAACTACGGCTGGCACCCCCACCCCGAAAGAGACGAGCTAGTCTTCAATAGTGGTGTGGCGCTGGCCCCAGCAGATGCCATGAACGTACTCGCTGTGGCCGAGGGTACCGTGGCCTTTGCCGGGGAGCAGGCGGGGTACGGCAACCTGGTGGTGGTTAACCATGCTAATGGGCTGCAAACGCGGTACGCGAATTTAGAAGAAATATCAGTTTCCGTTGGTGATCAGGTGCGCGCTGGAAATAGCTTAGGTAGAGTAGGAGATAACCAGCCGGACACGGAACCCTTTCTATATTTCGAGGTGCGGGTGCGTTCGAATCAGGGCTGGGTGGCCCGCGACCCTAACCAGTATGTGCCAGCGCTGTCGCTAGACTGACGCTAACCGACCCAGATTGGGTCAGATTTTGACTATTTATCAGCGTTTGCACGGAATTTATACAGGTTTTGTGTACAACTGCTGACGGTTCGCGGCAGTCATCTGGGCAGTCTGCTCCTAAATCGGTTCAATAGTTAGTGGCTTGCTCTGGGTCAGATTACGCAGGTGACGTCATTCGGATTCTGCGTGACCTCTAGCGAAGCTGCTACAACTAGCTGATTTTCTCAACCTATTCGCAATTTTTGTGTAGTCCCGTGCAAGCGAACGTTAGTCAACCGTCCTCAGCCTCTAACCCCCCAGGCGCTCGGGTGCGGACCCCGCAAGCTACCTCAACGGCAAAACCTGCCGCCTCCCGGCGAGGCCGCCGATCTCGAGGGCAGCCAACCCAGCCGCGACCTAAAGGGAAACCATCTGTGGGACCCGCATCAAAAGTAGAACGGCCAGACGCAGAGAAACCGGGACGGGTGTCCGGCGGGCCTCAGAAAAGAGGCTCAGCCCTGACCCGCCGAAGCCACCCAGACGGCAAGGCTTCGAAACGCCGTAAGTCGTGGTTGGCATCGTTCACTGTTTTTAAGGGCAAGTCCCGCAATACGGCTAAGCCGCCTAAACCCAAACGGATTGACGTGCTGTTTAAGGGGGAGGCTACTGCCGCAGCGACATCTCCGGCTCAACCCGCATCTTCCCAGACGGCTGCTGCCGAAACGCTGCTGGGTTCAAAGCTACTGTTTGATTTGCTGTTGGTGCGTCCCTGGATTTTAGTCTGCGGCTTTTGGCTGTTGCTCGTGGGGACGAGTGCTGTGGCGTTGAGTGGACTGGCGGATCCGGGCAAACCTACCGTATCGGATCCGACCAACGGTGAAGTGCAGCCCATGCAGCCGCTGGGCGTTGCACCAGACACTGCGGTCACCTCTCGCCTGTCAGCGTCTCCTGTGGCCCTCAACGGCGGTCAGACGACAAGCTCTACGACGGAGCCTCTGCCGATGTGGTCGCTATGGGTAATGGTCGGGGCCTGTGCCGCAGGCTGCATTATGCTGTCCCGCCCAGGATTAATTACGTTTGGTGGACCGGAGCGGCGACGACCCTCTCGTCGACAGGGCGGCAAGCTAGCCCGTTCACCCCAGCCGCCGGGGCGGACATCCGGGGCGGCTAAGACTGCAGGTCCGGCTCGACCTCAGCTCAAGCCTCAATACCCCCAGGGGCAGGTGATGACGGTGTCCCACCAAGGGGGCATTCATCAAGTGACGCCTACTCCAACGGTCAAGCCGCCCGGGATGGTGTCGTTTGAGGTCAGTCAGCCTAATGTCTCGGTGGTTCCTGCCCATGAGTCCAACGCGTTAGATTGGGAAGAGGGCAGTTTGGCACACAAGCTCGATGTGCGCCAAAATCGATCCCTGAAGTCTTTTCTGTAGACCCTTTTCTAGAGACGCGCTGTCGAAATGAAGCTACGGGTGCTGGCACAACTTTGACAGGGCTGCCGGTTATTTACCATGAGGACTATGTCACCCCGCTACCGGCTGGGCATCGGTTTCCCATGCCGAAATTTCGGTTGCTGAAGGACCTGCTGCTGAAGGACGGGGTGATTGCTCCAGAGCAGATTTATCAGCCGGGAAGGCCGCCCGAGGACTGGCTGGAGTTGGTGCATACCCCCGACTACGTGCGGGCTTACTGTGAGGGCACTTTGGATGCCAAGGCCCAGCGGCGCATTGGCCTGCCCTGGAGTGGGGAACTGGTGAAGCGGACCTGCACGGCGGTGGGTGGAACGATTCTGACGGCGAAGTTGGCCTTGCAGCACGGGATTGCCTGTAATACGGCTGGGGGGACGCACCATGCCTTCCCGGACTATGGCTCAGGGTTTTGCATTTTCAACGACTTGGCCGTGACGGCGCGAGTGCTGAAGCGGCAGCGTCTGGTGGAAAAGATTTTGATTGTGGACTTGGACGTCCATCAGGGGGACGGGTCGGCCTGGATTTTTCGCGACGACCCCCACGTTTTTACTTTTTCGATGCACTGCGCGGTGAACTTTCCGCGACGCAAACAGGTGAGCGATCTGGATGTGCCGTTGGCGGAAGGGCTCGAAGACGAGGCCTATCTGCGCCAGCTTCAGGCCCATTTGCCAGCGCTGCTGAGCCAGGTCAAACCTGACCTGGTGCTGTATGACGCTGGGGCCGATGTCCACAAACAGGACCGGTTAGGCAAGCTGGCGCTGAGCAACACAGGCATTTTTCAGCGCGATCGCTACGTCTTTGAAACCTGTGTGCGAACCGGCTATCCCGTCGCTTGTGTGATTGGTGGGGGGTATGGAGAGGATATGGCCGCGCTGATCTACCGGCATTCTCTGCTACACCGGGCTGCAAATCAGGTGCTCAGACTGGGCTAAGGGTGCTGTTGATGGTCTGAATGCGCTGCTGCGTGTCAAGGACCAGATGTAGCCTATCCTGACCGCGCTCGGCCGTCAGGTGGTCTTTGCCCTGCTGAAGTGAGAAGCCTTGGACCTTGAGCAAGGACTGGGCCATCTCTAGGTGGTTAACCTCGAGCTGAGAGAGGGTCTGCGTGAGCGTCGTGATGATGCGGGGTAGGGCCGCAGGCGCAAAGAGGTGATCGGGCAAACCCGACAGTAGAAAATACAGTGCGCCACCCTCGTACGGGCCACGGTAGTAGCAGCAGTCGGGACTAATACCGGCGGCAATGGCGGCGAGCTGATGGCCGTCTGCAACCGAGAGGGGAAAGCTGCGATCGCTAAATTCTGGAATGCCCTGCTCGAACCCCAACTGCTGAAGCTGGCGGCAGGCCTGAAGTAGCTCCGGCGGCAGATGGCTCGCCTCGTTGGCCCAGGCCCACAGCCAGGTCGAATCGCCAGTGGACTCAGTGCCCAAGAGCTGCATGGTGCAGGTGATGTCCTGGGCATCACTATCCGTTGTAAAGGTGGCCGTGCCTGTCGCAATATCTACTCCCCAACTGTGCTGGCCCAGCCAGTCACCAAGGGCCAGCTGTTTAGCTAGGGCAATGCCCGCGTAGCGAGAGAGCAGAAATTGAAACTTAGGACTCATAGGACGGATTTGACGATTTGAAGGATGGGGCGGCCAGACACTTGCTTCAGCGACCGGTCCAGCTAGACCGAATGACGTCTGGGGTATAGCCTTGGTGCCGCAGCGATCGCAGGCTACGCGATCCGTCTCGTTTAGCCAGCCGCTTGCCTGATGCATCGCGAACCAGCAGGCAGTGGTAGAAGCTGGGGCTCGGCCAGCCCAGGCTGCGGTAGAGCAACAGCTGTTTGGCCGTAGACAGCAGCAGATCTTCTCCTCGTACCACTTCTGTGATGGCCATGGCATGGTCGTCTGCCACAACGGCCAGTTCATAACTGGGGAAGCCGTCTCGCCGCCAGACAATGAAATCGCCAAAGTCTTTGCCTGCGGTGAAGGTCTGTGGCCCCAGCGCTTGGTCGGTGAAGGTAATCGTCTCACCGTCGGGGACACGAAAGCGCCAGTTGGTGGTTCCTGGTTCGTCGACGGTGGACCAGTCTGTGGGACGTAAATGTGGAGGGAAGATCACCTCCCCTTCGCCTTCGTGGGGGGCGCTGAGGGCGCGAGCCACGTCTTTACGAGAATGGGGACTGGGGTAAATGACGTGGGCCCGGTTGAGCTGCTGCCAGATGCAGCGGTAGTGGGCAGCGCGATCGCGCTGCCAATAGGGTCCGTAGTCTCCCCCTATATCCGGCCCCTCGTCCCACCGAAAGCCGAACCAGGCGAGATCTTCGAGCAGGTCCGCTTCGTACTGAGGCTTGCAGCGGGCCTGATCCAGGTCTTCGATGCGGAGGACGAGCGCACCCTGCTGGGAGCGCTGCTGAGCGGTCCAAAACGTCTTAGCATGGCCCAGGTGCAGATGCCCGGTAGGTGTGGGGGCCAGTCGGCCTCGATAGCTGCTCATGCGCCGGGAACTTTTTTGTTCTGTGCTGCCAGTTTGGCGGTTTTTTGTACCCGGTTTGCCCGAGTCTCTGGCTTTTTGGCCAGCTTGATCCACCGCAGCGCGAAGCGCTGAACGGCGTCAGGGAAAGCATCGAAGTTGTCCTTCGCACCCGTGTGGGCGTCCAGCGCCGCGACCAAATCATCGGGCCGAATCAGCGCATCCACATCGTCCATGAAGTTCCACAGACCGCTGGCCTTGCCGTCTTCGATAGATTTGAGGCCCGCCGGGTGCATGCGCCCCTCCTCAATCAACCGAGCGGCCCGGTCCTTATAGCTTTTGGCCCAGTGCTGCGCCTTGCGGGGCGAGATCATTTGCATGGTGCGGTCGTCGTCGAGCTTGCGACGAATGCCGTCAATCCAGCCGAAGCACAGCACCTCATCCAAAATCTGTTGGGTCGAGACGTACTTGGCCCCGGTGTGCTTTTTGTAGGTGACGAGCCAAATGCTGTCGGACTGGGTGTGGTTGGTCGATAGCCAGTCGCGCAGCTCCTGGGGGGATTTGACTTCTACTTTTTCGAAGTTTTCGGTCTTGAGCATGGGGAGTGGGGAGTGGAGATTGGGGAGTGGAGATTGGGGCGATGGCCTATACCTATTTTGAGCGAGGCGTCGGCTTAGACTAGGGGTGGCGTCCTTAATCCACACTAACAATGACCCACCTGAGCCAACAGCGCCTGTCCCTTGACCACGGTGCCTTTGCCGACCTGCTGGCGAATACGGAGAATTTGCTAATCATCCAGGACTTGGACGGTGTGTGTATGGGATTGGTCAAGGACCCGCTAACGCGACAGATGGATCCCAACTATATCGAGGCAGTACCTGCCTTTGAGGGGCACTTCTACGTCCTCACCAATGGGGAGCATGTCGGGCAGCGGGGGGTAAACGGCATTGTTGAGCGGGCCATGGGCGACAGGGCCAAGGGCTTTTACCTGCCGGGGCTAGCGGCTGGGGGCGTGCAGTGGCAAGGCTCAGACGGAGACCTTGCACATCCTGGTGTCAGCACTGCCGAGCTGGCCTTTTTGAAGGCCGTACCCGAAAAGATGACTGCTGCCCTGCAAGCCTTTCTGGACGTCCACTGTCCTAGTCTGTCTGAGGCCGAAAGAACGGCCTGCATCCAGTCCACGGTGCTGGACAATGTGGCGTCTCCTACAGCCAACTTGAACACGGGCTACGAGCTTTTGCAGGATACGGCGCTGTACCGGCAGCTTCAGCAGCGCATGGCTACGCTGACCGATGAGCTATTGCAGGATGCGGCAGCGCAGGGGTTAGATAGCTCCTTTTTTGTTCACTACGCGCCTAACCTGGGGCGAGATGAAACCGGCAAAGAGGTGATCTGGTGGGCCGATGAGACCGGGTCGGGTACTACCGACTTTCAGTTCATGCTGCGCGGGGCGATCAAGGAGGCGGGTGTCCTGGCGCTGCTAAACCGCTACTACTTTGGCAAGCTAGGCCACCACCCTCTGGGCATTGGCTTTAGTGCTAGGGAAGCGCCCCGCACGATGACAGACATGCTGACTCTAGCGAAGCAAGACCTGGACCCGGCACTGATGCCGACGATTGTGGGGGTGGGTGATACGGTCACTAGTCAGGCGGTAGAGGAAGGCGGGCAGACAGTGTTTAAGCGCGGGGGGAGCGATCGCAACTTCCTGCAGCTGATTCAAAACCTCGGTGAAGCCTTTGGTATCCCTAACGTCATTGCCTACGTGGACAGCAGCGGCGGCGAACTCAAAAACCGTCGTCCTCTCTCCATTGAGCTGGGTCAGGTCGCCAGCGGCCCCGGTGATCCAGCAGATACCCACGATCCGCTGACGCTGAATGTGGTGTTTCCCGGCGGTCACGAGCAGTATGTGTCTGCGGTTTGCGCCGCAGCGGCACGGCGACAAAGCCTCACATGATGGCATGCAAAATACCCTCTGAAGCACCAATAATCTACCCATAACCAAACGTTAACTTGAGTAAACAATCCAGGGATCAGAACCGTTGACTGTGCTACTTTTAACTCATAGAAACAAGTGAATAAGGGGGCTGTGGGGAACGTTGAATTTATGACTTAACTATTACCTAAAGCCGTTTAATTCTACTTAGCTACTGCCTGCCGATTACGTCAAAAATGGGCTAGACCCTTCACTGGGAGCCAAATCTAAAAATCGATTTCAGACTAAAATCGGTCCGCGTTGTAAACCTATAACTTTGAGCTTATAGCTCATTGATTTTCCTTCTAACTAACAGCACACTAGCGATTGTTTTTGAGTTTTGCCAAACTTTTAGGGGACTAGCTGCCTTCAGTTAGTCCCCAAATTTTATGGATATTTTTTATGTGTTAAAGTTTGGGGCGAATTCTAAGCACACGAAGCCTAATGACAACTTGGCTGGCGTTGATGGTAGGCAATTCGCGATCGCACTGGGCGCTGTTTGAGAGCAACACCTGGCAGCTCACTTGGCACACGCCGTCCCTTTCTCCTGAGCAAATTCGAGCTTTACCCCATAGCTTGGCAGACCTGCTGCCTGCGTCTGTTGCTGAACCCCCTATGGAGATTTGGTGGGCGTCGGTGGTACCCAAGCAGGCAGAGCTGTGGCGGCAGGCGGATGGGGCACGGGAGGTGATGCGCGATCTCATCCCCGTTAAGGGCCTTTACCCCACCCTAGGAATCGATCGCATTCTGGCGCTGCTAGGGGCAGGCACCACCTACAAGTGGCCAGTCCTGGTAATTGATGCAGGCACTGCCCTGACGGTTACTGGGGGCGTGCGAGAGCACTTTGCCGGTGGGGCCATCTTGCCGGGGCTGCGGCTCCAGCTTCAGGCATTGAATCAGGGGACGGCAGCGCTTCCAAACGTGGAGCTGCCTGCCCAGCTGCCTTTGCGCTGGGCGACGGAAACCGGCCCGGCCATCCAGAGCGGCGTGGTCTACACCACCTTAGTGGGCCTGCAGGCATACATGGCGGACTGGTGGAAACACGCGCCTAGCAGCGCCATTTTGTTTACCGGCGGCGACGGCGACCGGCTCTACAACCTTATGGCCGAGCTGTTTAAACAAGAACCCCCCGACCTGGTTGAGTCGGGGGTTCGCTTTGACGAAAATTTGGTGTTTTGGGGGATACGGGCTTACCGCAACGCTGCCACCTGAGAGCTGTAGTAGCTGGAATCTAGGCCCGCATCAGCACCGGCGATGGCCGAGCTGTCTAGCATGCCCTGTAGTCGATCCACGCGGTTGTCGGCGTGGGGGTGCGTGCTGAGGAACTCCGGCGGCGTCCCACCGTCACGGACCAGCTTCTGCATGAAGGTGACCATGCCCGACTGGTCGTAGCCCGCTTCACCCATGGTGGTAAAGCCATGCCCGTCGGAAGCGTACTCAGCCTCACGACTGGCGGGCAGGTGTAGGGCCACATCGACACCAATACCAACCAGCTGATCGTCGCCTAGACCTAGCGCTCCAGCAATGCCACGCGAAATGGCAACCTGCTTCATCCGTTCTAGGGAATGACGGTAGGCAATGTGGCCAATTTCGTGACCAATCACACCCGCGACCTCGGCCTCGTTATCGGCTTCGGCCAACAGGCCCGTAGTAACGTAGACATAGCCTCCCATGGTGGCAAAGGCGTTAACGCTGTCGTCATTAACTACCTGAAAGGTGTAGGGGATACCCGGCCGGTCGCTGTAGGGCACCATCCTTTCGCCGATGCCTCGGACGTAGGCGGTGATTTGCTCGTTGTTGTAGGGTCGGAACTCACTGGCCATGAGCTGCTCGTTAACCTGCCCACCCAGCTGTACTTCCTGCTCGTCGGACATATTGGAGATTTGTAGAACCTGAATGCCGTTAAAGATCAGGTCAAACAGTCCGGCATGGGAAGGGGCAGCGTTAACCACACCAAAGGTTAGCGTTGCGAAAAAGGCGACCAGCCCATAGCTGGCTCGACGCAGCAGCTTAAGATTTAAAGCAGCTCGAAGAAAAGTTAAATCGGCCATAGCAGTAGCAAGTAAGCGAACGGAAGGTGAAAAAGCGGAGAGAGGTGATTTGAAGCGTTACCTAAAAATCTGGATAGACTGCACGGTTGTAGATCGAACTAATAGGCCTAAAGTAACAAGCCAATTGGGCTAACCGATTGGGGTTGTGCCAGTTGTGCATGTGCCTGGAAATCTTCCTGACAGCAGGTCGACGCCCTTGGCGGCTTAGCGATCTCCAGACTTGAAGGAGAGGAGCTTACCTGTTTACAGGCGCTGCCCATATCGAGACTCATGCCTGGGGCGTAAAATTCCCGGCAGCCCTGCCCAGGACTTACCTAACGATCCCGCGAATTAATGCCTGCTAATCAATAACAGTGCGATTCAGCTATCGACTTAGCCAAGGATTTCACTCTGTCATTGACCTTTAAGCAGTCATCCAAAGCGCACCAGAAACGCATAGGATTTTTGCCTGATACCTGTCGTCCCCGTGCTTAAATACTAACGATTACGTCCCATCTGTAACAGGGTGAGGTTACGTATCTACAATTAATGGCTTAAATCGGGCACATCGGTATGGCAATTTTGGATTCAAAGGGTCGGCTGTTTGGCAAGCTTAGCCTGCTAGATCTAGGCGCTGGGCTGCTGATTTTGGCGGTCGTCGTTGGCATTTTCTTCTTCCCCGGTACGTCTGGCTCGGTCGCTCAGGTGGGCAGCAGCACAAAGCCGATTGAGGTCGATGTAATGGCGCGTGGCCTGACCGTCCTCAATCCCGAGCAGTTCATGGCCGACATGAAGGAAGACAGCACCACCAAAATCATCATTCGTAACCAGCCCTACGGCGAGGTCGATTTGCTGAATGTACAGCCCCTGCCTCGCAGTACCGCAGTGCCCCAGCCAGATGGCAGTGTCAAGTCCTTTCCCGATCCGCGCCCGGAACTGGGTTTTACGGCTGACATGCTGATTACGCTGGGCGGTCAGGCCCAGATTACCGACAACGGTCCGGTGCTGGGTAATAGCAACATCAAAATTGGCACCCCCATTGAGCTAGACGGCACGCTGTACAACTTCAAGGCGTCCACCGTAGCCGTGCGAGTCTTGGACGAAGAATAGTCCTGCCGATTACCTGTCTCCGTAGCCCAATCTGACGTTCAACCTGTGGCGTGATAGCCCACCATCGAGCCTGTAGATGGTGGCAATATTTCCGCATGGCAGATACTGGTGTAGCACGCAACTGGCGCAACGATGAGCACCTTGACTCCAGTGGGTTGTGAACTGGCACCCTACCTCGGCGCGACAGACGTTATTGACTGGCATCACCCGGACATATTGGCATTAGCAATCGAGCTGGCCGATGGAAAGGTAGGAGATGCGGCGATGGCAAAAGCCTGTTTTGAGTGGGTCCGCGATCAAGTCCGTCACAGTGTGGACTATCAGCTAAACCCTGTGACCTGCCGTGCCTCAGATGTGCTGACCCATCGCACGGGGTACTGCTTTGCCAAAAGCCATCTGCTGGCGGCGCTGCTGCGGGCCAACGGCATACCTGCTGGCTTTTGCTACCAGCGGCTGAGCCTCGATGATACTGGCGCACCTTACTGCCTGCACGGATTCAATGCCGTGTATCTGAAAACATTTGGCTGGTATCGTACCGATCCGAGAGGCAATCGAGCCGGTATCGACGCTCAGTTTGCCCCGCCTATCGAACGCTTGGCCTACCGTCCTAACCTGCCGGAAGAATGCACCTTTCCTGAGATTTTGCCAGCGCCCTTGGCCATCGTGATTGAAACCCTAACGGCCCACGGCTCTTGGCAGGCTGTTCAGCAAAACTTGCCCGATCAACAGCGCTTGGTATCGGTTTAAGGGGTAGGGATGCAGAAACGCCCATGGTTCGCTCCTAATTCAGGATTCGCTTGGGTAACTACAGAGTGGCTTAAGCTTCTGCGATGGAATAACGCGATAGCCTGAACGCCACCTATCGCTACAGCTCCCTACCGGCCTTTGATCCCCGCGCTGCCTGCTGAAAATACCCAAATTCAGATCTTTCCCTTGACAAATGGGAAGTATTTTCTTATTTCTTAAGCACTCCTACATCAAGGGTCATTGATAACTCTGAATCGGTTCGCACGCATTATTGACTTCTTCTCGGTCAGGGACTGGGCCATTGAGGCCAGGTTGCTGCGCTGGTTGACCATGCTTTGGCTGTCAATTGGCTTGGTTATCCTGTTCTCGGCTTCTTACCCTGTTGCCGATGCGGAAGTGGGTGACGGCGCGCGTTACTTCAAGATTCAGTTGGTTTGGATTCTTGGTGGTCTCCTAGTGTCCCGGTGGATTACGCGCCATCCACTGAAGCGGCTGATGCAGCTTTCGAGCTGGGGTCTGCTGCTCTGTTTGGGGTTGATACTCGCAACACACATTCCAGGATTGGGCGTAACAGTCAACGGGGCGACCCGTTGGCTTCCACTGGGACCTTTCTTATTACAACCGTCCGAACTGCTCAAGCCCTTTTTAGTGCTACAAGGGGCGCAGCTGTTCGGCCAGTGGCAACGGATTGAGCCACAGAAACGATGGCTGTGGCTGGGCATTTTTGGCCTGTGCCTGATGAGCATCATCACGCAGCCAAACCTCAGTACCACAGCGGTATGTGGCATTACGCTATGGCTGATTGCGCTGGCGGCAGGGCTCCCGTACCGGCACCTGCTGCTAACGGCCGGAGGCGGCTTTATGGCAGCGGTGATTAGCGTCAGCATCAAGTCTTACCAGCGGGCACGAATTACGTCGTTTCTAGACCCCTGGGCCGACCCGGCAAACAACGGCTACCAGCTGATTCAGAGCCTGCTAGCGATTGGTTCTGGGCAGCTGTGGGGTACAGGGTTTGGGTTGTCGCAGCAGAAGCTGTTTTACCTGCCTATTCAATACACGGACTTTATTTTTGCTGTCTTTGCCGAGGAGTTTGGCTTTGTGGGCAGCATGATGCTGTTACTGTTCTTGGCGGTCTACGCCACGGTGGCGGTAATTGTGGCACTGAAGGCGAGATCGCCCGTTCACCGGCTCATTGCCATTGGCTGTACAGTGCTGCTAGTCGGCCAAGCGATGATTAACATCGGCGTGGCGAGCGGCGCACTACCCACCACTGGATTGCCGTTTCCGATGATGAGCTACGGCGGCAGTTCGATGATTTCGAGTCTAGTCATTGCTGGACTGCTGATTCGGGTAGCAAGAGAGGCTCGTGAAGCAGATGTGGTGAAGATTCCCAAGAAGGTTGAGCCGCCAGAGCCTGCGCCTGTGAGGCCGACGCGGCGGAGACGGTCTAGAGCGTCTCGTGCAGTTTAGAAGGCTCGACGGCTAACATTATTTGGACTCCACAAGTTGCTTCATTAGACTTTAAAGTAAGGAAACATTAAGCCTTACTTTACTGATGTGGGAATCCCTTCAGCTTTCGCTCTATTACCTCACCCAAAACGCCAATGCTTGGGTCGAAGGCCAACTTGGTCACCTATCTATCTCCAGCGTTGCCATCATTGCGGTGGCGGGTCTGCTGACGAGCCTGACGCCCTGCATGCTGTCGATGCTGCCGATTACGGTGGGCTACATGGGCAGCTACGAAACCGAGAGCCGCTGGCAGGCGGTGGGCCAGTCGGCCTGGTTTGCGCTGGGGCTGGCGACGACGCTGGCTGGGCTGGGGGTAGTAGCCAGCAGTCTAGGCTGGGTGTATGGGCAAATTGGTCTGGGCTTGCCGATTTTGGTCAGCGCGATCGCGATCCTCATGGGCCTAAACCTACTCGAAGCGCTACCCCTACCGCCCCTACCCTCGTTCACGGGCACTGACTTCCTGCAAAACAACATTCCCCGCTCGGCCAAGTCCTATCTGCTGGGGCTTACGTTTGGGCTGGTGGCCTCGCCCTGTAGCACGCCGGTTTTGGCAACGTTACTGGCCTGGGTCGGTGAGAAGGGCGACCCGATTTTGGGGAGTTCGCTACTGCTGGCCTATACGGTAGGTTACGTTGCTCCGCTGGTGATTGCAGGCATCTTCACCGCGTCGATTAAGCGGATTCTGGCGATTCGTCAGTGGTCAGGCTGGATTACCCCCGTCAGCGGCGTCATGCTGGTTGGGTTTGGGGTCTTTTCCCTGGTATCTCGTCTGATGCCGGTTGTGTAGTCCGGTTTGTGTTGGTTGGGTTAGGCTGCGACCTGACTAACTTATTTTGTTCTTCCTCCGCTATTGACCCACTGTGCAAGCTGTCAAACGATACTTTAAGAAAGAGCTAATCCCGGTTCTTGCTGACCTGAAGCTGGCGATTGTGCTGTTGCTGACCATTGCTGTCTTCAGCATTCTTGGCACCGTGATTGAGCAGGGGCAGTCCTTAGCCTTTTACCAGGAAAACTACCCTGAAGACCCGGCTCTTTTTGGCTTTCTGAGCTGGAAAGTGTTGTTAATCGCTGGGTTCGACCATGTGTACCGTACCTGGTGGTATCTCTCGCTTCTATTGCTGTTTGGCGCAAGCCTGACGGCCTGCACCTTTACTCGGCAAATTACAGCGCTGCGCTGGTTTTCCCGTACGTGGAACTTTTACAGTAAGCCGCGCCAGTTTGAAAAAATGGCGCTAAGTACCGAACTGGGCCAAGCCTCGCTACAGGACTTGGCGACTCAGCTACAGCAGCGTCGCTATCGCATCTTCGAAAAAGACAACATGCTCTACGCCCATAAGGGGCTGGTTGGTCGCATCGGGCCAATTGTGGTCCACGCCAGCATGCTGTTGATTTTGCTAGGAGCCATATACGGGGCTATGACCGGCTTCTTTGCCCAAGAGATTGTTCCTAGCGGTCAAACCTTCCGTGTGCAAAACATCTTCGACGCTGGGCCTTGGGCAGCGGCACAGGTTCCCAAAGATTGGTCCGTCAAGGTCAACGACTTTTGGATTGACTACAGCCCAGAGGGACGGGTTGAGCAGTTCTACTCTGATCTTTCGGTTCTTGACAATGATGGCGAAGAGGTTAAACGCAAGACGGTTTGGGTGAACGAGCCGCTGCGCTACAGGAACGTGACCCTGTATCAGGCGGACTGGGGCATTGCTGCTGTACAGGTGAAGGTGAATAACAGTCCTATTTTTCAGCTGCCGATGGGTGAGCTGGAGACCCCTTCTGGCAAGCTGTGGGGAACGTTTGTGCCGACCAAAACCGACATGAGCGCCGGGGTGTCTTTAATCGCTAAAGACCTACAGGGCACGCTGCTGATCTACGACGAAACGGGGCAGCTGGTTTCAACCGTGCGCGAGGGGCGGTCGGTAGACGTGAATGGAGTAACGCTATCGGTAATCAAAATAATCGGTAGCACGGGGCTGCAAATCAAGGCTGACCCTGGCATCCCAATGGTTTACTTGGGCTTTGGCCTGCTGATGATCGGCGTGCTGATGAGCTATGTTTCGCACTCGCAGGTCTGGGCGCTGCAAACAGACGAGAGCTTGTACGTGGGCGGACGAACCAATCGAGCACAGGTGGCGTTTGAGGGTGAGTTTGTTAACGTTCTAGATGGGCTAGATGCACCGTCAGATGCTGTAACTACTGACCTAGTGACGTCGTAAAGTTCTGTTTCTGAGTGGATCAGTTGGCAGACTGTCCATGGTGCAGCGGGTGTTTTGACGAGCAGAGCTAAGCTGGGCAGTAACAACCGCTGAGGTCGAAAAATGTTAGCTCTCCGTCGCTGGGCAGGTTTAGGCAGTTTTGGGCTGTTGATACTGGCTCAATTTCTACAGGTGTCTGCCCAAGCGCAGACCGCCGAGCCATCCGACCAGCGGTTTACCTGTGAAGTAGACCTAAGCGGCGACTACACAGTCATGTACCGCCCGGAGACGGACCCAACGCGGGCCTATTCTTGGGCTAAACCAGGGGAAATGGGCGGCGGCTGGACCGAGGAACTGCGTTGCCAGACTATCAGCGCGCGACTAGAGCAGTATCGCCCCGAGGGACTGATCGAGCTGCGGACCGGGGTAGAGAACGGCTATGACATTGTCTGTGCTACGACCGAGGCCACGCCCGACCAGTGCCGCATTGTGTTTACCGTACCGCCTGGACAAGATGCGATCGCAACCCGCGATGCCGTGTTTGACAACCTGGCCCTGGCCGAAAACGGTACAGCAACCGATGCCGTAACAACCTTTTCAGGCAGCGGTTCGTGGATCAACGACACCATTGATCAAGTCTTTGGTAGCGGTGTACCGACCCAACCTACGCGCCGGTCGGCCATCAACCTAAAGCCCTTTCTCGACCCAGCGGACGGCGGTACGGGGGAGGCGTTAGGGCTGTCATCTCGGCGGCTGAACCCCGAGAACTTTCGCTAATTTGGTTTCAGGTCGTAGCTCGAAGACTATCGCAGTACCATTAGGAACTGCACCTTTTTGGAGCCGTTTACGATGGCTACACCTTCTTCCACTCCGAATCCCTTCCAAACCCAGTTCAATGCTTACCGTCGCCAAGGTCAGCTGCGCGATGAGGCGTTTCGGACTTCCCTAACGGCTTTTCGGGTCCGCATTCACCATCTCCAACAGCTCGAACCTCAGATTGGCATTCAGGACTATACGAAGGGTATGGAACTGCTAAGATCGCAGTTTGATAGCTACATTCAAACCCTGCGACGCAACGGCCTGCTCGAATTTACCCTGCCGATTAACCTGTCGCTAGCCTGGGTGCGGACCCAATGGTTCTGGCAATATCAGGGACCGCAGATTCGCCATGGTTGGCAGCAGGCCTTCGCCCGTACTAACCCAAACAAGGCTTGAGCAGAGTGGCCAACATAAAAAAGCGCCCCTGGTGGTCAGGGGCGCTGAAGCGGAGTAGAGACCGTCAGACGGTCACGCGCGAAAACTGGGTTTGTGCCTTTGAGTCTTACGCTTCCGGTTCAGGGTGGAGGCGATCCGGTAGGACCCACAGCAACGCAGGCATCAGCACTACCGACGCGATCGCAACGACTAATACAATTTCAAGGCCATCAACTAGCTCAGCGTTCATATATACACCTGTCAAACGGGATTGTACGGCTTAAGGGTGTAGGTTGCCCGCAAAAACCGCACAAGTTTCTGTATTCATTTTGACAGATGACAAACTTGAATGTGTCCGTCCCATAACGAACTGTTACCTGACTAACCCGAGATTCGGGTTAGCAGTACTGGGCAGGGCGCGTAGACTCGCACGTAGTCCGATAGGGACTCGCCCAGTAGCCGATCCAGGTCCGGCATGCCCTTGGCAATAGATGGGCGACGATCTGGGGAGCCCAGAATCATCAGGTGGACGTTGAGTTCGCCTGCTAACTCACACAGGCGTGCGCCGGGTTTGCCTTCGGGGGCGACGCAGCGGTACTTGAGTCCGTATTTTTTGGCTTCGGCAATGGCAGGCGCGAGGACGGGGTCGGTTTTAGGGTTAGCTGCGATCGCATCCTGCACGTTACTGCGCAAATTGGACAGCGTATGTACAAAAATCAGCTCGCTGTCCTTAATATCTCGGGCTAGTCCTATGGCAACGTCCAGGCTTTCCCGTGCCGAGTCTGACTTATCAACGGCCACTAGAATTCGCTTAATCGGTTTAATGCTGTAGAGGTCGTCTTTGACCAGCAGCATCGGGTGAGACGACAGCTGAAATACGTACTGGCTCACCGAGTTGCCCAAAATCGCCTGGAGCCCCTTCAGCCCTCGCGACCCCATCACAATCAAATCCGTGTCGATTTCATCTGCTACCTTACAGACGACATCCTTGGGGTCGCCCTCCCGCAGTACCGCATTTACCTTGCCTGGGTCCAGGCTCAGTGCCTCAATCGACGAGGCTAACTTCTTGCCACCCTCAGACCAGCTCTCCGCCATCTTCTCTGCCCCGGCCTGGGGTTTCACAACGTGCAGCACGGTGGTTTGTGCCCGTTGAACTGCCGGAATCTCCATTAGCGCCTTCACCATTGCCTGGGTATTGCCTGCCCCCGAGTCCGCTAGAAGAATCTTTTCAATCATGTGCCCAATCTTGATACGGTTAACGCTGAAAGCCTGTACGGGCCTGCTCCATTAATAATAGGCAGCTGGGTTTAGCAAACTTTTTACGGGTTTACGAAATGACATCAAGCGTCATATTGTTTTGTGACGCTTCGAAAATCTCTATCATTTTGATTGATGCCCCATTGGTTCGATTATCCTGTCCGCGTCCAGCCTCACCATACCGACTACAGCGGCGTGGTTTGGCACGGTACCTACATTCAGTGGATGGAGTCGCTGCGGGTTGACTGTCTTCGCGAACACGGCATCAGCTTTGAGGCCTTTGTCGCAGCCGGGTATGACCTGCCTGTGGTAGACCTACAACTGCGCTACCATCAGGCCCTTCGTCTAGGTATGGCAGGGGTTGTCAAAGGACGTGCCACCATGCAGGGCGTCCGTATCCTGTGGACCTACGAGATTCGCAATGCTGATACCGATGAGCTATGTGTCACCGGCCAAATTACCCTTGTCCCCGTAGACATGGCTAAGCGCAAAATCGTCCGCCGCCTACCAGACGAGCTACAGCAGCAGCTACAGGCTATCAGTCAGTATTTTGAAACTGACTAGACTCAGACGCGCTTTAAAGAGACGTAGCTCTGCATGACTTCTTGTAGGCACAAATCGCCTTTTCGTTACGTGCGCTCTTCCAAAACCTCAGGAATATCGCGAGAAGCATGCAATACCCGAACGACAAGAATTTCATTCTCGCCGGTTAAGTAAAAAATAAGGTGTTTGTCGAACCCCTTAACCGGCCATTTCCTCAGCCCCTCTAGTCTTGGGTCATCTAAGTGGTACGGCTTGCCCATTCCTGGTAGTCTTGCAAGCTGAGCTAGAGTTTGCCGAACCGCATCGAAAAACCTGAGTGCAATATCTACATCCTCTTTTGCTAGATACTCAAATTGTTCGTCGATGTCCTGACTTGCACGAGGCGAAACCGTGATTTGTTTAGCCACGAACACTAGCCCTTGAGCTGATCCTGAAGGCGCTTTTTCTTCTGCTCCCACCACTCATTTGTCGCTTGCATGGGTTCTCCGCTGTCTAGCCCTTCGACAAGCTTAGATTCCAGTTTTTTGCTCGCTTCATCACGCTCAATGAGAAGCCTTAGTGCCTGACTAATGACATCGTTTAGGTCGGTATATCGACCACTATCGAGCTGAGATTGAACTAAGCGCTCCTGCTCCGGCGTCAAGGTAAATGTCATCGCTAGCTAGTCCGAATGGCTGCTTCCTAGTTTAGTTTGTGTAAAGCTAGGTTGCACTAGTCTGTTTAGGTCTTGCCCTGTAGGGTTCAAAGGACAGGTATACCCACAGCCTCAAGCGCAGCCCAATACAAGGATGTACAGGCATGCCTAGATCCTGAAACGGATTCTCCAAGAGCTGGTGCGCTGCTTCCTCTTGTTCTCTGGTACTCATGTCGAAAACTAATCTTTCTCATGAATCTTGTCCAGATTGTAGGCAGCTGTAATGTCCCAATCAAGGGAAACACTAAATCGATACGTAGATCTCTTACCTTCTAAGTGTTGCTGGTTGAGTACGGTTACTAGAGGCGAGATGTCTGCGCTCAAATCTGCGCCTTCAATCCAAAGCATCAGCTTCGCTTCGGTGGATGCTGCGCTAGAACCTGTTTGAGGTACTTGCCTGTGTAGGACTGTTTGTTCTTGGCTACCTCTTCGGGGCGTCCCTGAGCGACGATCTCGCCACCCCGGTTGCCACCCTCGGGCCCCAAATCAATGATCCAGTCGGAGCAGCGAATGACGTCTAGATTATGCTCGATCATGATGACCGAGTTGCCCTTGTCGACTAGGCGTTGCACCACGTCTAGCAGCTTGTGAACGTCGTAGAACGATAGGCCTGTGGTCGGTTCATCAATTAGGTATAGTGTTTTTCCAGTGGAGCGGCGGGCTAGCTCGGAGGCTAACTTCATCCTTTGAGCTTCGCCACCGGAGAGGGTTGGTGCGGTCTGGCCTAGGCGGATGTAACCCAAACCTACATCTACCATTGTTTGTAGACGCGACTGAGCCTTGGGAATGTTCTCGAAGAAGTGTAGGGCCTCTTCTGCGGTCATGTTGAGGACATCAGAAATGTTCTTGCTCTTGTATTTGACCTGTAAGGTCTCGCGGTTGTAGCGAGCACCTTTGCAGACTTCGCACTGCACATACACATCGGGCAAGAAGTTCATTTCAATGACGTTCACGCCTTGCCCACTGCAGGCTTCGCAGCGTCCGCCCTTAACGTTGAAAGAGAACTGTCCGCGCTTGTAGCCCCGTGCTTTTGCTTCAATGGTCTCCGAGTACAGGTCGCGAATGACGTCGAAGACGCCCGTGTAGGTGGCTGGGTTGGACCGGGGTGTACGACCAATGGGAGACTGATCGATGACGATGGCTTTATCTAAGGCCCCGAGTCCCCCAATCGGCTCCATCTCTCTGGGTTCAGGAATCTTGCTGCCAAAGTGATGCTGGAGCGCGGGGTATAGTAGTTCGTTGACCAAGGTTGATTTGCCAGACCCTGAGACGCCGGTAACGCAGACAAATTGTCCGAGAGGAATGTCAAGATCAAGATCTTTGAGGTTATTACGATGGGCACCACGAATAACAATCTTACGCCTGTTGCCCTCTCGCCGTTCTGCCGGGGTGTCAATTTTCTTTCGGCCCGATAGGTAGGCTCCTGTAAGGGAGTCTTCTGCGTCAAACAGGTCTTCTAGCTGGCCTTTGGCAACAATATCACCGCCGTGAATGCCTGCACCGGGACCAATATCGACAATATAGTCCGCCGCCCGGATGGTGTCTTCGTCGTGTTCGACCACGATCAGAGTATTGCCGAGACTGCGCAGCCGATCCAGGGTTTGCAGCAGCCGGTCGTTGTCGCGCTGGTGTAGGCCGATGCTGGGCTCGTCTAGTACATACAGCACGCCGGTCAAACCCGCCCCAATTTGTGTTGCCAAACGAATCCGCTGGGCTTCGCCACCGGATAGGGTCATGGCGGTACGGTCCAGCGTTAGGTAGTCCAGCCCGACATCTAGCAGGAACGTTAGACGGGCACGAATCTCTTTGAGAACCAGTTCACCAATCTGAAGCTGCTTGGAAGAGAGCAGCGGTGGACCGTCGTGTTCTCCGACGAGATTATCGATGTTGTTGAGGCAGTCGCGAATGGAGACGCTGGTAAGTTCGGTGATGCGGTAGGGGCCGATGCGGACGGCAAGAGACTCTGGCTTGAGTCGGGCACCGTTGCAGACTTCGCAGGCTTGGTCTACGAGATATTTCTCTAGCTTCTGCTTGTAGGTTTCAGAGGTGCTTTCGCGGTACTGCCGCTCTAAAATCGGCAGAACGCCTTCGTATTTGCGGTAGTAGCCTTTCTGTGAACGGTAGCGTGAGTCTGACTCGATGTAGATTTTGTCTTCTGACCCGTGGAGAACGACGTCCTTCTGCTCGTCGGTTAGCTGCTCCCATGTGGTCTGAATTTCGAAGCCGTAGGCTTGGCCGACACTGTAGAGCAGCGAGAAGTAGTAGGTGTTGTCTTTCTCAGACCAGGGCGCGATCGCAGCATAGACCGGCAAGCTCGGATCTGGCACCACCAGCTCAGCCGAAAAGGTTTTCAGGCTACCCAACCCGTGGCAGTGGGAACACGCACCGTAGGGCGAGTTAAAGGAAAACAGCCGGGGCGACAGCTCATCCATCACTGCGCCGTGTTCCGGGCAGGCAAAGTTCTCAGAAAAGACCAGCTCTGAAGGGAGTTCGGGCTCGTTGCCGTAGCTGCCGCCTTTCTCTGCGGCGATGGACATACCACCGTTCTGCCCAAAGTTGCCCTGGATGACGTTACTCTTACTGTCAGTTTTTACCTCTTCCTTCGCGGCAGACGCTTCCCGCTTTTGGGCCAAAATGTCGATGACCGCAATACCATCAGACCGCTTCAGACAGGTACTGAGGGAGTCTGCTAGGCGCTCCTGCAGGCCCTCTTTTTTAACTAGGCGGTCAACAACAACTTCAATATCGTGCTTTTTATTCTTGTCTAGCTCAATGTTGTCGCTGAGTTCGCGGATTTCGCCGTCCACACGCACGCGGACGAAGCCCTCTGCTGCTAGGGCCGACAGCATCTTCTTGTGGGTGCCTTTCTTGCCACGGACTACCGGCGCAAGAATCTGGAAGCGAGTGCGGTCGGGTAGGTCCATTACCTGATCGATCATCTGGTCAATGGCCTGGGGGGAGATGCTGCGATCGCACACCGGGCAATGGGGCTCCCCAGCACGGCCATAGAGCAGTCGCAGGTAGTCATAAATCTCCGTGACCGTGCCCACAGTGGAGCGGGGGTTGTGGGAGGTGGATTTCTGGTCAATGGAGATGGCGGGACTCAGGCCTTCAATCGAGTCCACGTCGGGCTTGTCGACCTGGCCTAGAAACTGGCGGGCATAGGCGCTCAGTGACTCGACATAGCGGCGCTGGCCCTCAGCAAAAATGGTATCGAACGCTAAGGACGACTTGCCTGAGCCGGACACTCCCGTCAGCACCACCATCCGGTTACGGGGAATATCCAGATTGATGTCTTTGAGATTGTGCTGCCGTGCGCCACGGATGCGAATCAGGTCATCGGATAGCAGTGCCGAACCGTTGGTAACGGCGTGGGGTTGGCGAGACGTGATGGGCAGGTCAACGGTTGACTCTGCTGCACCGTTGGACTTTGATTTTGCGGTGCTTTTTGTTCGTGAGCTTGTCTTAGATGCTGCCTTGGCAGTAGCAGCTTTGGCTCTAGGGGACTTTGCCCCCGATCCCTTAGTTGAAGACTTAGCGTCAGAGGCCGTTGCTTTTGACGTTTTGGTTTTTGACGTTTTGGCTTTTGACGCTTTGGCGTTGGGCGACTTAGAGTCAGTTGATTTGCGGGGGTCAGTCGATTTGGATGAGGGCATGGACCGCCGTTAGTGACTGCTGGGAACGGGCATTGACCAGACGCACTAATACATTAGCACCAGTGACGTACTAGTGATTAGGTCAAAGTCAGCTTCTCCACAGGCGGGAAGCCAGATACATTTCTTAATCATAAGGGAGGCGTCCCAGATCCGGGGAACCCGTAGATCAGATCGTCTCGCTTTTACTGCTGATTGGCTCGGGTGTCTTTAACGGCAATCACAAAGAAAAGGACAGTTAGGGGTACACACAGCGTCAGAATGGCCCAGGTTGGGCCAAAACCCAGATCTGGCTCACCGTAGGCCAGCTCGAACACACAGCCGACAGCCGCGATCGCAGTTAGGCAGGTACCGGCCAAAAACAGGCCGCTTTTCGGGGTCATCATCATAGGAGTATCTCGGGGGCGACTAATCCGGAGTTTTAAGACATGCTTCCGATTAGTCTACCTTCTTTACATCCTTGGCCGAAAAACCGTTCTTTTGGAGTTCTTGATTTAGCGCGATCGCATTCTCGACCCGGTCAACGAATAGAACGCCGGTTAGGTGGTCCATTTCGTGCTGAATCACTCGGGCCAGTAGGTCATTTGCTTTGAGCTTTTTGGGGCGGCCGTTTTCGTCTTTGTAGGTCACCTCAATGGCTTCGGGGCGGACGACGTCCAGGTACACACCAGGAATGCTGAGGCAGCCCTCTTGGCCGCTGCAAAGCTTTTTGCTGCTTTTAGTGATTTTGGGGTTGATCAGCACGAAGGGGCGGTTTGCCGCGTCTTCGGGGTCGGTATCAACCACAATCACCTGCTTGTTTACCGCCACCTGCGGCGCAGCCAGGCCAATGCCGTCTTCGCTGTACATGGTTTGCAGCATCTCCGTCACCAGCTCGCGCAGACTCTGATCAACTTTGGAAACCCGTTTGGCAGGGGTACGTAGCACCCGGTCTCCCATGTGATGAACAGTTAGCGGCGGATTTTTGAGCTTTTTCTTTTCGACTTCGATGACGGCAGGCATGGAGATATAGCTATGTAGGGTTGTAAAACGGCTAGGTAAGAAGACTGCCTCCATTCTAGCGTTTCGCCTGCCTACCGTCTTGCACCTGGGACCGTGCTTCTAGGTCCATTCTGCTGGGCCAGTGGGGTAGCCTGACGAATTGCCCTTCAACAAAACAGATGACCACCCCTCGGTAGACCAACTAATATTGGACTGACTACGATTAAACGCGGTGCTTGTCTATATCTTCTGCTGATTTCTGAAGGCTAATGTTCGAGTCCTGAATGCGCCGTTATGTTCAAACTGTTAACCAAAACTGACTACCTGCTGAAGGAGACCCTGCTGGGGCTGCGGCGGGGAGGATGGATGAACTGGGCTGCCGTCAGCACCATGACGGTGTTGCTGTTCTTGTTTGGCATCAGTTTGCAGGCGACCTGGCAGGTAGAAGGATTGGTCAACCAGTTTGGGAGCCAGCTGGAAATTTCGGCATACCTCAATAGCGGTATTGAAGCGGCTGTCGTGGCCGATGAGGTGCGTCAGTTTCCCCATGTGGTGCGGGTAACGCCCATTACTAAGGAAGACGCCTGGGAAGAGCTGGCCGAAGAACTCAGTATTGCCGACATTACCAGTGCCACCGACCAGCTCAACGGCAACCCCCTAGTCGATGCCCTACGCGTCAAAGTTGATAGTGCCGATGCCGTTCCTGCTGTCGCCGACCGGTTGGGCCAGCTCCCATCCGTGGACGAGGTGCTTTATGTGAGCGAGGCCGTGCAGCGTCTGGCTGAGCTGAATCAGGGTTTGCAGTGGGCCAGCCTGTTTGTTATCAGTATTTTGAGCTTGACCGCGATCGCGGTGACCACCACCACCATTCGCCTAATCGTCATGGCCCGTCGCCGCGAAATTGAGGTCATGCAGCTGGTCGGTGCCACTTCAATTTGGATCTATCTGCCGTTTATTTTGCAGGGTGCTGCCTTCGGTGTGGTGGGGGCGCTAGTGGCCTGGGGCATGCTGCTGGGGCTGCAAGAATTTCTGCAACAGGTGACGGCGCAGCAGGCGGATTTTGTACAGTTTTTGGTGACGGGGCTGCGGCTAGAGCGCGATCGCGCTCTGCTGCTACCGGCGGCGCTGCTGGCGCTGGGCAGCGGTGTGGGGCTAGTGGGCAGTCTGTTTGCTGTGCGTAAGTTTGCCGTGAGGTCTTGACGGCGTCAACGGCTTCCGAAATGTGCGCTTCTGCTGCTGTATGGGTTCCATAGACACAGAACCGCTTCACGAACATTTCAGGAGTAACGTATGGTCCCGTCTACGAGTCACGGCTTAACCCTTACCACGCTAGAAGGCGTCCCGGGCAAGTCCATCGGCGAACACTACGGCTTAGTCCAGGGCAGCACGATCCGTGCTAAGCACGTCGGCAAAGACATTCTGGCCGGTTTCAAAAATATCGTTGGTGGCGAACTCAAGGGCTACACCGAACTGCTGCAAGAGGCCCGTGCTGAAGCCGTAGACCGCATGGTACAGCAGGCCAAGCAGATGGGCGCAAATGCCGTTATCAACGTGCGCTTTGCCACGTCTTCCGTTGCACCGGGCGCAGCCGAGCTGTTCGCCTATGGCACCGCCGTCAAAGTGCAGTAGGAGACCTACCCAATGGAACTTTTAGTTTTTCTAATCCTGCTGGGGGTTGGCTACTTTGTCGGCAATCACTTCGAGAAGAAGCACTACGCCGACATCAAAAAGCGTGAAAAGCAAACCCTTCACGTGCCGGTGATGAGCTGGGGTTGCAAGCAAGATATGCCCTACGCCCACGACGCCAAAATGTTCACAGGCAGCATTGTGGTAGCGAACGACTACTTCAAAACCTTCTCCGCTGGTCTACGTAACCTCGTGGGTGGGCGCGTCACGGTTTACGAGACCCTGTTAGATCGGGGACGGCGCGAGGCCATGCTGCGTATGAAAGAAGAGGCCATGTCCTGGGGCGCAAGCCAAATCGTTAATGTGCGGTTTGAAACGTCTAACATCGCTGGACAGACCCAAGGTGGTATGGGCGTTGTAGAAGTCATGGTCTACGGCACTGGCATCCGCTAGCTCAAGCTCAGCCGCGAAGACAACGCAATGAAATACGTCCCCAAAGAAATCCAGGGGGAGGTGAACTATACCCAGGTTCACCCCCTGGTCAATTTTGGCTACCTGCTGGGCACGGTCGCCGCAGTCGGCGTGGTGATCTACATCGGCCTTGGCGTTGCCGCGACTCAGATTGCGGTTCGGATTGGTCCGGGTACTGAGGCCAAGGTCGGTGATGCCTTCTTCTCTGCAATGGCGGTAGATACCTTGCCTGACGACCCGCGTTTGCCATACCTACAACGTCTGACAGAAAGTCTGATTGACGAAGAACTCGCGGAGCGGGCAGCGGTAACGGTCCATGTTTTGGATGACCCCTTGCCCAATGCCTTTGTCATGCCGGGAGGCCACATCCTGCTGACCACGGGCCTGCTGGATGCTGCAGAAACCGAAAATGAGATTGCCTTTGTCCTGGCTCACGAACTGGGTCACTATGCTGCCCGAGATAGCCTGAAGCGCCTCGGTCGGTCCCTAGTTTTGCTAACGGTGACCAGTACCCTCAGCACTGGCGGGGTCCGCCTGCCTCAACCTGTCACTACAACCTCGAACCTGGCAGACCTGCATCACAGCCGAGGGCAAGAAAGCACGGCTGACGAGTACGCCCTTGCTGCCGTTGTCGAAAAGTATGGTCACGGCCAGTACGGGCTCGATTTTTTCCGGCGCATCGCCAAGCAAGAGTTGGACCTTGGCCCGCTGAATACTGTTGCCGGGTTGCAATCCACGCACCCGCTGACAGAGGGGCGTATTGAAGCCGTTGAAGCCCTCGCTGCAGAGGAGGGATGGTCAATGAAAGGCGAAGCAACGCCCTTGCCAGATTCATTTCACCAAGGCAGCTAGCGCAGACTGGACTGGCCGGTCTTAGTCAGCATTGGAGGGGATGGAAGAAGGCCGTAGGTTAGGCCCTGCCGTAGCCTAACAAAATCACAAAAATGCTGCTATTGGGTTACGCTTCGCTCAACCCAACCTACATCTGCTTAATTCGGATCTTTTGCTACTAGTGCATCGTCAAAGCTTAATTTTAGGGTAGACGGAAGCGAGCTTACATCT
>CAWUKV010000054.1:0-25902 GCA_963923025.1 uncultured bacterium
AAAATCGGGGTTGTTGAATTTAATAAAAGCAGACTCGCCGTAGTGGTTGTGCTGCTTCCACTCAATCAGACCATAGCCGCCGTCGTTGAAGATGACGGTAACAAAAGCGGTGCCAACCCGCAGGGCCGTTTCTAGTTCCTGGCAGTTCATCATGAAGCCGCCGTCACCGGTGGCGGCAATGACTTTACGGTTGGGGTGGACAAGTTTTGCCGCGATCGCGCCCGGTATGGCAATGCCCATCGACGCAAATCCGTTAGAAATCAGGCAGGTGTTGGGCTTCTCGCAGTGATAGTTGCGGGCAATCCACATCTTGTGTGCCCCCACATCCGACAGCAGAATATCGTCCGGTCCTAACACTTGCCGCATATCGTAGATCAGCTTTTGCGGCTTGATGGGGAAGCTGTCGCTGTTGGCGTACGATTCATAATCGTCTCGCATCTCCTGCCGCGTCCCGACAAACCTATCCTGCGATGTCTGGGGACGATTCACCCGCTTCAAAATCTCTTCTAGGGCATCAGAAATATCGCCGACCACCTCAACTTTAGGAATATAGCTGCTGTCGACCTCAGCTGGGGTCTGGCTGATGTGCAGAATGGGGATCTGCCCGTCTGGGTTCCACTTTTTGGGTGCAAACTCAATCAGGTCGTAGCCAATGCACAGCACCAGATCGCTTTGGTCAATGGCGCAGGAGATATAGTCACGCTGCTGTAGCCCCATGGTCCAAAGGGCTAACGGGTCTCGGTAGTTTAACAGTCCCTTGCCCATAAAGGTGTTGGTCACTGGAATCTCAAGCTGCTGGGCGAAGCGGGTAATGGTGTCACTGGCGTTGCCGCGTATCGCACCATTCCCAACCAAAATCAGCGGCTGACTCGCTTGGGAGATAGCCACTGCCGCTTGCTGAATGCTCTGGAACGAAGCGTATGTTTTCTCTCGTCCGTCCTGTCGCAACGGCGCACCTTCAGCAGGCATTTCAGCAATGTTCTCCGGTAGGTCAATGTGAACGGCTCCCGGCTTCTCGGTTTGGGCAATCTTGAACGCCTTGCGGACAATCTCTGGTGTGTTGCTGGGCCGCACAATCTGCGCATTCCATTTGGTTACCGGCGCAAACATCGCCACCAAGTCCAAGTACTGGTGCGATTCGATGTGCATCCGGTCTGTGCCCACCTGCCCGGTAATCGCCACCAACGGGGCACGGTCCAGATTGGCGTCCGCTACCCCCGTCATCAGGTTGGTTGCACCGGGTCCCAGCGTCGACAGGCACACCCCCGCCTTGCCCGTCAGTCGCCCATAGACGTCCGCCATAAATGCCGCACCCTGTTCATGGCGAGTGGTGATGAACTGGATAGACGACTGCTTGAGCGCCTGAAGAATCTGAAGATTCTCCTCACCCGGTACGCCAAAAATGTACTCAACACCCTCGTTTTCAAGGCAACGGACGAGAAGTTCTGCAGTGTTCATAGATGTTAGGAGCACAGCCTACTGTGCCTGCGGTGTTCATAGATGTTAGGGGCACAGCCGACTGTGCCTACGGTGTTCGCAAATTATTTGATCCAAACTGTTTTTGCATTCACAAATTCCAGAATGCCTTGCCGACCCAGTTCGCGGCCGTAGCCGGACTGTTTGATGCCCCCAAAGGGCAGGTTGGGGTGAGACTTCACCATACCGTTGATAAACACTGCTCCAGCATCCAGCTCATTGATAAAACGCTGTTGCTCTTCGGCATCCGCTGTCCATGCGCTAGCCCCTAGACCAAAGGCAGTGCTATTAGCGAGGGTAATGGCCGCATCCAGCGAGTCTACCCGGAAGACCAGCGCTACGGGGCCAAAAAACTCTTCCTGGTCTGCAGGGGTGCCCCGAGGAATCTGGGTCAGAATCGTGGGCGGGTAAAAATTACCCGACTTCAGCGGCTCTGGCAGATCCAGCTGGCTGGGATCGCCACCGACTAACGCAGTTGCACCAGCTTGCAAGCAGTCCATCACCTGTTGATTTAACTCATGCAAAATGCTCGGCGTAGCCAGTGGGCCAATATCGGTTTCCGCTGCCATCGGGTCACCCACGGTTAAGCTGCGAAACTGCTCGGCTAAGCGCTGCTCGAACACATCGGCAATTTCGCCAACCAAAATAAACCGCTTGGCGGCAATGCAGGACTGGCCGTTGTTTTGTAGACGAGCCTTGGCAGCGGTGGTTATCGCCGCATCCAGGTCGGCACTGGGCATGACGATAAATGGGTCGCTGCCCCCCAACTCCAGCAGCGAAGGCTTCAGGTGCTGCCCCGCTGTGGCAGCAACGCTAGCACCGGCCGGGCCGCTCCCTGTTAGACTCACAGCTTTGACCCGGTCATCGGCCAGTACCGCCGCGGTTTGCTCGGCCCCAATCAGCAAAGTCTGAAATGCTCCGGCAGGAAAACCCGCCTCAGCCAAGATCGTTTCAATGGCAAGGGCACAGCGCGGTACGTTGGAGGCGTGCTTGAGCAGTCCGACGTTGCCTGCCATCAGCACCGGTGCGGCAAAGCGAAACACCTGCCAGAAGGGATAGTTCCAGGGCATGACGGCCAGAATTGCGCCCAGCGGCTGGTAGTGAACGTAGCTACGGCTGGCGTCAGACTCGCCCGGTTCGTCGGCAAGATACGCCTCTGCGTGTTCAGCATAGTACTGGCAGACCCAGGCGCACTTTTCGACTTCTGCGCTCGCACTACCCAGCGGCTTGCCCATCTCCTCAGTCATCAGCCGCCCGTAGCGTTCTTTCTGCGCCATTAGCTGTTCGGCGGCGGCGGTTAACCACCGTGCCCGTTCCGCAAAGGACGTTGCCCGATAGGACAAAAACGTCGCTTGAGCCCGAGTCAACTTCTGCTGAACCTCAGTTGGGGTCAGCGGGGTGAAAACCTGATACTTCTCACCCGTGGCCGGGTTGATGCTTGCAATGGTCATGGTCTGACCTCCTACCCCAATCGATGGCCCCATCTCGATGGGTAAATGTATCGATGGGCAGCATCAGTGTGGCGAGTTGATATACTCAGCACGCGATAAATCAACACACGATGCGCAGAGGAATACCACCTCTGACAGGCAGCACTCACGGGGCCGTTACCCTCATCCTAGGCTAGCGGTCTGGCGGTTTTGTGTGTTCTGTTACCGAACGTTACCCCTCAATCTGTTCGCGATATTCTTCAGCCGTCAGCATATCTTCCTCAAGTTCATCCATACTGTCAGCCTTGACGCGAATCAGCCAGCCATCCCCGTAGGGATCGTCCGCAATCTGCTCTGGGGCATCAAGCAGCTGGTCGTTGCGCTCTAGTACTTCGCCTGAAATGGGTGACTTCAGCTCCTCCACCGCTTTGACTGACTCAATCGTGCCAAACTTTTCGCCTTTCTCGACGTTGTCGCCCATGTCAGGCAGCTCTAAGAACACAACATCGCCAAGCTGGTCAATGGCGAAGGCCGAAATGCCAATGGTAATCAGCTTTTCTTCTTCGTCTATACGAGCATACTCGTGGGTGTCGGTATAGCTGAGTTCTTCAGGGTACTCAAGCGCCATTAGGAGTCCTCAAAACAGCCGAAATAAAAGGGGGAGTTGCTATGGTTCAGTCACTATAGATGGAATATAGCCGAATATGTGGCTAAGACTGTCGCAAGTTTTGCATTGTTTTTAGCTAGCGGGTTTACTCAGCCACTAAGTCAGGCCTGCGACGCTAGCAATACCACCGCATACAAAGCAATCCCCGTTACAAACAGACCAAAGTGACTGTCCTCCTGCTCGGGTAACTCTTCTTTAAGCACGTTGAGAATCATTGCCCCAGAGACTAGCGCCCAGGCCACCGCAAAGGCCATCTCGCTAAAGGTAACGGCTTGGGCTAAGCTCCACCCCACCAAAATCGCACCCGCCAGTAACCAGCGCCCTAGCTTGTCATAGCTACGCTGATGATGCTCTCGTAGGCCTATATCGTTGACAACAAAGTGCAGCCCCAGGGCAAAGAATAGTAACAAGCAGGTAAGAATGCTGCTGTGTCCGGTTTCCGTGAGTAGGTAACCCAAAACGGCGTTATACAGGGCAAAGAAGGCCGTATGCACCCAAAACACCCCTACTTCGGTACTTTGGTCACCTTTTGTTGCGGCGTTGTGGCGTCGCGAGCGCAGGGCCATCTGCTCTAGCCCATAGAAGACGGCCAGTCCGACTAGCGCCAGTAGATAGACATGGTTTTCAACATACCGAATCAGGGGAATGCCTTCGAGCGGAGACGCTTCCGCCTGGGCATGGCTCAACTCTGGAAAAATGTCTAGGAATATGTAGGTAATCGAAATGCCGCCGGCAAACGACATCCACCAGCGTTGGGGCAGGTGCAGCAGCCAACGAGCTTTGCTCGCCAAAATGTGAACGAGCGCTAGACAAACGGCAAGCCCAAAGCCCAGAACGCTGGTCATTGTCTCCATAGTTTCTCCTCACTTCCACCCGCGATTGCCACACCTCATCTCATCACAGGGAATTTCAGGGAACGATAAATTCCCTGAATGTTTCACAATGAAGGGTACAGGATTGAGATTGTTTGAGATTTTGCCGTTATCTGTCGCCTACCGTAAGGTTTCTTTGGATTGGCCCATGGCATTGACGCACGGTGTTGACCCATGAACCAGGGTTGGACCTATTGCGATCGCATCTCGCCTCGGTTTGCGGACATGACCGTGCTGGACTACTACACCCAGCGCTACCGCCACTCGACCCGCAGCGAGTGGCAGCAGCGGATTGAAGGACGGCAAATTCTGCTCGACCAACGGACTGTACAGCCCCAGGCTCAGCTCAAAGCGGGACAGCAGCTCACCTACCAGCGTCCCCCCTGGCAAGAACCGCCTGCCCCTTTGAACATTGATATTCTTTACCAGGACAAGCACCTGCTAGTCGTCAACAAACCCAGCGGCTTGCCGGTTCTACCAGGGGCAAATTTTCTACAACATACGCTGCTGTGGCAGGTACAGCAGCAGTACCCCAACGCTTACCCCATCCACCGACTGGGACGCGGTACCTCTGGTCTAACACTACTGGCTAACAGTCCAGCTGCTCGACGGCACCTCAGTCGGCAGATGCGTCAGCGGCAAATCCGCAAACTCTACTGGGCTATCGTGCTGGGTACTCGAGGCCATGACGCCATCCCAGAGACGTTCATTACAGAACAGCCCATTGGCAAATGCCCACACCCGCTGTTGGGGCACGTCTACGGTGCAGCAACAGATGGGCTAGCAGCCAAGAGTCAGGGACGCGTGCTAAGCAGAGGGGACGGACACGCGCTGGTGGAAGTTGCGATCGCAACCGGACGCCCCCACCAGATTCGAATTCACCTGGCGGCGCTGGGCTACCCACTGGTGGGTGACCCGCTGTACACCGTAGGCGGTCAGCCCCGCCCCGACGCGGTGCCGGGTGACTGTGGTTACCAGCTCCACGCCTGCGAGTTAGATTTTATCCACCCCTCCACAGGCAACCTACAACAGATTCAGCACCGGCCAAACTGGTCAATTTAACCCTGTTAAAACAGCCGCTATGATGCCAGTGGCAGTTCTTCTTGGGCCTGCTTCTGTTTTTGCTGTACCAAAAACGCCTCGAGCTGGCCTTCAATCTGTCGTCGTACCGTTTCTCTAAAGTCAATAAAGTGCTCGGCCTGAGCACAAACGCTCACGTAGTTGGCTGCCGCCTCTGGGTAACGACGCAGCATATCGAACAGATTTAACCAAAAACGTAGTCGAGTTTTACGCACCACCCCCTGCCGCCAGCACACAATCGCCAGGGCACGAACCATCGTCCAAGTGACATCTGGGCTCCCTGCCGACTCTGACCGCCCCTGATAGTGCTGCCGCTGCCCCTCTGCCAGCATAAGAAAATGGCGATAGGTACGGTTCAACAGCTTCATTGGGTCGTACAGTTCCCAAAACGCCTCAATGAACTCATGCGTAATCTCTTCAATTGGACGTGTGGGAATAAAGTTCATCAGGGTCGCCTGGTTGATGTCCGCTCCCTGAATCAGCATTCGATCTTCTTTGATCAGCCGGTGCCACAGGGCGGTATCCGGCAGCGCCTGCAACATGCTTAGCATGGCTGTGGGAATCGCTGTTTGTTCAACAAAGTCAACAATGCGCTGCCCTGCACCGGTTTTCTCTCCATCAAAGCCGATGATAAACCCGGCCATAACGCGCAGGCCCGATTGGGTAATCGTATCGACCGCTTCGGAGAGAGGGCTGCGGGTGTTTTGGTGCTTACGCGTCAGCGTCAGGCTATCATCGTCCGGCGTTTCAATGCCTAAGAACACCGTGCCAAAGTTGCAGTCCACCATCATCTGCATCAGCTCTGGGTCTTGAGCCAAGTCTACCGACGCTTCGGTGGCAAAAGAGAAGGGATAGTTTCGCTCCTCCATCCAAGGCTTCATCTCTTTGAGCAAGCGCTTGACGTTACGCTTGTTGCCGATGAAGTTGTCGTCCACCATAAAGATGCTGCGTCGCCAGCCCAAATCATACAGCGACTGCAGCTCCGCTAATAGCTGTTCAGGCGACTTAGTCCTTGGCTTGCGCCCATAGAGAACAATAATGTCACAAAACTCGCATTGGAAGGGGCAGCCCCGCGAGAACTGAATTGACATTTCAGCATAGGCGTCGAACTCTAGCAGGTCGTAGCGAGGAATCGGCGTGATGGTGATGTCAGGCTTTTCGCCACCGGAGCGAAACGTGCCGCTAGTGTCCCCCCGCTCCACCGCCTCTACAAACATCGGCAGCGTAATTTCACCCTCATCCAACACCAGAAAGTCTGCGCCAGCCGCCGCTACTTCCTTGGGCATGGCTGTGGCATAGGGCCCACCAATGGCGACGAGCTTTCCTCGCGACTTTGCCGCCTTAATTTGCGCTGCGAAGTCAGCCTTTTGCACAATCATGCCGGACAGCAGCACCAGCTCTGCCCAGTCCCACTCAGCCTCAGTCGCATCGCGTACGTTGCGATCAACCAGCTTAAACTCCCAGGTTTGGGGCAAGATAGCGGCGACGGTGATGATGCCAAGGGGGGGTAGCTGCGCCTTGAAATCGACCAGTTCCAGTGTTTTGTCAAAAGACCAGAAACTTTTCGGAAACAAGGGATAAATTAAAAGGACTCGCATTAAGATTGCCTCTGTTTCATACATCTTAATGCTTCTTAGCATTAAGATGCTAGGTCTTTATGCACTATTGCCTTCCCTACACCCTGCATGGATTGGATGGGTTTGCTAAAAAAACGACTGAAATCGCTAAACAGAAGGAATATTGATTATATTTTTTTGCTAATTAATATGCGTTACAACGCATAACGTTTCTGATACGAACGCACTAGGCTTACACACAGATAAAACCTGGTTAATGAGAAGTTTGCTAGTCGTTTCTGTCTGCAGAAATGCCAGCTTAGGATCTGTCAAAAGATCCGATAATCCCTTGTCTGAGTGTTACGACTGTTTACGAACAATTTCCCATCGCTTAAAGACAAAAGATTTTGTAGGCCGTGGCGCACACAATTAGGGCCATAGGCATCGTTTTAGGAGAAGGGTATGGACGTTAAAGCTGCGATCGCACTGGAACCGGGTAAACCCCTAGCCATAGAAACCGTCCAACTAGAGGGACCCAAAGCTGGAGAAGTGCTGGTCGAAATCAAAGCCACAGGCATCTGCCACACTGACGCCTATACCCTATCGGGCAAAGACCCCGAAGGCCTCTTCCCTGCTGTACTGGGGCACGAGGGCGCAGGCATCGTCGCAGAGGTCGGTCCTGATGTAACAAGCCTCAAACCGGGCGATCACGTCATTCCGCTCTACGTGCCCGAGTGCCGCCAGTGCGAGTACTGCCTCAGCTTCAAAACTAACCTATGTCAGGCGATTCGTAGCACTCAGGGTAAAGGACTCATGCCCGACGGCGGACGCCGCTTCTCCTTAAATGGAGCCCCGCTTTACCACTACATGGGCACGTCCACCTTTGCCAACTACACGGTTGTTCCCGAAATTGCCCTGGCGAAAATTCGAGAAGATGCCCCCTTCGATAAAGTCTGCTACATCGGCTGCGGCGTCACAACCGGCATCGGCGCAGTCATCAACACAGCCAAGGTTGAACCCGGCGCCAACGTTGTGGTGTTTGGGCTCGGGGGCATTGGACTAAATGTCATTCAAGGCTGTCGGATGGCGGGCGCAGACAAAATTGTTGGGGTTGACATCAATCCTAGCAAACAAGAACTAGCCGAGAAATTCGGCATGACCCACTTTGTGAATCCTAAAGAAGTCGAAGGCGATTTAGTCCCCTACCTAGTGGACCTGACCGGTGGCGGCGCAGACTACAGCTTTGAGTGCATTGGTAATGTGAACGTCATGCGTCAGGCGCTGGAATGCTGCCATAAAGGCTGGGGCGTCAGCGTGATTATTGGCGTGGCCGGGGCAGGACAAGAGATCAGCACTCGCCCATTTCAGCTGGTAACTGGACGAGTATGGAAGGGCACCGCATTTGGCGGAGCTAGGGGCCGTACGGACGTGCCAAAAATTGTTGACTGGTACATGGACGGCAAAATCAACATCGACGACCTAATTACGCATGTCATGCCCTTAGAAGAGATTAATGAGGGGTTTGAGCTGATGCATAAGGGTGAGAGTATTCGGAGTGTCGTGAGGTTTTAATATCATGTCTCTTACCCTACAAAAACAACAGCGCTGCTTCGGTGGCACCGTCGGCTACTACACCCACTCGTCTACCGAATGTAGCTGCGAAATGCCCTTCACTGTGTTTATTCCGCCTCAGGCTACAGAAGGGCCGGTACCGGTTCTCTACTTTCTCTCGGGTCTGACCTGCACCCCCGAAAACTTTACGGTTAAGGCCGGAGCCCAGCGCTACGCCGCTGAGGAAGGACTAATGCTGGTTGCGCCCGACACCAGCCCCCGAGGGAAGGATGTGCCGGACGATGCCGAAAGCTGGGACTTTGGCTCGGGGGCAGGGTTTTATGTAGATGCGACGGTAGAACCCTGGAAAACTAACTACCGCATGTATAGCTACGTCACGCAAGAACTACCCCAGCTCATCGAATCCAACTTTTCCATTCGGGCCGACCGTCAAGGCATAACAGGCCATTCGATGGGCGGTCATGGCGCACTGGTCTGCGGTCTACGAAATCCGGACCTGTTTAAATCGATCTCTGCCTTTGCGCCTATCGCTGCCCCTAGCCAGTGCCCCTGGGGTACTAAGGCATTTACGAATTACTTGGGACCAGATGTAACCCAGTGGCGAGACTACGACGCTAGCGAACTAGTCAGGCATTACGCTGATCCCACCCGAACAATTCTCATTGATCAAGGGGCATCTGACATCTTTCTCGAACAACAACAGCTCTTACCTCAAACCTTCGAAGCAGCCTGTCAACAGGCTAATCAACCCCTGAGGTTGCGAATGCAGGATGGCTACGACCACAGCTACTTCTTTATTGCCTCTTTTATAGGCGAGCATATACGTCATCATTCAACTCTGCTATGCCAATAGTGGCATAGCAATCTAATTATTTCTATTTGTTGCTAATTTGAGTACGTCCTGACATCTTGAAAGACGTAAAAAAACTTTTAGGGTTTGATCGTTGACATGTACGTATTTTCGCGTATATTTCTAGATGCGGCTAGAAACGTACACTTCTCATCTAAACCAGTTGCTACTACTAGCAAAGTTGTCCCGAGGTGCGAAGAGATATAGGTATTTGAAAGGTTGACTTATTCATTCTGTTGTAGGTTAGTAAGCCAAGAGAACCCGGCAGGGAAATTAGGTAGCCTTCCCGAAAATCCAGTTTTCTTTGCGGCCGGTGATTATCCTCGTCATAGATAGGAGACATATAGCTAGCGTCATTTACGCTAGGATACCGAGCATGGCAATCCTGCTTGGCATAGAGCGAAATGGCTAATAAGAGGATTGAGCCGTCTTGTTCTAACGGACAAAACGGCTGCTGTAGAACCTTCTTTCTAACTTTTAATTTGGGCTAATCTATTAGGCCAGAAGAGTTATGGCAGTTTCTCAACGATCTGTCAGATTTTGACTTGTTCCAAGAACGTCCTGTTTTGATTACTGTGTCATGCTCAGCTTCAATCTGATTGAAACTTACGTCTCAGTTGCCCCGCTGTTCTATTAGGCTTTTGCCAAGATGGAATGAGTCAAGCCAAGGGGGAAACGCAATAGATGGCTAAAGAGTTTTTTGTTCCTTCTAGTCAACAAAGTTCTGAGCGGCAAAGCTTCGCAAATATTCTCACGTCGTAGGTACTGACAATGACAATCCGGAAACATCATTACCACATTTCCAAAGAAACCAGTAGTTCGACCTCGGACAAGGGCAAGAATGCTCTGACCTATGCGGAAATGATTGAATTGTTGCGGATCTTCGATAGTAGCAATCCCGATCCAGACAATTTGAAGTATGACTCCTTAATAGAGGGAATTTTTTACTATATGAGAAGACGTTCTCATACACACTATTACCCCAAGCAGCCCGCTAATTACTGGAACGATTTCAAGCACTGGAGCGTAAATAGTCCTGTAGATCAGAGTATCTGGTTCAAAAATTCTAAACAGCCAGACCCCCCAAAAATCTCGCCACCTTCTGTTTTTTCGACTGACGATGCGATCTCGACAATTGGGATGCTTTTTTTTGGTATACCCGAAGTAGGTTTTTTGGCCTTTGCTGGTATCTCGGCATTAGGCATGCTTAAGCGCAACATTGATGCCCGATCAGAATTTTCTCGGCGAATGAAGTCAAAAGCAGGCTGGCATCGCAGCGAACTGAGTAAGGTTAGCCAAGATTTGAAAACGTTCATCAGCGATCAGAATCTAGCTAACAAGTTCGACAGTGTTTTTGCCCGAATTGCCAGATTGAAAGGGCTAATGGCCGAAATGCTGACTGATCCTGAGCATCCTACCTCGTCATTAAGAGGATTTGATTCTAAATGGCTGCAGGATAATAAAGGCCAAACAAAATTTGACGTTCTCAATCACACTGATGGATTAGGTCTGGTATGGACATTGTTAGATTCGGGTGACTTTAGCGTATTTATTGCGCAGGATAATAAGCTTGTAGACCGGAAAGCTGAACTAGATCTCACCTCACTGCCTAATCATCCAGTAATGCAGTCGATGCTGACGATCGATACGTATTGTGCCGTGATGGGCGTGGTGGTTAACGCGCTCATTTTGTACGGTTTGATTTGTCTTATGCCTGACGAAGCACTGGATCCGGACTGGGATTCAAAAGATTTTGGGTCGTCCGAGTCGCTACGCAAGGCTGTGAATGATGATTCTCTGTGGGATAAGTTACCCGATGAGCGTTTAGAGAAAACCGCTCGCGATTGCTGGCAAACACTACACCGGCAGCTTAATCCGGACTCTGATAATCAAAGTAACTGGATGTGGCGTATTCATAAAGAACATGGCGATGCAGCACAGGCTTACAAGCTCATCCACGCCCGACTCAATCAGATTCGCCTGGTTGAGTCGATGTTAAGGGACGATTCCCAAGCGGATGACCTATGGGGCGTCTTAGGAACGTACATGGCTAATGAAAAATACTCTCACCCTAACCTTCATCGTCACAAATACCTCCACAAAGACACCACTCGTCTCTATCGTTTCTTAGATCAAACGATAGATCCTAAAGATGAAAGCGACGGATTTGTGCAACCCTTCTTTCGACATTATGAAACCAGAAACTCTACCAATAGCGAACTGGCCTACGGTTTTGGTTCCGAGCAGGAAGCTATTGCGTTGGGTTCAACTCAGATGTATTCGATCAACATGTTCTACAGCACTATTGGTTGGTTAGGGTTTGTGCTGGTGAACTACACCAACCAGCTAAGATTTGGCATCCATCCCCAAACCAAACTAACCACCTACGACATTGCCTGTACCCTTTGGGATGCCTGGGAGGCCGTCCACGGTGTAGCCGATTACATCATCAACCTGCGGGAAAAAAAGCCTGTTCCTGACAGCAAAAGCTAACCTAGCTAGTGGGAAAATTGGCGTCTAGCTATTGATACAAGTCTTTGAGAAATAGCTAGACATAGAACATTCTTGGTTTAGATGAGCATTCTCGTCGATGACGAGGCAATGCGAAATACAACGCTATCAGCGACTGTTCTTAGAAAGAAAAAGGATTGTAAACATGCCTCAAACGATAAATGACGCCCAAGTTGATATCTTTAATCGCAACAGTGGAAAGTTCCTGCGCCCCGACCCTGTCAATGGTAGAGATCTTCAATGGATGAACAGATTGAAGGATTTTTCAGATACCCGTTTCGCTGGGGAAAATGTTGATTTTTTGATTAGCCTTAGTAAGCTTGACAGCCAGGTTGATCAGGGTGCATCCGACGCAGAAAAAGAGGCGACCGTTAAAGTCCTTGAAGAGGTTTTTATTAAAACTGATGCTCCGCAGGAAATCAATATAAAGGGGAATACCAGGAATGCATTTACTGATGCTAATGCTACTTTGACTGAAAAAGTTGATTTGCTGAGAGGTGGTATTCGCGAAGAAATAATTCAACTGTTGCGGTTGAATGAAGTCACCCCATATCTCCGTAGCAATAATTTTGAAGCTGATTTTGATGCGTTAGGGCCAGATTTGCAATGGGATCAGCCAATTGCAGGAAGAGATCGATTTAACGATCCCTTTGATCGTTTACGTGGTGCAGAAGAGCAAGAGGCGCGAGTACGCTCTAATGCCCGCGTTAATGATGGAAATGGGGTCAACGATGAGATTAATCCTGACGATTTTGGGGTACCTGATCAACAGGGTGCTGCACGTGTCAACCCAGAGCCTAATGATGGATTTGAAGAACCGCGCCTCGAGGAACCAGAGGAGAACCCATTAGAAGAACTTGGCGGACTAGAGCTATAAGCTAGACACTCTTCCTCCAGCATTTAGTGTCGAGGCGAGTGACGCAAACGGCTCCGGTCTAGCTCGGTCTTATCGGGTTTTAGGTTCGGAGCGTTTGATTTATAGCTAGCGCCGTATAGGTTGAGACACCGAGTGCAACTGAAATGACCAAAATTTGCCAGTGAGGCTAGTACTGCCCAGATTCTTGCTACAGCGTTATGCATCGTCTTCTAGTTTCTGCTGCTGCGTTGGGAAGCGGCGAATTCTAGATTGAATTTCGCCAATAATGCTCTCGACTTCAGCTAAGTCTGTCGCAAGTAGATGCTGAGACAATAGCGATAGTAGCGAGTCAACATCAACAGAGTAGTTTAGCAGTAGGAGAAGTAAATCATTTTCATAAATACTGGCCCGACTGAAGTCTCCTTGCCGATAGAGCGACGGTAAGGCATAGCATTTCAACACAAACAATCCATCAACGGTTGCACAGCGAATTGTGCGCTCTCCAAACTGTCGTTCTGTAGAAAACTGCTCTAGTACCTGACGAAATAGATCATTCTGAGTCAGTAAAATATCTACCTGCAGTTGGTCGAAGGCACCTCGAACAAAATCTTTGTTTTCGCTAACGATGGCGATATTAGACAGTGACTCAAGGGCAACACGACTCAAAATTAGGTCAATATCTTGAGTGTTACGTCCTTCCACATAGCTCAGTAAGGCAATTCCGCCCACTAATACATAGTCAACGTCCTGCTCCGTCAAAGCATCAAAGAGGGCGTCAACAGATTGCAAGAAATCTTCAGTCGAGGGCATGGCTACTGACCAATTTTTAACATCACCTACAGTCCCGTTTTTGATAATGTCGCCAATTGCTGCGGTCATGGACTGCTCTCCGTCATACGATGCCTTACCACCATGTTGCCCAGTGTAGTAGAAAGCACTATAGGTTTCACGACTGTCTCAGAGTGCTTTCAATAGGGCAGGTCGGTAGATTTCCAATCCCTTTGGGGCTCCGCCGCCAAGGGTAGGGCAGACTGAACTACGTCGTACCGACTCGGCTTCTGGCGTTTCTGAGGCTGTTTTCGGCGTTTCGCTATATTCTCCTCTGTTGTTTCTTCGGCAATCACCTCATAGAGAATTGCCATCTTGTTACCGTCGCCTTTTCGTAGGACTCTACCTAGTCGCTGAATGTATTCGCGGGTGGAGCCTGTACCCGATAGCAAGATGGCAATGCGGGCTTCGGGGACGTCGACGCCTTCATTTAGTACATGGGAGACCACAATAGTTTGGTACTCGCCTGTACGAAAGTTTTGCAGGACGGTATGGCGCTCTTTGACGGGCGTCTGGTGGGTAATGGCAGGAATGAGAAAGTCCTGGGAGATTTTGTAGACCGTGGCGTTGTCGTTGGTAAAGATGATGGTGCGCTCGGGATAGTGCTGGGCCAGTAGCTCTTCGAGCAGGCGTAGCTTACCGTCGGTACCTAGGGCTAGGGTCTTGGCTTCGCGGTGAGCTAGCATGGCGCGGCGACCGGCCTGGGAGCGGGCGCTGGCTCCGACAAAGCGTTTCCAGCCTTCGGGGCTGCCCAACCAGATTTTGTTCTCTTGTAGAAAGCTGTTGCGTTGCTGAATGAGGTCTCCGTACCGCTTACGCTCGTGTTCGGAGAGTTGGACGCGGAGCTGCACAATCTGGTACGGGGCCAGCGCCTGACCAGATAAATCCGCAGCGGTCTTGTGATACACCACGGGTCCCAGAAGCTGGTCTAGATCTTCGTGGCGACCGTCGGCGCGGTCGGGGGTAGCGGTAAGGCCCAAACGGTAGGGCGCGATCGCATACTCAGCAATCACCCGGTTAAAGTCGCTGGGCAGGTGGTGGCACTCATCGCAGATCAGTAGCCCGTACTGGTTTCCCAATGTCTCAGCATGGATGGCAGCACTGTCGTAGGTTGCTACAAGAATCGGGGTGCGATCGCGACTGCCCCCACCTAGCAACCCAACGGATGCCGCCGGGAATGCCTTCTCCAAGTGGGCATACCACTGGTGCATCAAGTCCAGCGTGGGTACCGTAATCAGCGTGCTGCGGGGGGTGGCCTCCATGGCCAGCTGGGCCAGGTAGGTTTTTCCAGCAGCAGTGGGTAACACCACGACCCCCGTTCGGCCCGCTTGGGTCCAGGCGGTTAGCGCCTCCTGCTGATGCGGGTAGGGCGTCATCACCAGCTCAGGGTCCAACGTCAGCGGCTCGAATGCCGTAGCCGTATCCTCAAATGCCGTCTGGGACCGTCGCAGAGTTTCAACCAGGGCGCGGTACTGATGTGCCGGTACCCGAAACCGCTCAATCCGGTCATCCCAGGTGGCGTAGTCAATCCAATCCTTACCGCGAGGCGGCGGATGCAGAATCAGCGTACCGCGATCAAATCGCAGCTTGGTTTTGCGGGGCATAGTTCAGGCAGTCGGGGCATCACCTGACTTATCTTATCGCCTGCGTCCGTTGATGCTGTGTACTTATCAACTGCGGACTTTAAGCGGTGTGGCCAACACTAACCGGCTTAATCACCTGCTCCAGGGTGGGTTCTTTACGTACCGCATCAAAACTCTTGTCGTTTCGAGCCATGAGCCGATAGATGTGCGGGCTCAGCTTCATCGCCCGCTGCAGGTTGCGAGCCGCCTCACGGGCGTTCCCTTGGAGGGCAAATGTTGTTGCCCGACCATACCAGGCGTTGGGGTTAGGCGTCCGGTGACGAATGGACTGCTCAAAACTCTCTAGCGCTTCGTCGTAGCGACCCATCCGGTTTAGGACTAGCCCTCGATAGTTCCAGGCATAGTGACAGGTGGGTTTAAGTGATAGGGTCGTGTCCAAACTTTTGAGCGCATCCAGGTGTAGATTGAGCGACGCTAGCGCGATCGCACGATTGTACCAAGTACGATAGTTGTTGGGATGAATTTCAATGGCTTTGTTGAAGCTGTGTAGGGCTTCAGAATAATTCTCCAGCTGTAGGAGGGCATTGCCCCGGTTGTACCAGGTTTTACTGTCTTTGTTGTCGTACAGCAGCGACCGGTCAAAGCTCACAACAGCCAGCTGATAAAGACCCAGCTTAGCTTGGGCAATGCCCTGTCCATGTAGCGCTAGCGCGTTTTGCGGATCAATCTGCAGGGCCGACTTAAAGTCTGCGATGGCACTGTCATAGTCTTTTAGCTCGCAAAACGCATAGCCCCGATGTAGCAAGACCTGCACATTATTGGCGTCTATAGACAGCGCCCGGTTAAATTTGCTAATTGCGCCTTGGTAACGGCCCAGCTCGTACAGTGCAGAGCCCTGACCCAGCCAGGTCTTGGCGTCCAGCTTAGACCCCTTAAACGCTAACCCCTTGGGCGATTTGATGACATTAACCACAGCGTTAGACAAAATAAGTCGTCAAGTCAGTAAATATAGGGATGAAACAGTTGATTTCGAAACCAAAGGGAACATCGTGACAGGTTAGCCGCCCCTGCCGCCTCAACATACCTACGTGTTCTACCCATGTGAGTAACCATTAGGTGTGTATAGATCAGAGTGTTCCCGGATTTGGGAAGCACTATCGTGCCAGCCTTGCGGATAGTGGACTCCTTAATCACGTTCTGTGTTGATTTCCACAAACCCCGAGGCTTAAAATCGCGGTCTGTGCCTTTTGCATCCCACTACCCCAAGCTAGGATTTGCCCCATGACGGATACCCGCGCTGACAGCCGGATCGAAAAAGACTCTATGGGTGAACGATCGCTCCCAGCGACGGCCTACTACGGCATCCAAACCCTGCGGGCAGTCGAGAACTTCCCTATCAGTGGGCTGCGACCCCTGGCAACCTACGTCGACGCCTGTGTGCTAATCAAAAAAGCCACGGCGACGGCCAACGGCGAACTTGGCTGCATCCCGCAGGAAATTGCCGATGCGGTTGTACAGGCCGCAGATGAAATTTTGGCAGGCGAGCTGCGAGAGCAGTTTGTGGTGGATGTCTACCAGGCGGGTGCCGGGACGTCTCATCACATGAACGTGAATGAGGTGCTGGCTAACCGGGCACTGGAATTGCTGGGGGATGCCAAGGGCAACTACCAGCGGGTTAGCCCCAACGACCATGTGAACTATGGTCAATCGACGAATGATGTGATTCCCACTGCAATTCGCATTGGTGGGCTGCTGGCGATTGAGCGGACGCTGTTGCCGGGACTGAAGGGCGCGATCGCAACCCTGCAAACCAAAGCCGATGACTTTCAGAACGTGGTGCGCTCGGGCCGGACTCACCTGCAAGATGCCGTACCCGTGCGGCTGGGCGAAGGCTTCCGTGCCTGGGCCACAATTTTGATCGACCATCAGTGTCGTATTCAGGCCGCAGCTCAAGATCTAACCCTACTGGGACTGGGCGGCAGCGCGGCTGGAACGGGAATGAACACCCATCCTCAATATCGCCACCGGGCAGCGGAACTGCTATCCGAGTATTTGGACCAAACCGTTAAGCCTGCGCCCCACCTGATGGCCGCGATGCAAAGCATGGCTCCTTTCGTTGCCGTCTCTAGCGCCGTGCGTAACCTGGCCCAGGAATTGGTCAAAATTTCCCACGACCTGCGGCTGCTCGATGCTGGTCCCAACACCGGTTTCAAAGAAATTCAGCTGCCACCCGTTCAGCCCGGCTCGTCAATTATGCCCGGTAAGTACAACCCGGTGATGGCCGAAATGACCTCGATGGTCTGCTTCCAGGTGATGGGCTACGACCAGGCTATTGCCCTAGCCGCCCAAGCCGGACAGCTGGAGCTGAATGTGATGATGCCGCTGATCGCCTACAATTTAATCCACAGCATCGAAATTCTTGGTGAGACACTGGCGGCCCTTAACCAGCGCTGCCTACAAGGCATTGAGGCCCGCCCCGAGCGTTGCCACCAGTATGCCGAGGCCTCCCTTGCCCTGGTTACGGCCCTGAACCCCCACATTGGCTACTTAAACGCCGCCGCCATCGCCAAGCAATCCCTTGATACCGGCAAACCGCTGCGCCAAATTGTCCTCGAACAAGGACTCATGGACCCCGACAAGCTAGACCAGGTGCTCAACCTAGACGCCATGAGCAAAATCGTCGATTAACCGATATATCCTGTACGGGCACAACACGTTGTGCCCTCCATCCCATGACCTACTCCGCACCCCCCGCCTACGCCATCGAAGACGAAGCCTGGTGGGTACAGCGATGGACCGACCTGCTGAATTCTTACCGCTTCAAGAAGCGGCTAGAGCGGGGACGCCGCTACGCCCGTGAAGGCCACATTCTCACCCTAGAGTTCAAAGAAGCCAAGGTGACGGCCACGGTTCAGGGTACGGCTCAGGAACCCTACAAGCTCTCCATTTGGATCGACAGCTTCTCCGACGAAGACTGGGACTATGTGATTGACACGCTATCCCAGCAAGCGCTCTACTCGGCCCAGCTACTGGCAGGCGAAATGCCAGACGACATAGAAAGCGTGTTCACGCGCAACGGCCTCAACCTGTTTCCCTTCACCCTGTCCGACGTCCACTCCCGCTGTAGCTGCCCCGACCCCAAAAATCCCTGCAAGCACATTGCGGCGGTTTACTACCAGCTGGGCGATCTATTCCGCGAAGATCCCTTCGTCCTGCTACAGCTACGGGGCCGTAGCAAAACTCAGCTGCTTGATGCCGTTCGTCACAAGCGCCAGCAGCAGATGCCCGAGACCACTGACGCGGATGCTTCGCCAGTAGAAGCAGCTGAAACACAACCCAAACCGGCCACCAGCACCGCCCTACAGGTCGAAGCCTTCTGGCAGTACGACGAACCGATTGACCCGTCGCTAGTAGTGATCACTCCCGCCGACCAAACCGTTCTGGATGTGCTGGGCACCGTTCCCTTACCCGCAGGCGATGCTCAAATTGTGATGGAGCACTTTAAGACGCTGTACCAGACTGTGGCCCAGCAGGCGATGATGCAGGCCCTGAGCTAGTGGGCCACACCAAAGGTCTATTCGGGGGGTCTATTCATGACCGGCATGCGCCTAACTCAAACATTCCTTAAGGCCGACCACCCTTGCAGCCACCGGGTAGAAACGTAAGAATAGGTAACAGTAGGATAAAAATCGCACCTGTTTCCGCATCTAAGACTGCATGGCTACCGTCCCTTTGTCGCGCGATCGCGCCGCTGCCAATTCTCCCTATCATCGTCCGACGCACTACGACCTGACGATTGTGGGTGGCGGCATCGTCGGCCTGACTTTGGCCTGCGCCCTACAGCAGTCTGGCCTATCCATCGCCATCATCGAAGCACAAACCGCTGTTCAGTCGGCAGCACGGCAGCGGGCCTATGCCTTTTCTCCCGCTTCGGCTTGCATCTTTCGCCAGCTCGGCCTTTGGGATCAGGTGGGTCCATACATCACTCACTTTCAGCGGGTCAGAATGTCGGATGCTGACTGCCCTAGCGTGGTTAACTTTCGACTCAGCGATACCCAAGGCGACGCAGTCTACTACGGCGCAGAGCATCCTGTACTGATGCAGGCACTACAGGCCAAACTATCGACGCTGGCTACCGTGACCCCCTGGTACAGCACCGAGCTACTGGAGGTGAAGACCAGTATTGACGCTAGCCACCTGACCGTAGCCGCTGAGGGAGAACACCACACCCTCACGACCCGCCTTCTGGTTGGGGCCGATGGAGCCCGGTCAAAAATCCGTCAGCGGGCGAACATCCCCACAACCGGCTGGCAGTACGGACAATCCTGCGTCACCACCGTCCTCAAGCCAGAGCACTCTCACCAAAACACCGCCTACGAGAAGTTCTGGCCTAGCGGTCCCTTTGCCATTCTGCCCATACCCGGCGATCGCTGTCAGGTCGTCTGGACTGCGCCCCACGACGAGGCCAAGGAGATCATGGACCTGCCTCATGAGCAGTTCATGGCCGAATTACGACGGCGCTATGGCAACGACATGGGCGAACTGACGCTGCTGACTCAGCCGCTGATGTTTCCCGTCCAGCTGATGCAGAGCCGTGAATATGTAAAATTGCGACTGGCCTTGATTGGCGATGCGGCCCACTGCTGCCACCCCGTCGGTGGACAGGGGCTGAACATGGGCATTCGAGATGCAGCTGCCCTAGCAGAGGTGCTCATCCTCGCCCAAGAGCGTGGCGAAGACGTTGGTAGTCTGAGCGTACTGAAGCGCTACGAACGCTGGCGACGCACCGAGAATTGGTTTGTGCTGGGGCTCACAGATATACTTAACCGCACCTTTTCCAATCAGATTTGGCCGCTACAGCGCCTCAGACGCCTGGGGTTTTGGTTAATGGACCGAGTCTTAATTCTGCGGCAGCTGGCCCTACGCATCATGACAGGACGCTTCGGACGGTTTCCCCTCAAGCATCCTGTCATCTCACCACGACGCCACAACGCTGGCGCATCCAACATCAGCAGGACTGCGCCAGAGAATTAAGCCCACAAAAGAGAACCAGAAAACTGTTCTTAGTAGCTCTCTTCTGGGTCTACATTTTTGAGTGACAAGAGATGATCGGCCTGCCCCAAACGATCTGCGATCGCGGTTCTCATCTCTAAACTCACGTCTGTGTCTGCCAGGACATCCACCGCATCTTTCCGATACGTTGCGCCCTGAGCAACATCCACTTGCCCAAGCTGTTCTAGATTCTCGTAGACCTTTTCTGGCGCAGGATGGTCGGCAGCAGCATTCTCTGTGGACGGCTTGGCCGCAGACTGATCGGGTGCAGGGTTTGTCATGGGACTCTCCTCGGTCGTGGGTGGGAATATTGCCCTAGGGTCACGAATGGCTGCAGTTAGGCGCTTGGCAACCCTAGCTTCCCTATTGTTATTGTCCTAACCGAGACAAACAACATTCATCGGCAAAGAGATATAATCCTGCACGGTTCTACATTATTGTTAATGGGATATTCCGCAAAATAACGGTTCCCCCCATAGCTTACAGGTATCGTTTGAGTCGACAAATTGCGTCAGGGTTTAGTAACCCCTTCAGCAAATGCATCGTTTTACTAAGAATTATTCACAGACTGCAAGGTGTATCTGACGTTTTTCTTAAGGTAGTGAAGCATTCACTGAATCCCGTCAGATACTCAGTAAATGCACGCGATAACAGAAACCACAGGTGTGACCCCTTGTGGGACGTCAGATCCGTACTCAAGAACAGTACTGGGCTGCCCCATGGTCTCCCCTGCCGGTTGTCTATCCCTGTACTCCAGCTCACTCACTTCTCGACTTACATGACTCACCCCAACTCTTCGGTCGAATCGATGCATCAAGGGCCTGCCAAGCAAGGTCTTTATGACCCGCAGTTTGAGCACGACGCCTGCGGGGTTGGTTTCGTCGTCCAGATGAAAGGGCAAAAGTCCCACGATATTGTGCAGCAGGCACTGACAATTCTAGTCAATCTGGACCATCGCGGCGCGGTGGGCGCTGAGCCCAATACCGGAGATGGGGCCGGTATTTTGATGCAGTTGCCCCACCGGTTTCTGCAAAAGATGGCAGCCGCAGAGGGGTTTGTCCTGCCGGAACCGGGGCAGTATGGCGTCGGGATGATCTACGGTTCGCCCGACCCAAAGCGCCGAGCCCAGGGACGGCAGCTGTTTGAGCAGGTTGCCATGGAAGCGGGTCAAACCGTGATTGGCTGGCGCGATGTGCCCACCGACAACAGCAGCCTCGGGCAAACGGCACAGGCCAGCGAGCCGTTTATGCAGCAGGTGTTTATCCGTCGAGGAGAGAACATCGCTGATGAACTCGCCTTTGAACGCAAGCTATACGTTATTCGTAAACGGTCTCACGGTGCCATTCGCAAACCGGGTATTGACCGGCACTGGTACCCTGCCAGCATTTCTTGTCGAACCCTGGTATACAAGGGCATGCTGATGCCCGAGCAGGTCGCCAAATACTACCCCGACTTGAACGATCCCGACATGGAGAGCGCGCTGGGGCTGGTGCATTCTCGCTTTAGCACCAACACTTTTCCCAGTTGGGAACGCTCCCACCCCTACCGCTACATCGCCCACAACGGCGAGATCAACACGCTGCGCGGCAACATCAACTGGATGCACGCCCGCCAGTCCATGTTTGAGTCTGAGCTGTTTGGCGACGACCTGCAACAGGCGCAGCCCATTATCAACCTCCAGGGCAGTGACTCCACCATTTTTGACAACACCTTAGAGCTACTGACGCTTTCAGGCCGGTCACTGCCCCATGCCGTGATGATGATGATCCCCGAGCCGTGGGCGGGCCATGAGTCCATGAGCCCAGAAAAGCAAGCGTTTTACGAGTACCATGCTTGTCTGATGGAGCCCTGGGACGGCCCAGCATCCATTGCTTTTACCGATGGCAGCATGATGGGTGCAGTATTGGACCGCAACGGCTTGCGGCCCTCGCGCTACTACGTGACGACTGATGATCGAGTCATCATGGCATCTGAGGCGGGTGTGCTGCCCGTGCCGCCCGAACAGGTGGTCCAGAAGGGTCGCCTGGAGCCCGGACGGATGTTTTTGGTGGATATGACCGAGGGTCGCATCATTGCTGATGAAGAGATCAAACAACAGATCGCCACAGCGGAGCCCTATCAGGATTGGCTGAACGAGAATCTTGTGAAGCTTGCCGATCTCCCCAGTGCGGGCACAGCCGATCAGAGTCCTAGCAATATCCCCCTCACCCAACAACAGCGGGCCTTTGGCTACACCTTCGAAGAGCTCCGCCTGCTGCTAGCGCCCATGGCGCAGAACGGCGTTGAAGCCATTGGCGCAATGGGAACCGACACGCCGCTGGCGGTGCTGTCTAACCGACCCAAGCTCCTGTATGACTACTTCCAGCAGCTGTTTGCCCAGGTAACCAACCCGCCGATTGACTCGATCCGTGAGGCTATTGTTACCTCACCGATTACCACCATCGGCAGCGAGAGAAATCTGCTGGAGCCCGAGCCCGAAAGCTGCCGACTAATCCGGCTGGAGACACCGGTCATTAGTAACGAAGAGCTGGCTAGGCTGAAGGCTGTGCAGTCGCCCCACTTCTCGTCTCTGACGCTGCCAATGCTGTTTGACCCCAAGGCCGGCGTTGACGGGCTAACAGCGGCCATTAACAAAATCTGTGAGCAGGCAGATGCGGCCATCGCTAATGGTACTAATCTGCTGATTTTAAGCGATCGCAACTTTGGCCCTGACCAGGCTCCCATCCCCGCCTTGTTAGCCGTTGCCGGACTCCACCACCACCTGATTCGTAACGGCACCCGCACCCGTGTGGGTCTAGTTCTAGAATCTGGCGAACCGCGCGAGGTTCACCATTTTGCCGTACTGCTGGGCTACGGTTGCGGGGCCATCAATCCGTATCTGGCCTTCGATACCATCAACGGCATGATCGAGCAGGGGTCGCTGCCCGGTGTCGAGCTTAAGACAGCCTGCAAGAACTACATCAAGGCTGTCACCAAAGGTGTCATCAAAATTGGTTCCAAGATTGGCATTTCTACTATCCAGAGCTATCGCGGCGCGCAGATTTTTGAAGCGATTGGCCTGGACAGCAGCCTCATTGACACCTACTTCTCTTGGACTGCCTCCCGGTTAGAAGGAGCAGACCTAGCTGTAATTGCCCAAGAAGCTGTACTCCGTCACGGTCACGCCTTCCCCGACCGCGAGACCCAAGACCAAACGCTGGATGTGGGCGGTGAGTACCAGTGGCGTAAAGAAGGTGAAGAACATCTATTTGGTCCTGAGACTATCCACCTGTTACAGCAGGCCACTCGCGAGGGTAACTACGAGCTATACAAAAAGTATGCCGAGCAGATTAACGCCCACGGCAAGCAATATTTTCGCATTCGGGATCTGCTGGAGTTTAAGCAGCGAGAGCCGGTACCGCTAGACGAAGTGGAGCCGGTTGAAGCGATTATGTCTCGGTTCAAAACCGGGGCCATGAGCTACGGCTCGATTTCGAAAGAGACCCACGAAGCGCTGGCAATTGCCATGAACCGCATCGGCGGCAAGTCCAACACGGGCGAAGGCGGCGAAGACCCCGAGCGCTACACCTGGACCAACGACCAGGGCGATTCGAAAAACAGCGCCATCAAGCAGGTGGCCTCTGGCCGCTTCGGCGTCACCAGCCTGTACCTGTCCCAGGCCAAAGAGATTCAGATCAAAATGGCCCAGGGCGCGAAGCCCGGCGAGGGCGGTCAGCTCCCCGGCAAGAAGGTGTACCCCTGGATTGCCAAGGTGCGTCACTCCACCCCTGGCGTGGGCCTAATCTCGCCGCCCCCCCACCACGACATTTACTCCATCGAAGACCTGGCCCAGCTGATCCACGATCTGAAGAACGCCAACCGGCAGGCGCGGGTGAGCGTGAAGCTGGTGTCTGAGGTGGGTGTCGGCACCGTGGCAGCAGGCGTCGCCAAGGCCCACGCGGATGTTGTTCTTGTCTCCGGCTTTGACGGCGGCACGGGCGCGTCTCCCCAGACCTCAATTAAGCACGCGGGCCTGCCCTGGGAGTTAGGTCTAGCCGAAACCCATCAGACGCTGGTGCTGAACAACCTGCGTAGCCGGATTGCGGTGGAAACCGATGGACAGATGAAGACCGGGCGGGATGTTGCGATCGCAACCCTCCTAGGTGCCGAAGAATACGGCTTCTCGACCGCGCCGCTGGTCTCTTTGGGCTGCATCATGATGCGCGTCTGCCACAAAAACACCTGTCCTGTCGGCGTCGCCACCCAAGATCCCAACCTGCGCAAAAACTTTACTGGCGACCCCCAGCACACAGTCAACTTCATGACCTTCATCGCCCAAGAAATGCGGGAGATTATGGCGGAGTTGGGCTTCCGTACGGTTAACGAAATGGTGGGCCGCACCGATGTGTTAGAGCCCAAGCAGGCCATCGACCACTGGAAAGCTAAGGGCATTGATCTATCGAAGATTCTCCATCAGCCCGAAGTTGGCGAAGACATTGGCCGCTACTGCCAGATCCCCCAGGACCACGGGCTAGACAAGTCGCTAGACGTAACGACCCTGCTAGACCTGTGTGAACCGGCGATTGAGCGCGGCGAGAAAGTCAGCGCCACATTACCCATCCGCAACGTTAATCGCGTTGTGGGGACGATTCTTGGCAACGAAATCAGCAAGCGCCACTGGGAGGGACTACCAGAAGGCACCGTACACCTCCACTTCCAGGGCAGTGCAGGTCAAAGCTTTGGGGCCTTTGTCCCTAAGGGCGTAACGCTAGAGCTAGAAGGCGACGCCAACGACTACATGGGTAAGGGCCTCAGCGGTGGGCAAATTGTTCTCTATCCGCCGAAGAATTCTACCTTTGTTGCCGAAGAGAACATCATCACAGGCAACGTGGCATTCTACGGTGCAACCGGCGGTGAAGCCTACATTCGCGGCCTGGCAGGCGAACGCTTCTGTGTGCGAAACTCGGGCGTCCGGGCAGTGGTCGAAGGCATTGGTGACCACGGCTGCGAGTACATGACCGGCGGCAAGGCAGTGATTATCGGCCCCACCGGGCGCAACTTCGCGGCAGGCATGAGCGGCGGCGTAGCCTATGTGCTCGACGAGGCAGGCGACTTCGCCACCCGCTGCAACACCGAAATGGTGGACCTAGAAGCGCTAGAGAACCCCGAAGAGATCCGCGAACTGCACGAAATGATTTCTACCCACGTGCGGCTGACGGGTAGCGACAAGGGCAAACGGGTGCTAGCTGACTGGAACACCACCGTGTCACAGTTTGTCAAAGTCATGCCCCGCGACTACAAGCGCGTGCTGCAACACATTCAGAAGGCGCTGGCCGACGGGCTCAGCGGCGACGATGCCCTGTCCGCAGCGTTTGAAGAAAACGCGCGGGATATTGCGCGGATTAGCGGGAGTTAGGGATTTACTCACCGCTCAGCCCTCGTGGGCAGCCCACCCTCCGGGAAGAGCAAAGCTCTACACCCTAAATCCCCCTCCCTAGGGAGAGGGACTTTGAACCTTAGCAGAGATTCCTGCATAGATTCGCTCCCCTTCTCCCCGCGGGAGAAGGGGCTGGGGGATGAGGGCCTCCGG
>CAWUKV010000055.1:0-25879 GCA_963923025.1 uncultured bacterium
TCTGGGTTTTAAATTACTTTGGTCACATCGATCCGGTTTACTTATTGTTGAAGGCTTGTGTTTCGAGGTCGCAATGAACTGTTAGCGCGCTGGTCAATACCTTACAAAGTACAGAAAAAGTACGGAGGGCGAGACAGCGCTATACAAAGCCACTTGCGAAATAGCTCGGAAAAACAAGATTTTGTAACCTTTTTCAGGACCTCTACATGAGCTTCATAAACTCACCTAGTGGGTGCTGTGATGCTACTAGCATAGGAGCTAGTAACAAACACGATAAAATGCGCGGCTTAGCCCATGCTGTGGTGATTTGGATCACCCTAAACTGTGACAACAAGCAAACCGTTTGAGTGCCTGCCATGTCGACACCCTATGTCATTGAAGAGTCCCAGATTAAGCCGTTTAACTTTTATCATCAGGGACGGCGAATCCCGGCTGTTTTGTTTCGTGAGCAGCTCTACGTGCTTAAGCAGGTTTTTCAGCCTACGGATCGATTAGACGCTTACAACAGAAGCTATGAGCTCAACAACATCACTCAGGTAATGATGACGGTTGGGCAAGCCGGATATCGTCTCTGGACAGATTTAGCGAACGCTCTACCCGCGTGATTCCTGAGATGTGATCTCTCAGGTGGATATTTCCGATTATTTTTCTGGTTATTTGTGGGGTTGGCTGCGTGTCCAGAATTTAAGAGACAGAGAACAGAAGAACTTTAGTGTTTGTGGCAAGTTCCAATTGCATGGAAACTTTCGCCTCACTTGACTTGATTCGTTCTAAGCTGTCAACAGCTCAGCAGAGCAGCAAGTCAAGTGAGAAGTGCTATAACCTCTGTCTCCTACCGTCTGATTTGTGTTTCGGCATCTCGTGAAAACGGGCCATTTATCCCGGTGTTTATGCCGCAGAACCAAACAAGCTATCCAAATAGAGTGTGCTCAGGCTACGTCTGTTAACGCCGTTTTGCATCAGAAAAAGAGAGAGTGCAGCCTGCATCGCGCGATCCTGATTCCAAAGCGCATGTTCGTTCAGGTACTCCTGTAGGGATGTATGTAGTTCTTCAGGGATCTCAATCATCAGGCTAACGGTGGGTGGGGTCATCAGAAAGCTCCTTATGTAGGCTGGACGCATTTAGGTTAGCGAGGCTGGTAGATGGCTGGTCGATTGCCACAGCACCTGTGGGCCTTAGCGGATATTCATTCTGGGGCAGACTACAGAAATTATCAATGTGACGAAATTGCCTGCGGCACTTAGGTGCTTTCGCGGTGTAACGCTGGAATGAGGGTTTGATGGGTTTGTGTTGCAAATTATGCAAAGCGTCATAGCCGTGGTCACAAACAGTCTGATTCCACAATTTTTCCTGGGATCGCCTGTCTTGGTATGCGCCTGTGGAAAATAGGAATGAGACCTGTGGAAACAGTGTGGAAAGTCTGTTGAAAAAGACTGTTCTTGTAACGAATTACTACATCCGTAAGGCTAGCGAATTTGAGAATATTTAGAGAAGAGTCAAACCCTTATACAAAGAGGGCTATCGACTATTTTTTAGGGCTGAAGGAATCTTAACTGTTCCAATGTTTCAAGTTGTTCAAACGTACTATAAAGGTAGGGATGCTACCCAAAAAATAGGATTTAGACTTGAGTTGAACAAATGTCAGAAGGCTCTTAGGGCAAGCTCGGTCAAGGCGTGTCGGTAATCTGGAATTTGTCCACCCGAAGCGCCGCCAGCCAGCGCCATTTCCCTCAGGACATCCAGTCCAGTGCTTCCGCCTGGCATGGAACGAAGTAGCCCCGTAAAGGTTTGGGCAGTGAATCTGGCTGCTGCTATGGAACGCCGGGTGTAAGGAGCAGCTAGCTGCTTGGCTAGAATGTGCATACGCAAAGCCCTGAGTAGTTACAAACTACTCAGGGCTTTGTTTGACCTGTCTGTAGGGGACCGTCTTACGCTCGGTTAGATAGCGACTGGGTGTACAAGCTTATATGGCTTCTACTCTTCGTCCTCGTCCTCGTCTTCGTCACTTGGATATTCGAAGCTGTTAGAGCGATTGGAGAGGACTGACTTGCCTAGTGAAAGCGCTTTTTGGGCCTGAAACGCTGCCTGGCGCTTCCAGGTAGCACGGCGCATGCTGCGCTTAGATTTAGAGGTTTTCTTCTTTGGAACCGCCATGACCGTATTGAAAAACTGGACAACCTATCAATAGTAAACGATAGCGATCGCAATCGGTAGCCTCTATTGAACTACACTCTATTGCTCAGTACATATTAACCATGGACTGACTGAGCCTATGGGGTCAGGTCGCCGGGTGGCCGGTTGAGCCATACCCTAGCCGAACTATAGTAGGTCGCCCAATAGCTGGTTTCAGGATGCTGCTGCCACTGACTGCGGTCGACGGCTAGCGTCAGTACGGGGACCGAAACGCTGTCGCTTTCAGCGACGACGTTGATAGTGACTTCGGTAATGAGTAGATCTTGATCAAAGCTGCGCTGTGCACCTGCACGGGCTGCCATTTCTGCACGGCGTAGAAAACTGTCGTAGTTTTCGCCACGCTCGTGGGTCACATACAAATCGAGACGAGCTGTGTAGGCCGATGCCGCTTTTGGCATGATCAGGGCTTCGGTTAGCCATAGGCTGCCACTGGTGCCCAACACTGCTGCCATCCCCAGCGGAGCCAAAACCGAACGCCGAAACAGAGAAAGCTGAAAAGACTGAATAGAACGCTGTAACAGTTGAAGGCGGGATTGCGGCATTGGGGCAAACGCTCGTATGAACAACAGGGAACCGTAAATCAGTTCAAATCGTGAATCTGGGCAGTGACTTTAGGGCGGTTAGGGACCGTTACCGTGATTTTATACAACTTTGGTTGGCGTTATCGGCGTGGTTACCGGCAGTCTATAGCGTGACCGCTTTCTGGGCTAAGTTCGCAGACGATGACTGAACACCTACATCTGAGACTACCGAATCTGAGGTCGCTGGATATGGGCAAGCTGCTTGGGTCAAACGTTCCCACATTCCGCTGATGGTCGATCAGGTTGGAGAATTTTGTGGACCGGGGTGTACTTGCTTTGTTCGCTATATCTCCCTTTAGCACGGTGCCCCGCTCAACACTGTGATTGTACGGACGGAAGCCGCGCGAATGGGGCAAATTCTGAATTCCTCTTAAGTCATACGTGCAAATGTGACAAGTTGGAGTACGATATCTCGGTAATTTGGGAAGCTTACTTCGGTAAATTGGGGAAATTCATCTCAACTCATTTGAGACATGACCAATCGGCGGGTGTTGGCTGGCGGTTCATTTTGCAGTCTGGGCCTAGCTCAAGCTGGCTTCTGAATGCCCTGCACGCGTTCTCTACACCGAGCTCGATATTCTAGTCGCGGCGTCAACGAATGTCTAACTATTGGTCGATCTCTATCGGCATTAATCAGTATCACTATTTTCAACCGTTGATGCAGGCGCAGAATGATGCGTTGGCACTCCATCGGTTTTTGGTCAACGAGGTTGGATTTACCGAATCTCAGAGCCTGTTGCTAAGCGATTTGGCTGTGTCAACTCGTCACGAAGCGGTGTATCCCGACAAGCAGGCGATTGGGGAATGGCTGAAAGTGGTGTGCCAGCAGAAGCTGGGGCCAGATGACAGACTGTGGCTCTTTTTTAGTGGCTACGGTGCGCAGGCCGAAGGCGAAGACTACCTAATGCCGGTGGATGGCGATCCGGCAAACATTGCCAAGACGGGTATCAAGCTTCGCGATTTGATTGAGCTGCTGAAGCAGGCCCCCACCCAAAATCAGGTGCTCATCCTAGACATGAATCGGAGCCAGAGCGCTTTGGCAGGGCAGCAGATTGGCGCTCAAACCATCGAGCTGGCGAAGGCGGCGGGGATACCTTTGCTGCTGTCTTGCCAGCCCGATCAGTTTTCTCATGAGACATTGGCGGTGCGTCACGGCCTGTTTACAGCAGCGCTACTAGAAGGGTTGCGGTACCACGGCTGTTTTACGCTGGCTCATCTAAGCGACTATCTCAAAACCCGATTGCCTGAGCTCTGTGAGCATCACTGGCGACCTGTGCAGAATCCGGTAGCTGTGGTGCCTGACGACAAGAAGTTTATGGTACTGCTGCCGCAGAGTGCTCTGGAAAATTTGCAGGCAGCAACCCCGCGTTCTGAGCAGTATGTTTCTGCCGGGGGCAGTGCAGACAATGGGGGGGGTGTAGCCCTGGAGGAAGGAATTGATGGGGGTTGGACAGGTGCAGATCTGGCAACTGGAGACATCTTAATTACCGATGCTCCGTTGGAAGACATCACCTCTGGCCCAATGTATTCGGAGGATATTTCCGAGCTCAAAGATCTAAGGACGTCCTCAAACCCGGAGGCCGATTTAGACCTGACGCTGCCAGATAGTTACACCACTGAACCTGATCCGACCACAACCGTTGACCCGCCGGAGGACCCGAGCCGCTCCAGCAGCGGTGGTTCGCTGACGGCTTGGGGGTTACTCGTCGTGCTATTGCTGCTGGGTGGCGTTGCGTTTCGTAATTTCCCCTTCTTGCAAGCTGCGGTCCGCAATTTGTCGCTGCCAGAGTGGGCAACGTTTGAGGGTGACCCTGAGGAAGATTCTGAGACGGTTATTGAGGGGGCTGATGAGCAGGATGCTGAGGGCGGTGCCGACGACTCTGCTGGGAATAATACCGCTGAGGGCACCGAGATAGAGGCAGCAGCGGGTGATGACCTGGCTGAAGGTGACGCTGAGGTGACCGACGAGGAAAATGAGACGCCAGCAACCCCCGATGTTGATGCCTCTACTGAAGCTCCCACTGCCGATGTGGGGGATGAGGCTGATAGCGATAGCTCTGATGCCGACCGGGTTAGTAATCCATCAGAGCTGATTGCGGCATCGGGCAATAGTGCCTCTGGAGGGACTGGGGCAGAACGGCAGACTAATCGGCTGTTGTTGGAGTCGGCCCGTCAGTCGATTGAGCCGAATCAGGCATCGCGATTTGTGGAGGCGATTGAAATTGCTCGTCGCATCCAGCCTAATGAGCCCTTTTACGAAGAGGCTCAGGCCGATATCAATCGCTGGAGTCGGGTGATTTTGGATATGGCCGAGGGACGGGCGGCAAGTGGCAACTTGGAGGGTGCGATCGCGGCTGCCCATCTGGTACCCACCGACCAGCAAACCGTATCCCAACAGGCTCAGCAGCGGATTGCCTTTTGGCAGCAGCGGCAGCGGAGCCGCGCCATTATTCAGGAGGCCCAACGCCTGCCGCGAATGGGCCAGGCCAATACCTACCGAGATGGCATTTTTCTACTCCAACAGGTGCCGGCTGGGCATCCCGAATATGCGTCGGCACAAGGGTTGATCGATGAATGGAGTCAGAAGATGTTGAGCATTGCCCAGGCTCGGGCTGCCCAGGGGCGCAACGATGCCGCAATCCAGGCGGCTCGGTTAATTCCCAAAGGAACGGCCGCCTACGAACAGGCTCAGAGTGACATTCAGCGATGGGGTGGCGGCTAGGCCGCTGTGCTCACCACAGTATGAGGAGCCAACAATGATTCAGCGGATTGAACCCGGACCTGGGCAAGAATCAGTGTGGGACTATCCCCGTCCACCGGCTTTAGAGCCAGTGACAGAGCGGATACGGGTTGTCCTGAATGACGTGACATTGGCCGATACCCTGGGCGCTCAACGGGTTCTAGAAACGAGCCATCCACCGGTGTATTACATTCCACCCGCCGATATCCAAATGCAGTACCTCCAGAAGACGGCCAAGGTTAGCTTCTGCGAGTGGAAGGGGATGGCTCACTATTACACGGTGCAGGTGGGCGATCTGACTGTAGTGGATGCAGCTTGGGGTTACTCAGAGCCAACACCCCGGTTTGCCAACATTGCCAACTATGTCGCCTTCTATCCCAGCAAAATGAGTGCCTGCACTGTAGGAGAAGAACAGGTCACTGCCCAGGCTGGTGACTTCTACGGTGGATGGGTCACCTCAAAAATTGTCGGTCCTTTCAAAGGGGGAGCTGGGACCTGGGGCTGGTAAGCAGAGATCCTGAACCTAACCCAACAGCATTCTCAAGTCGCCCAGCGTTTCGACCACTTGCTTGAGCTTGGCTTCGATGGTGGTCTTCTGGGCGACTAGCTTGACGAGTTTTTGATGGCGGACAATGGCCATACTCACTGTCGGTACCTGTTCTGGGGGACAGGGCTGGGAGCGGACCTGCCCACTGGAGTCCAGCTGACAGAGGTAATACGTTGGCGTGGTTGTGGCTAGCTGGGAGGGGGTATCGGTAGCGTTCTCTGGAGTAGGGGCCCCGGAAGACAAGTCAGGTGTATCCATTGCTTGGACGTAGGCCATCAGCTCTTCCACATCACCATGCCGAAACAACACTGATGGATCAACAGCGGTGGCGGATGACGTTGAGGACTGGGGTGATGCGGACTGGGGTGAGTTTGTTCTGTCCGAGGACGATTCTAGCCAGCCGTCGACTACCGGACCTTCGGCGTAGAGTTCTTTGACCTGCTGAACGACACGGCGAAGCTGCCGCTGCTGTTGTGCGATCGCGACCTGAAGATCGTTGAGTAGGTTGGTTGCCAGAGCCGGATTGACCTCGTGGCGGTAGCTCACCGTTGTGGTCTCGGTCATGGGTGGCAGTTGGGGCGCGACGCGCGGTGGACGGGACTCGGGTGACGGCATAGCGCTGCGCAGGGATGAACAGGCCTTTCCATCATACTGCGATCTTTTTTGAGTCGGCTACACCGCTTTAACCACTCGCTTGGGCCGTCCAACCTTTTGACGGATTGCTATAATTGCAGCTGAAGCATAGGTCGTCGCGGAGCGGTTAACCTGGCTTCTCTGACCGCGGAATTAGGGCGTGGGACATCTTCAACAAGCTGCACCGCTGTTCTTGAACCAGGTATTTTATGAGACCTTCTGCTTCCTTGCGCTATTGGCTAGCCCGCCTACGGCCATTGTCTAATCCACTGACGCTGATTCCGGTCACGGTTGTTGCGCTGATGGTGGTACTGATTGTGGAGTACGGCAAGAATCCCCAGGCTTCGCGATGGCAAGGTGACAGCGAAACGTCTGAGCTGTCGCCCGATCAGCAAGCCCAGGCGGCTGAAGCGCAGTTTGATACGCTAGGCCGGTTACTGAACGAGCCCATACCAGGGAATAATCTGGTGGAACCGACGTCAGAATCGTTAGCCCAGCAAGATGCTGCCACAGAGCCCTCAGAAACAGCGCCCTTCGCCGCATATCTGGAGCAGTACAGCTTCGGCAGCAGCAGCGGTCAGCCGTCTATTCAAGGGGCAACGCCCAGTCGGGGAACGCAGCTGGCATCGCCGACAAGGGGCTTGGTAGCGTCGTCATCTGACTCGCAGCAGCGCTTAGCGATCTCAGCCGCAACGGGTGAGAGTGCCTTATCTCAGGCAATTGGTCGTTTGCAAGGCCCGTCAGATGCCGATACCGCCTCAGCATCTGAGTCCAGTGAGGCTACGTCGGAATCCTCTACAGATAGCGCAATCAGTGGTTTGCCTAACCTCCCTTCTAGTCAGTCAGGGGTCGTGCCGGGTACTCTGCCTGGGTCCAATCGGACGTTTATTCGGACGACACCGAACATGTCACCGCCTCCAGGCACGACAGGCTACACGCCTCCAGCATCGTTAGATCTATCGATTTACAACGACACGCTCAACCGATCCTCGTCTCCAGTTCCCGGTATTAGCTCACCAACGCTGAATCTTGAGCAGCAGATTCCTGGTGCGAGCAACAACGTTTTGCCAACGCCAGGGTCAGTTGTTGTGCCATCGGCACCTGCTGTCCCCCAAGCCGCTGAACCTGACAACGATTTCTTCGTCGATGATCGATCAGCCTACGAAATCTTCTGGGATTAGTCGTTTGGGGTCGCTCCAGCGCCTTCTTGATCAAGGAGGCGTCGGAGCACTGAGCAAGCACCTAAAAGTTTTCGATGATAGCGCTGGCAAATTCAGAACACTTTAATGGCTCGACTGGCGGGTCCATTAAACGAGCTAGGTCGTAGGTGACCTGCTGACTCGCGATAGCGCGGCTAATGCCCTGCTTGATTAAATCAGCAGCTTCCTGCCAGCCCATGTATTCCAGCATCATGACGCCGGACAAGATAACTGAGCCAGGGTTGATGCGATCTAGGCCAGCATGCTTAGGCGCGGTGCCGTGGGTGGCTTCAAAAATTGCACAGGTATCGCCAATGTTGGCACCCGGCCCCATGCCCAGCCCACCCACCATAGCGGCGGCGGCATCGGATAGGTAGTCGCCATTGAGGTTCATGGTAGCTAGAATCGAGTACTCGTCGGGCCGAGTTTGAATCTGCTGGAAGATGCTGTCGGCAATGCGGTCGTTGACCATAATCTTGCTTTTCCACTGGCCCTGCCCGTGGGTGGTGCCAATGCTGTCGAGAATTTGCTGTACCTCTGCTTTCACCTTGTCCTGCTTCTCTGGCGTTAGCGCGTCGTAGCCCGGCTCAATTTTGCGGGCGTTTTCTTCAATTGATAGCTCCGGGTTTTGGTCAAGGTTGTCAAGCACCCAGGACTCGCGTTCGGTGACGCATTGGTCGCGGAATTCGGTAGTGGCTACTTCGTACCCCCAGTCTCGGAAGGCACCCTCGGTGTACTTCATGATGTTGCCTTTGTGGACCAGGGTGACCTGCTGCTTGTCGGGCGGAAGCCTGAGGGCGTGCTGGATAGCGCGGCGGACCAGTCGCTGGGAGCCAGTTTTACTGATGGGCTTGATACCAATGCCTGCGTCCGCTGGGATTTGCTTGCTGCCGTGTTCCGGCGTAGATGGGATGAGTTCGCTGTTAAGCAGCTGGATGAGTCGATTGCCCACGTCACTGTCTTTGGGCCATTCAATCCCTAGGTAAATATCTTCGGTGTTTTCGCGATAGACAATCACGTCCAGCTTTTCGGGGTGCTTGTGGGGAGACGGGGTGCCGGGGTAGTAGCGACAGGGGCGCACACAGGCGTACAAATCGTTAATTTGTCGCAGGGCTACGTTAAGCGACCGAATGCCGCCGCCGACGGGTGTAGTCAAGGGGCCTTTGATTGCAATGCCGTATTCGCGAATGGCGGCCAGGGTATCTTCGGGGAGGTACTGGTAGGTGCCGTACTTTTCACAGGCTTCATCACCGGCGTAGACTTTGAACCAAGAAATTTTGCGCTGGTCGCCGTAGGCTTTTGAGATCGCGGCGTCGATGACGCGTTGGGTTGCCGGCCAGATGTCCACACCCGTACCATCCCCCCGGATAAACGGCACAATTGGCTGATCGGGCACAATCGGTTCTCCCGCTTTGAACTGGATGCGGTCACCTGTCGTCGGGGGAGAAATCTGATCGAAAGTTGCCTGTGCCGTCATTACCTGTGCCTTGCGTCGGTGAGGTCAAATCGTATTCTAAACCTTGCTCAGGTCTAGAGACGATATTTTCCTTGACGCGTCAACCGTGGAGGATAAACAAACTGGGGTAGTTTGGGAACAATAGGATAGGCTGAACACTATTACAACTGTCACTGTGGCTGATTAGGGCTGCACATAGGCTGGAATTATAGGGTCATGCCCCGTCTAGTCTTCTGGGCTACCGTGCTACTTGTAAACCCGTTGAAGGGGGTTATTTCGACCTACCATGGACGGGTTAGCGGCCAAACTTTATACCTGGGGATACGGCCTTAGGGTTTGGAGTTTGAATCTCACACAAGACATCCACTCTGCACTCTGGCATTGGAATGAAGAAGATCCTGATCGTCGATGATGACAACACCCTCCGCGCCGCCCTGACGCGGTACTTACAGGAGCGCGGTTTTTCGGTTCGCGATGCATCATCTGGGGCCGTTGCGCTGGATCTGTTTGAGCAGGACCCACCCGACTTAGTCGTGTCGGATGTGCTGATGCCCGAGATGGATGGTTACGAGTTCTGCACCCAGCTTCGAGGCATTCGTGCCGGTCAACTGGTGCCGTTTATCTTTCTATCGGGCAAAGGGGAGCTGGACGATCGCGTCCAAGGTCACTCTATCGGCGCAGATGACTATTTGGTCAAGCCATTTCACCCCAAGGAGCTGATTGCCAAAATTGAGGCTCAGCTGGAGCGATCGCGACGGATGCATGCCGAAATTATTCGTTTGGTTCAACAGGTTTCGCCCAACCCTGAACCCGCTCCACCCAAAAAGCCCACAGAACCCTTACCGCTGACGCCTGCGGAGGAAAAAGTTTTCTGGGAGGTGATTCAGGGCTTCACCAACAAGCAGATTGGCGATCACCTGTTTATCAGTCCACGAACGGTGCAGACCCACCTTAGCAATATTCTCAGCAAGCTATCCCTGGAGAATCGGTCGCAGCTGATCCGCTATGCCTTTGAGCGGGGTTATCAGCCGCCGACACCGATTAAGGGCGCGGACTGAGGAAGGTAAGCAGTAAAAGGCAGCAGGCAGAGCCCCGCAAGCTGCGTTTGTGAGTTTTTCTTGTCTTGCGGCACTGTATTGAGACGCGTCTTCTGGACTCGCCGATGGATCTTTGGCTGGATGCGGGTTGAAAAATTTGGGAAATCGTGGATGGTGGCTTGTGCTGGTCTCTGACGGTACGGTAGCCTGAAAGGTATGCTTTTGGGGGCTTCCCAACTATGGCTACACCGCCTGACCGTTAGTATGAGCAATTCTTCGACCCACCCGACTTTGCCCGAATCGACAGCAGCAGCCGACGACATTGCTGCATTGGTGGGGCAACTGACCTCAGCGTCTCTGAAGCAGCAGCTCAGCGCGATCGCGGCGCTTCAGGCCCAAGGAGAGAGCGGTGTGCTGGCACTGGTCAACTTTGTGCGTGCGCAGGCCTTGCTGTCGTTGTCGGCCCCAGCGGCGATCGCCGTGGGTAAAGCGCATCAGGTCTTGGTTGCGCAATCGTCGGCACTGGTCCAGACTTTTTTGAGTAATGAGCTAGCCCAGGGTCCCTTTGTGCAAGATCCAGGCTGGGTGGCAGACTATCAAGAGCTCCAGCGGTTGCTGGCCCATCAAGACTACGAAGCTGCTGATCGACTGACTACTCAAAAACTTTGTGAACTGGCCGGGCGCGATGCGGTCGAGCGCAAGTGGGTTTACTTCACGGAAACCGATCGCATGCCGATCGCTGATTTGCGAGCCATTGATGGGTTTTGGCGGGCCTACTCAGAAGACCGGTTTGGTTTCTCGCGGCAGCGTGAGATTTGGCTGGGTGTGAACCAAAACTGGGAACGGCTGTGGGAAAAACTGGACTGGAAGGCTGGCAATATTTGGACCCGATATCCAGGAGAGTTTACCTGGTCGCTGTCCGCCCCCCTCGGACATCTACCCTTATCCAATCAGCTCAGGGGCGTACGGACGATTGCGGCGTTGTTTGACCATCCGGCGTGGACCGATGCGGTGGCTGATTAGTCGGAGCGGTTACGGCTGGCAGCTGACGCGCAATCTCTAGGAGCTGTTCTGGCGCTGTTGTCAAAAAGGTAGGCTGCTGGGCAGCTAGGGCGTCAACACTGCTAAAGCCCCAGCAAACACCCGCAACGGGCAGGCCAATTTCGTGAGCTGATACAACATCTCGAGTTTCGTCGCCAATGTACAGGGTTTGGCTAGGAGTCAAGCCCTGACGACTGAGAATTTTGCGCAGGCGGCGAGCTTTGCCCAACAGGCTGACATTGGCATGGATGCTGTCAAACAGGTGTAACAGATCGTGCTGAGTCAAAAACTGACGAATGTTTCGGGTTGAGTTAGAGCTGACAATCACGAGACTATGGGATTGTGCCAGCTGATGCAGAACCTCAGGTAGCCCGATGATGGGCATGAGCTGGTGAATGTCGTGGCGCAGCTCACGCCGAACCCGACGGATCAGAAAGGGAATACGGAACAGCGGAATTTCAGACTGTTCAAGCAGCTGTTGGGGCGTGAGGGTACGTAAATAAGCCAGACGCTCGGGGTTTGTGGGCGTGAATCCATAGGCGGGAGCTAGCCGATTGGTGATGCGGACAATAGCCGTGAGCGTATCTGCAATGGTGCCGTCAAAGTCGAAAATTAGCGTCGCCACTTAAACGTTGCCACATAACGTTGCTGCTTGGAAAAACGCTGCCCTGAGGGGGAACGTTGCCCTAGAGTATAGCTAGCGCCACATAGGTTAGGACACCGAGTATGACGGTCCTGCTTGGCATCAAACCATGGGGCGTCGCAGCCGTGTCCTAAGGTCACTGGCGGCTGCTGTAAAACTGCAATCTGGTCGGTTGCGTTGGGGAATGAGGCCACAGCCGCCGTTGATGCTCTAGAAACGGCAGGTGCATCTAGAGGGGGCTATTAAGAGTAAAGCACATGACCGAAGTAAACCCGGTACAGATGACATAGGGGGAGTGCCATTTGCCCTTGGCCAATCGTGAGGCCAAGGCGGCTGAGCTTAAAGGCCTGCAAAGGTGGAAGAAGAATGGGCTGGTCAGCCTGGACAACTTGCTGATAGCTGTCTAGCAGGTCGGGGTGCTGCTGAAGTAGCGTCAGGTAGTACAGCAGGTGTTCAGCAAAAATGCTGTCCGGCGAAAGGTAACTATTGGTGAGCTGCTCAACGGACGAGGGATAGGTTTGGAGATGGTGAAGCGCCAGTTGAGTCAGGTAAGGTTTGCCGTTGAGAAAGTGTGTGAGCCTTTCAGCGACAGCATCAGGTCGTTCTAAACCATAGTGCTGCGAGAGTTCGTTGACCTGTGCCTGGGTAAAGTTGGGAACATCAACGACTGTGCCAAACGTTAGCGGTAGTTCTGCTTCCCAGTCGCTTAGGTAAATTTCACTACTGTGAACCATGATGATTCGCAGCTGTCGCCAGATGTGACTATGGTCTTGACCATACTGGGCTAGCTCGTGCCAGGCGCGGATCAGGTTGAAGAAATTTGTGGCAATCTCTGGTGATTTGAGCAGAACGTCTACTTCATCGAACGCTAAGACCAGCGGTTCGTTGAGGTCGCTCAGCAGCGACTGGAAATATAGGGTGCAGCCAAAGCTATCTGTAATCTGATCGGGTTGGCGATCGCTGTGGTCCAACGTGGGTTGTCCTAGCGTCTGGGCTACTGCCTGGCACAGCCACTGCAAAAAATCGCCCAGATGCTGGGTGAGCTGACTATCGGCTAGTTTGAGGTTTAAAATTACAGCGGACATACCGGACTGGGTGGCAGTCTTTGCCATCAGCGTCGTTTTGCCAATCTGGCGAGGGCCGCGAATGTGGAGCAAAGACCCCGGCGTCTGCACAATCTTGCTGCACCGTTGTTCGAGCTGCGACCTGGAGATGTAAATGGGGGTGCTGCCACTGGACGGGCGACTGGTTTCGGCCCCGCTCGCTGGTTCACGGTTGGCATCGACGGGCTGGTAGTCATCGGGCCTGAGCTGTAGTCGAAAAGCCTGAAAGTAGGCTTCTAGTGTCTGACGGTCTACGGCGGCTTGCCGACGTCGAACCTTGGTGATGGTGTTGGGGCTAAGCTGAGTTAGGGTACTGATCGCTTCGAGGGTATAAGGTGCGCCGTCATTGTTTCGAATTTCTGCCTGTCGTTCAGCAGACTGCAAACGCTGCCAACCCGCGGGGCTGAGAAAGACACCGCGCTTTCTTTTGGATTGCTTTGGGGGCATCAAGGCTTCTCGGAAATGGCTATAACGATGGAACTAGCCGCTGGCAAAAGACAATAAACCGGCTAGCGTTGTACCAGTACTTCAGCACAGTCTTACTAATACCGCTGATCATCACTTACCTATCATGATTGCCAACGCTTCCATAGTTTCCCTGTAAGAATGCCATAAAAAACATCCTATCGCTATAGCTAGATATCGTAAGAAATTGGCATTTATGTACGGTTTGTTGGCTGTTTTTACGGACTAAGGCGGAAGAATAAATTTTAGGAATCCACCTAAAACACAAAAGTTATGTAGTGCCTTACCTTCTCAAATGAGAAATCTTGAACAGTTTACTACTTCAAAATGATTGGCTAAGTCGTTAGCTTACAAAGTAAACTTCTCGCTGAAATAAATGGGATAAGGTTCACGGCGTCGTTGATTAGCCCCTTCACCAGCGAAGTTGATCCCTATTCTACAGAGTGTCAATACCGTTGGCTGGGCCAGCCTCCTTGCCCAACAGCTCAGACGGTTTGAGAATGCCCTAGCGCCAGCGCCCCGATCTTAAAATGCTGGCCAGTAACCAAAGTCCTAGCATAGAGGCTGCAGCAAACAGGCCGTTGCTTAACCAGGCGAGCTGGTTAGTGGGGCTAGCGGCAATAATTGCTGCACCAATAATCAGGGCGGCGACCACTGTACTGAAGGCCCGTCGGTTCGCCGCCCGTTCGGTGCTGCGGGTCAGGCTGTCGAGCCCTTCGACGCGGAGGTTCCATTGTAGGGTTTCGTCGCTCAGCCGGTCGAGCAAAAACCCAAACTGGCGGGGGGCCGATAGGGACAAGTTGCGGAATTCTAGTCCGGTGCGGAGCAGTGCCTGGAGCGGGTCGTCGCCGATCAGCTGTTTGCGGAATAGATCGGCCATCAGGGGACGAATTTCGCCCAGCAGGTTAACCTTGGGATTGAACTGGCGGGCGGCACCCTCTAGGTTGGCTAGGGATTTAGTAAATAGGCCAATGTTGGCGGGCCAGCGCAGGTGGTTGCGAGACCCGGCTTCGAGAATATTGCCAAAGGCCTCTGCGGTGTTGAGTTTGTCGAGGCTGAGACCGTAGTAGCGGCTGAGAAGGCGGCTATAGTCGCTTTCGAGCCGGACCAGATCGACCGTTTGCATGGGCTCGGTGAGCTGAAGCGTGAGCTGGGCACAGCGTTGGGCATCGGAGTTGGCGATTGCCAGCACCATTTCAGTCAAGGTTGTGCGCGTTTGAGGATCTAGCCGCCCCATCATGCCGCAGTCGAGCAGGGCAATGCGGCCATCTTCGAGATAGAACACGTTGCCGGGGTGGGGGTCGGCGTGGAAAAATCCATCGACGAAGTATTGCTGGAAGAAGGCCCGAAACAGCAGTGTCGTAATTTCGGCGCGCCGGGTAGCGTTGTCGGGGTCAGTGAGGTCGGCAGTCAGTAGAGGCTGACCATGGAGCCATTCCATTACCAGCAGCTTTGGCCCGGTTAGCGACCAGTCGATTTTGGGGACAACAATTTCGCTGCCCTCAAACCAGGGGCTCTCGGCCAGGTTTTGCCGCAGGCGGTCGGTGTAGTTGGCCTCCGTGGTAAAGTCCAGCTCAGCTTTGAGAGCGGTGCCAAATTCTTCGGCTAGGTCAACGACGTTGTAGCGCTGACCAAACTGGGTAGTGGAGACCAGGCGGGCAATGTCACGGATCAGGGCAATGTCACGGTCAACCTGGAGTTCGATGCCAGGACGCTGGACTTTGAGGGCGACGGGGCGACCGTCTTTGAGAATGGCCTTGTGGGTTTGGCCGATGGAGCCTGCCGCGATCGCAACATAGTCAATTTCGGCAAATAGTAGCTCTGGAGGCTTCGGCAGCTGTTGGCGAATGAACGTCTCCATTTGGCTGGCGGGCACGGGTGGGACGGTGGACTGGAGTCGACTGAGCGATTCGATGTAGCTGGCAGGCATCAGGTCGGGGCGGGTGCTGAGGAGCTGACCTAACTTGATGTAGACCGGCCCCAAGTCGGTCAGAATGTTGCGGAGGACGGCAGGCGGCGGCAGGTCGGGTTCTTCGGGGGCCTTGCCCAGCAGCAGGCGGCGCATGTAGTCCCAACCATGCCGGAGAAAGACTTCAATAATTTCGCCCTGACGGGAGATGAGGTTTGGCGTGAGCATGGCCGAATGCGTGCGAGTTTTTGTGGGAGCGGGGAGGATGGCTCGATGCTAGCATTTTGGGCTTTGACAGCCTCTGAGTTCTACCCAAAGACATAGACGAGCGGTATAAAAATTACAGTGCCGCGATCGCCCATTCGGTAGGATGACCACAGACAAGCTTGCCGATTCGCCACAGCGCTAGGTTGACCGTCTAGAATTGTGGCAGTGGCGAACTGGTAATGACTTCAGCTAATGGGCTAATGACAGCCTGTTGTTCGCACTTTAACTCTCGATTCTCGTACCTTCACGCATACCCTCAGAAACGGCCATGACCCAGCCTGATCGTGTTTTGATTTTTGATACCACCCTGCGCGACGGTGAGCAGTCGCCGGGTGCCACCATGAACGTGGAAGAGAAGCTGACGGTCGCGCGGCAGCTGGCGCGGCTACAGGTAGACATCATTGAGGCTGGCTTTCCGTTTGCGAGCCCAGGGGATTTTGAGGCAGTGAATCGGATTGCCGCGGAAGTGGGCACGCCAGATGGTCCCACAATCTGTGGTCTGGCGCGGGCCACCCGGCAAGATATTGAAGCGGCAGGCAAAGCGGTTGCACCGGCGGCGAAGGGGCGAATTCACACCTTCATTGCCACGTCTGACATTCACATGCGCTACAAGCTGAAGAAGTCGCGCCCAGAGGTGATGGCGATTACCGAGGAGATGGTGGCCTACGCCAAAACCTTTACGGACGATATTGAGTTCTCTCCTGAGGATGCCGGGCGGTCTGACCCAGAGTTTTTGTATGAGGTACTGCGGATTGCGATCTCGGCAGGCGCAACCACTGTCAATATTCCAGATACGGTCGGTTACCTGACCCCCAGTGAATTCGGTGGGCTGATCAAAGGCATCCGTGAGAACGTGCCCAACATTGACCAGGCGGTGATTTCGGTCCATGGCCATAACGATTTGGGGTTGGCAGTTGCCAACTTCTTGGAAGCTGTGAAGAACGGTGCGCGTCAGCTGGAATGCACTATCAACGGTATCGGTGAGCGGGCTGGCAATGCTGCGCTAGAAGAGCTGGTAATGGCGATGCACGTGCGGCGGCAGTACTACAACCCCTTCTTTGGCCGGGAAGCGAACGACGAGCGGCCGTTGACGAACATTAACACGCAGGAAATCTACAAATCCTCGCGTCTGGTTTCGAGCATTACCGGCATGCTGGTACAGCCCAATAAAGCCATTGTTGGCGCGAACGCTTTTGCCCACGAGTCTGGCATTCACCAGGACGGCGTGCTCAAGAATAAGCTCACCTACGAGATTATGGATGCGGAGCTGATTGGCCTTAGCAACAACCAGATTGTGCTAGGCAAGCACTCGGGCCGCAATGCTTTTCGGACGCGGTTGCAGGAGCTGGGCTTTGACCTGAGCGATCAGGAGCTGAATAAGGCGTTTATTCGCTTTAAGGAACTGGCGGATAAGAAAAAGGAAATTAGCGATCGCGACCTGGAGGCGATCGTTGGGGATGAAACCCAACAGGTGATCGAGCACTTCCGGCTGGAGCTGGTGCAGGTGTCCTGCGGCAGCAGCGCTAGCCCTACAGCTACGGTGACCATTCACACGCCGGACGGTGAAGAGCTGATGGATGCGGCCATTGGGACTGGACCGGTAGATGCCGTGTACAAGGCAATTAACCGGGTTGTGAACATTCCCAATGACCTGATTGAGTACTCAGTCCAGTCGGTGACGGCGGGGATTGATGCCATTGGTGAGGTAACAATCCGCCTCAAGCAAGGGGAGCGGATTTACTCGGGGCATGCGGCGAATACGGACATTGTGGTGGCCTCGGCGGATGCCTATATGCAGGCGCTGAACCGTCTATACAGTGCCATGCAGAAGGGCGAGGCGCTGCACCCGCAGCAGTCGGAGCGGATGCTGGTGGGCACTGGGGTGTAGGCAATGTCGGTAGGAATTGCAGCGGCGAGAACGGCGGTGGCGTTGCTAGACCGCAGCGAATGGGGCTGTATTGCGGTCACGGGGGATGATCGGATGCGGTTTCTTCACAATCAGACCACCAATGACCTACAGTCGCTGTCGCCGGGACAGGGTTGCGGTACGGTGTTTGTTACGTCTACGGCACGGACGCTGGATCTGGTCTCAGCCTATGTGAGAGAGACAGACGTGCTGCTGCTGACGTCACCGGGGATGGCTTCGACCCTGGTGGAGTGGATGGACCGGTACATCTTTTTTGCCGATAAGGTAACGCCTAAAGACATTACCGAAGAAACATTTGTTTTGTCTGTGGTGGGTCCACAGGCTGAAGAGAGGCTGACAACGCTGGTAAAAGCGGACTTACCTGAGCTGCCTTACGCTCACCAGCCAATCACGATAGCTAATAGAGCAGTGACTGTTGCGGCAGACAATAGCTTGGCCCTACCGGGTTACACACTGGTGGGGAATCGGGCAGATGCTGACGCTGTATTGAGCGCGATCGGCGACATTCTGACATTGCCTGACGCCGACGTGGAACAGCTCCGGATTGAGCAGGGACTTCCGTTGCCCCGTCGAGAGCTGACGGAAGACGATAACCCTTTGGAAGCCGGTTTATGGTCAGCAGTGTCGTTCAACAAAGGCTGCTATATCGGCCAGGAGACCATTGCCCGACTGAACACCTATCAGGGTGTAAAGAAGCGACTGTGGGGACTTGCGCTAAGTGAAGCCGTAGCGCCGGAAACGGTGCTGACGCTAGATGGCGAGAAGGTCGGTGAGGTCAGAAGCATAGCGGCGTTGCCCGACGGAACTGCTGTGGGCCTGGGCTATGTGAGAACAAAGGCTGGTGGGGATGGGCTTGTGGTACAAGCTGGGGATGCGATAGCTAAGGTTCATGCGGTACCGGGCTTGAGTCACGCGTACTTTGAACCGTAGGGTGTCCGAGGCGGCTGTGAATAGGCTTGTGGCGGAGGTTTTATAGCTAGCACCCTATAGCTTAGGACACCGAGTACGGTAGTCCCGCTTGGCGTAGAGCTATAGGGCGTCGCAGCCTTGTCCTAACGGATCTGGCGGCTGCTATGGGGTTTGAAGAGAGATAGCTTACCGATCAAACAGCGTTTCCAGTTCGTTGCGTAACAGGCCAAAGTTGGCAACGCGACCGACGATGAGGCAAGTCTCTTCGGCTTGGGCGAGTTCTTGTCGCCAGCGAGAAAGTCCGTTGCTGTCTTTAAGCCAGAAGTTAACAATTTGCGCGGCGACGGCGTCCCAGTCCCAGTCTGGCTTGTGGTGGACAAGGTTGGTTGCTGCAATAAAGCCGTCGAGGGTACATTCGTAACTGCCTACATAGGCGCAGCTGCGATCTCGAGACTGTTCTACTTTTTGCTGATACTGGAAAAAATTCCACACCGAATCAACGCCAACAATGTCAAAGCTATAGCTCATAGACGTTTGCCAAGCTCCTATAGACCAGTTTGGCGTTCGTGGTGCAGTCTGACGGCGGACACATAACCCGAAGTGCTCAAACCTTTTATTTCTATTAAGGATTAACTTAGCCTATGCGTCTTGGCAAAAAGTGTTCCTGGTTAACTTTTGTGGTGATTGATCACGTAGGCTGAGACGGTTAAATATCGCCTTCGCCCTCATACAAAGTCTTTAGCGGTACGGCATCGACGTTGACCTGTTCGCGCAGGTAGCGAGACAGCACTTCGGTTTGCCCGTGGGTGACATAGACCTGCTTGGCCTTGGTGTCTTTGACAGTTTGAATCAAGCTGGGCCAGTCTGAGTGGTCTGAGAGGACAAAGCCGCGCTCGTAGCCGCGACGGCGGCGGGCGCCACGAACGGCCATCCACCCCGAAGCAAAGGCCGTTTGGGGGCGTTTGAACCGCTTCATCCAAGACGAGCGGTGGCCGGAGGGGGGCGCAATGACTAGATCGCCCTGGAATTTGTAGCTTTTCTCGGTTTCTGAGGTGGGGACGGTGGGGACCATCTCGATGCCGACCTGACGGTAAATTTCGGTGAGGGCGTGGACTGCGCCGTGGACATAGACGGGCTTGTCGGTGAAGTGAGTCAGTTCACCCAGGACGCGCTGTGCCTTGCCAAAGGAGTAGCAGAACAGCAGTGACGGACGGGTTGTGTCGTTTTGCCACCAGCGGTAGATTTGCTCGGCGGTGGCTTGCCCGGTTTCCCAACGGTAAATGGGCAGGCCGAAGGTGGCCTCGGTGATGAAGGCGTCGCATTCGACAACTTCGAAGGGGGCATTGGTGGGGTCGGCGCAGCGTTTGTAGTCGCCAGAAACGACCCAGACTTCGTCTTTATGTTCGACGCGGACCTGGGCTGACCCCAGGACATGACCGGCGGAGTGAAAGGAGACCCAGGTGTTGCCTAACTTGAGCTTGTCGCCGTACTGCACGCCGTTGAGAGCAATGTCTTGGCCCAGGCGTTTGCGCAGGATGCCTTCGGAAACTTGGGTGGCATAGTACTGGTCGGAACCGGACCGGGCATGATCAGAATGGGCATGGGTGATGAGCGCCGTTTCTACTGGCTTCCAGGGGTCGATGTAGAAACCGCCTGCCTCACAGTAGAGACCCTCGGGACGGACAGTAATCAGTGAGGCCATGGGCAAGAGCATTCCAGCATTGCAAGCTATCTTCCCAGCATTACAGAGTATCTAATGTAACCCTGACAAATCAAGTTACTGGGTGCCAAATTTGTATGAAAAAAATCGATGGACTATCTCGTCTAGATTTAGCAGTCTAAGGCAATATCAAGGGTGTGTGATTCCTTTGTCTCTACTGCTGCATGGCTGAGATTAATCCGAATCGAATTAAGCTGTCGCAGTTACGGGCGCTGGTTGCGATCGCAACCTACGGCACGTTTAGCGATGCCGCACTGCAGCTGGACCTGTCTCAGTCGGCTATTAGTCATGCGATCGCAACTCTGGAGGACGAGCTGGGCGTCATTCTGCTGAACCGAGGCCGCCAGGGGGCCGTGCTGACGCCGGTAGGCAGTGATGTACTGGTAGAGGCGAAGCGGGTTTTAGAAACGCTGGAAACAATTACTCAGAAAGCGCAGCTGGCTAAGGGGTTACGGTCGGGTCAGGTGCGTGTAGCTGGGTTTCGTAGCGTGGCGACTCATTTCTTGCCGCCTGCGATTGAGCAGTTTCGTAAGCAGTACCCCGGCATCACCATCACGATTAGCGAGTTTAGCCACTTCCACCAGGCAGAAGATGCCCTGAGGCAGGGTCGGGCCGATATTGGCTTCAGCTATCTGCCAACCAGCGACGATTTTGATACTTGGAAGCTGCTGCACGACCAGTATGTGGTGCTGCTGCCCCCCGGTGAGACCGACGCGCCACCAAAGCTTACTTGGGAGCAGCTCTGTCAATATCCGCTGATTCAGACACCCGTGGGCGACGGCTGCCGCTACAACGTCGAGCAATACCTGAAGCGGAACCAACAGATGGTGGACTTTGCCTACGAAGTCAAGGAAGACTCCACCATTGTCAGCATGGTCCGCCGAGGACTGGGGGCGGCAATTATGGCCCGTTTGGCGGCTGAACCGATTCCAGAAGATGTGGTGGTGGTAGACTTGCCAGTGCCCTTCGAGCGGGTGATTGGTGTGCTGTTATTGAAAGAGTCGCTTCAGCCCCCGGCAGTGTTTGCCTTTTTAGAAACGCTGAAATCGGTTTGGAAAATTGGCTAATGCCCTATCTACAGCCCAGCTGTCGGTAGGCCCTGTCGAGGATCGTAGGCGCGAGCAGCTTGGATCTGTTCGTACAGTGCCTTTTCATCGCTGCTGACCTGTTTCGGGGTATCAATCAGAATCTTGACCAGCTGATCGGTGCGTTTGCCTTTGGGTTTGACCCAGCCTTTGCCCTTAAGCCGCAGGGACTGACCAGAACGGATACCTGCCGGGACGTTGACGGTAACGCTGCCGTCGGGCGTGGGCACGTCTACTTTGGCACCTAAGACCGCCTCATCTGGAGCAATGGGTACTTCACAGGTGAGATTATCCCCCTCGAACTGAAAGAAGGGATGGGGCTGAATGGAAACGACCAGGTAAACATCGCCACGCTGCTTGCTGTAGGGGTTCATTTGGCCTTTGCCCCGTAAGCGGATTTTGCTGCCTGGTTTGGCCCCTGGGGGAATGCGAACTTCAACCACATCGCCACCGATACGCAGCTTTTTCTGCGTTCCCTTAAAGGCTTCGGACATGGTGAGAGAGATGTTGGCTTCTTGGTCGAAGTTGGCGTTAGCCGCGCGGGGGTCAAAGCTGGTACCAGCACCGCCAAAACCGCTGCTGGTACCCCCAAAGCCGCCGCTGCCGTAGGGGGAACCGCTGGAGCGATAGCTGCGCCCACCGCCAGGGGAACCGCCAAAGCCTGTACCAAACCGGCCTAGCAGCTCGTTGATGAATTCGTCAAAGCTGCCATAGTCGCTAAAGTCAAAGCCGCCGTAGTCAGCCGAGCCCGGTGTTGGGCCACCGCCCCGTCCGGCCTGCTGCCAGTAGCGGCCAAACTGGTCGTACTTTTTACGCTTGTCGGGGTCTGACAAGACTTCATTGGCTTCGTTGACTTCTTTGAACTTAGCTTCGGCTTTGGCGTCACCTGGATTGACGTCAGGATGGTATTTGCGCGCTAGCTTCCGAAAGGCGCGTTTAATCTCATCAGCGCTTGCCGTCTTACTGACTCCCAGAATGTCGTAGTAGTCTTTGAAGTCAGTTGCTGCCATACCTTGCCCTCTTGCGTTTTGCGTCGTTTGTAGGTTTACCGCTGTGACCTCGGCGCTGGGCTGCCGATATTGAAACACAGGGCTGTCACCGCCATTGCTGATAGGGTAACAAACAGACGTCTGATATCAGGTTCGGTTCTCTACCACTGGATCTCTACATTTATAGGCAAACTTTTGAGGCCCATTGGGGCAGCTTGGACCGTAGCGTATTAGGCCACCTTACGGATGGATCCGATGTCATCAACCGATGCCCTATCTTCAGACTGCCAGCCCGTACAGCAGCTTCAGTCGCTATGCGAGGGCCTTCACTGGCCCAGTGAAGCTGATTATCCTGTCGAGGTGGTCCACTGGACTGAGGTGTGTCATCCCTTAACAGAAGCAGATCTCTTGAAGCAAGCGGGGCATGGGGCAGAAACTGCGATTGAACGTATTTCGCTGGAGCAGCTGTTTAAGACTGTCGCTCGGATGCAGGACTGGTTTGGTGAGGCCGAACGGGCTCGAGCAGCTCGATTTCAGCAGCTCCAGCAATATCTAGACACGCTAGAAAATCCTCGGGTCTTCCGAGTCGGTGAGGTTGAAGTTGTGATCTATGCGTTGGGGCAACTCCAGGACAGTTCCCCTCTCGGCATTAGAACGCAGGTTGTTGAAACGTAAGGCACCTCAACGTAACGCAGTCCTGCTTTAAGCATGGCCTGCGTACGGCAAACGCTGCTGATGTTTTGAACCTAGTGTTTAGACCCTGATGTGACAGGTCAGGGGAGTCGGCCAGGGGGCTAGCTACGTCTGAGGAATTCGATATAGTGGGCAGTCTCGTCTGCGACGGCTTTGCCGCACAGGGCTTCAACTACGGAGAAGGCCATGTCAATGCCTGCGGATACGCCCGCTGAGGTGATGACACCATCGGTTACGACCCGTTGGTCTCGCTGAACATTGATGGATGGATCAATTTTGCTGAGAAAGTCTAAGGCACCCCAATGGGTGGTAGCCTGCTTGCCCTTGAGGAAGCCGAGCTGGGCTAGCAATAGTGCCCCGGTGCAAACGGAGGTGAGCTGTTCGGCCTGCTGACCAACGGACTGAATCCAGCTGAGGGTTTCTGAATCTTGTAGGAGCGGACGGGTACCAAAGCCACCGGGTACCACGAGAATGTCGATTGGGGGGGCAGTGGCGAAGGTTTGGGTGGGGATGACTTGCAGACCGCCGACAGCCTCCAGTACTCCCGCCTCTTTTGCGATGGTGAAAACGTCGAAGGGTGCGCTTTTGTTATCCCGACGCGAGGCCACTCCACCCTCTAGTCGGGTACGAGAAAACACTTCAAAGGGACCGGCAAAATCTAGCACTTCGACCTGTGGAAAGATGAGAATGCCAACGGTGCGAACAGGTTGATCCATAGGATGAGCCGAGGACGGAGCAGCGGTGAGCCCTTACTGTATCGCAGGTCAGCGTGCGGCCCTATTCATAGGGCTTGTGTTAAGTATTCACCGCTTGAATGCGGGGATGCGATCGCGCCTCCTCTGCAACCTTTACCTAACGCCTCGCCTCAATGACTGCCTGGATGTCTTCTGGCACTTCAGACAGTAGGTCGTAGCCAGTGGCTAGCTCGATGCGATCAATGCTGGTCAGGTAGGTTTGCCACTGGTCGTCTAGCCGTCGGGCGTTCGGCATGTCTACAGCGATGACGTCGGTTTGCGTGTTGACATCTGCGGCGGTTGGGTTGACTTTGTCAAAAACTAAGATGACTTTCCAGGTGCGGCTGGGGACAGTGATCTTGTCTGCGGCTAAGGTGTCACGCTGGCCGTAGATGCCGCCTAATACATAGAGTGATTTGCCCTGCTGATAGATCAGGTCTCTGCCGTAGTTTTCCAGTTCTCGCCAGGGGCCGCGGTTGTTGGCGGCGGTTTGCGGAAAAATATTGGTCATTAAGAAGGTTTCAGAGTTAACCTGCGGGCTAACGGTGCGGTCGCCAGAGGGCACCATATGGCCTCGGTCGTAGCCGCTGTAATCACTCGGTCTGACCGGGTAAATCTCTTGGGGTAGCGCTCCGTCTGGACGAAAGTCATCCTGTCGTCCGGTACGCCCCAACCAGTCAACACTGACCTGCCACCCGGCCCACAGCAGTGTGCCTCGCTCGGCGCTGTAGGCCAGGGCGTATTCATCTTTTTCGATGAGGTAGTTGTTGGGGTTTGTCTGGGCTGCGTTGCTGGGGTTACCCAAGGCGAGGTGTGGGTTGTTCGAAAAATAGGTGGCGCGATCTGGGGGAGCAACAGCATCTGGCAGACGTTCGCAGGCAACCCCATTGCTGTCCCCGTCGAGCCCGTACTGGTCATCCCAAAAACTGTCTAGGACGAGCTGGGCATCCGCCTGGGTGCGAAAGTCGCCGCAGATGCAAACGCTATCGACGCAGGGCGGCAGGGCGGCGTTGGGATCCGCATCTGAGGTGAGCGCCGTTACCATGCCGCACGCGGGGAGTAACAGCAGTGCGGATAGGTGGCCCAAGTGTCGTAGGCAGGAGATTGCCGTTGGCCGCAGTCTTCTCTGGTTCATGTCTCAGTTGCGCTTGTCTAAACCCCGTAGCTCAGTGTGCCCGAACCAGTACAAGTGTATACAGGTTTAACATTATCTGAAGCTGCGGGCGGTCTAAGGGGCGGGAAGTATACTGATTACTTGTGAGCTGCTGCCGAATACCCTACGGTAAGAGCAGAACACGGTAGCCCGAACGGGTCTAACCAGACACAACCTACCAATCGTTGTAGACACTATGCTCAACTCAGTTATTTCTGCACTGAACGCTTGTTTTCCTGCACCTCAGGTTCATGCCCACTGCGACGGCCCTTGTGGCGTATATGATCCTTCCGCGGCTCGTATTACCGCTGAGGCAGTGCTATCCATGACCAAAAAGATCAACGCGCTGGAAAAGCCTGCTGATGGCGACCAGTCTGCGATGATCGCTTATCACAACACGCTTTCTCGCTACGTTGCGGTCAAAGAAGAACAGGCTCAAAAGACTAAAGAGGATCTGCTGATTCTGTGGACGGACTACTTCAAGCCCGTACACCTAGACCAGTACCCTGACCTGCACGACACCTTCTGGAAGGCTGCTAAGCTATGCTCTGCTTGTAAGGTTGAAGTCAGCGAACAGCACGCCACTGAGCTGATGGACGCCGTGAAGAAGATTCACGATATGTTTTGGGCAACCAAGGGTAAGGATGTGACCTGGTACACAGCTAGCTAAGCTGCTATAGATACTACGAATCTATAGCAGCCGCCAGATTCGTTAGGACAAGGCTGCGACGTCATTTCGTTGTATGCCAAATGGGATCACCCCACTCGGTGTCCTAACGTAAATGGCGATGGCCATAACACAGGTAATGCAAAAAAGGGAGCCGACATGTCGGCTCCCTTTTTTGTGGTTATCA